>NZ_CP150199.1:0-415000 GCF_037966425.1 Stenotrophomonas sp. FSL W7-1447 | reverse complement strand
ATGGTCTTGGTGACGATGTCGATGGCCGGCTCGCTGATACCAATGTAGTTGCCCAGCGACTTGGACATCTTGTTGACGCCGTCCAGGCCTTCCAGCAGCGGCATGGTCAGCACCACCTGCGGTTTCTGGCCGTGGTGCTCCTGCAGGCCACGGCCCATCAGCAGGTTGAATTTCTGGTCGGTGCCGCCGAGTTCGACGTCGGCCTCCAGGGCCACCGAGTCGTAGCCCTGCACCAGCGGGTAGAGGAACTCATGGATGGCGATGGACTGCTGGGCCGCATAGCGCTTGGCGAAGTCGTCGCGCTCGAGCATGCGCGCCACGGTGTGCTGGCCGGCGAGGCGGATCATGTCGGCCGCGCCCATCTTGCCGAACCACTCCGAGTTGAAGCGCACTTCGGTACGGCTGCGGTCCAGCACCTTGAACACCTGTTCCTCGTAGGTGCGGGCGTTGGCCAGCACGTCGTCGCGGCTGAGCGGCTTGCGGGTCAGGCTCTTGCCGGAGGGGTCGCCGATCATGCCGGTGAAGTCGCCGATCAGGAAAATGACCTGATGGCCGAGGTCCTGGAACTGGCGCATCTTGTTCAGCAGCACCGTATGGCCCAGGTGCAGGTCGGGCGCGGTGGGGTCGAAGCCGGCCTTGATCCGCAGCGGACGGCCTTCCTGCAGGCGCGCACGCAGATCCTCAAGCTTGAGGATCTCGTCGGCACCACGGCCGATCAGGGCAAGGGCTTCTTCAATCGAGGACACGTGACTACTCCCGGCAACGCCGATTCTTGTGTGGGGTGTTAAAGCAAAGTTAACCCGATTGGCTTCACAAAAGCCAATGGGCACAAGGGTTTGACGCGGTTTTCTCAGGTGTCTATGGTAACCGGCGATCAGGCCCGCGCTCCCGGGCTGCCAGGAAAGAACCGCCGATGCACAATTCCGAACAAGGGCGCGCACGCAAGCAGCGCTTCCAGGAACGCCTCCACGTCCTGCACGACAACACCCTGCATCGGAAGCTCAGGCAACACCTTCCCGCCGCCTTCAATGAGCGCTGGACCCGCCGCCATTGGATGCATGCCAGCCTGTTTGCGACCATCGGCGCCCTGGTGGCGACGATCGTCCCCGGTTTCTCGCACACCATCGATGCCCCCTACGCCGACAGCCACACCAGCCTGGCGCTGCCGTTGCCGCCACTGACCCTGGCCCGCCAGCAGCAGGTGCCGGGCGACAGCTGGCAGGTGCTGCGCGTGCAGCGCGGCCAGACCCTGAGCGACCTGTTCGACCAGGCCGGCATTCCGGCCACCACGCTGCACCGGGTGCTGGACCACCCCGGCGCGCGTGAGGCGCTGACCCGCCTGCGCCCGGGTGCCGAGATCGCCTTTGACATGCCGCTGTCCGGCGACCTGCGCAGCATCCGCTTCGACCGCGATGCCGACAACCGCGTGGAGCTGAGCCTGGCCGGCGATGACATCAAGGAAAAGGTGACCCGCCGCGAGACCTCCACGCGCACCGTGGTCACCAGCGGCGAGATCACCAGTTCGCTGTATGCCGCCGCGCGCCGCGCCGGGCTGTCGCCGTCGGCGATCGCGACGATGACCGACGACATCTTCAAGTACGACATCGACTTCTCCAAGGACCTGCAGCCGGGTGACCGCTTCAGCGTGGTGATGGATGAAACCTGGCGCGAAGGCGAGAAGGTGGACACCAGCAAGATCCTGGCGGCGACCTTCACCACCGGGGGCAAGACCTATTCCGGCTTCCGCTTCGACCGCAACGGCAAGTCCGAGTACTACGACATCAACGGCCGTTCGCTGAAGAAGAGCTTCATCCGCATGCCGATCCCGTTCGCGCGGCTGAGCTCCACCTTCGGCGCCCGCAAGCACCCGGTGCTGGGCAAGATGCGCATGCACAAGGGCGTCGACTACGCCGCGCGCACCGGTACCCCGATCATGGCCGCCGGCGACGCCCGCGTGCAGTTTGCCGGCGTGCAGAACGGCTACGGCAACGTGGTGATCCTCGACCATGGCCGCGGGCACACCACCCTGTACGGCCACATGTCGCGCTTTGCGAACATCAAGACCGGCCAGCGCGTGGCCCAGGGCACGGTGATCGGCTACGTCGGTTCGACCGGCCTGGCGACCGGGCCGCACCTGCACTACGAATTCCGCGTCAACGGCGAGCACCGCAACCCGCTGACCGTGACCATGCCGCCGCCGGAACCGCTGAAGGGCGCCGAGCTGGTCGCCTTCCGCGCGCAGACCGCGCCGGCGATGGCGCGCATCCAGGGCATGGAGAAGCTGATCTACGCCGACGCCAGCCCGGCACCGACCAGCCGCGACGAGGCTGCGCCCGCGGTGGCCAGCGCCAAGGACAAGCCGTCCAGCAGCCGCAAGCGCGGCTGAGCCCTGCGTTGACGAAGAAGGACGCGGCAGCCCAAGCTTGCCGCGTCCTTTTTTTATGCCTGCCATGAACACCACTGCCGACGCTGACGCCCCCCTGTACCTTGGCCTGATGTCGGGCACCAGCGCCGACGGCATCGACGCCGCGCTGGTGCAGTTCCCCGCCGGCGGTGGCTGCCGCTTCGTGCACGGCCTGACCGCCCGCTGGGAACCGGTGCTGCGCGCGCGGCTGGTGGCGCTGGGTGAAGGCGGCCCGCTGGAGTCGCTGGAGGAACTGGGCGCGCTGGACGCGCGGATCGCGATCAGCTTCGCCGACGCCGCCAATCAGTTGCTGGCCGAGGCCGGCGTGGACCGCCGCCAGGTCCGCGCGATCGGCTCGCACGGCCAGACTGTGCGCCACCGCCCGCTGGCCAGCCCGGCCTTCACCGTGCAGCTGGGCGACGGCAACCGCATCGCCGAACTGACCGGGATCACCACCGTGTCCGACTTCCGCCGCCGCGATGTGGCGGCCGGGGGCCATGGTGCGCCGCTGATGCCGGCCTTTCACCTGGGCATGCTGGGCACCGCCGACGAAGACCGCGCGGTGCTCAACCTGGGCGGCATCGCCAACCTGACCCTGATCCCGCGCGAAGGCGAGGTGCGCGGCTTCGATACCGGCCCGGCCAACGCGCTGATGGATGCCTGGTGCCAGCGCCATACCGGCCGCACCTTCGATGCCGATGGCGCGTATGCCGCCAGTGGCGCGGTGGACGAGTCCCTGCTGGCCGGCTGGCGTTCGGACCCGTGGTTCGCGCTGCCGCCGCCGAAGAGCACCGGGCGCGAACAGTTCCACCTGGCCTGGGCCGAGGCGCACATGGGCGAAGGCCAGTACGCCGCCGCCGATGTGCAGGCCACCCTGCTGGAGCTGACCGTGGCGACCGTGGTCGATGCGCTGCTGTCACAGCAGCCGCAGACCCGGCGCCTGCTGGTGTGTGGCGGCGGCGTGCGCAACCGGCAGCTGATGAAGCGGCTGGCGGCGCAGCTGCCGGAGGTGCAGGTGGAATCCAGCGCAGTGCACGGGCTGGACCCGGAGTACGTGGAGGCGATGGGGTTCGCCTGGCTGGCGCAGCGGACGATGGACGGGCTGGCCGGCAACCTGCCGAGCGTGACCGGGGCCAAGGGCCCGCGGATCCTGGGGGCGATCCACCTGGCGTGAGGTGGGCCATCCGCGCAGGTGAGGCGCCGTTGTAGAGGCGAGCACCGCTCGGCTTCGCGCAAGCCGGGCCAGGCCAGGCCAGGAGCAGCCGAGCGTGGGCTCGGCGCTACAGCATGGCAGCGCGGCCGCTAATCGAAGCCCTGCCCTGCCGGCAGGGCCTGCAGGGCGGCAATCGCGGCGGAGAGGGCGTCCACTTCGGGATCGCCGAAGCCGGAGCGGACCTCCAGTTCACTGCTGAACAGGCCCTGCTCCAGCAAGGCGGCGCAGGTCTGTTCGTGGGTCCAGCCGCGGGCGACCGCGACCCGTCGGATGCGTTCCAGCAGCAGCGGGTCCAGGTCCCGCAGCACAACGTCGGCCATGCTCACTTCCCCGTTCGCAAGGCACCGCCCCCTCGGCGCGTCGGGGGCGATGATCCCGCAGTCCGGGCGGGCAGGCAATCAGGCGACCGGCGGCGGCCCGCGATCGGCGATCCGCGGCCACAGCCACGCCAGCAGCAGCAGGGTTGGCACCACGGTGATCGAGCTGAGGATGAAGAACGTGCTGTAGGACGTGGCTTCGACGATGTAGCCGGAGACGCCACCGACGAACTTGCCCGGCAGGTTGGCCAGCGAGACCAGCAAGGCGTACTGGGTGGCGGTGAAGTTGCGGTCGGTCAGCGACGACATGAAGGCCACCAGCACGGTGCCGGCGAAGCCCTGGAACAGGTTGTCGGCACTGAGCGCGGCGTAGAACGCCCACAGCTTGCCCGGATTGTGCGCCATCAGCAGGAAGGCCAGGTTGGACAGCGCCACGCCCAGCGCGGCCACCAGCAGCATGCGGCGGAAGCCGAACGCAGCCACCGCGATGCCGCCAAGGAACGCGCCGCCGATGCCCATCCACACACCGAACAGCTTGGAGACGGTGGCGATGTCGGCCTTGTCGAACCCCGAGTCGAGATAGAACGGCCCGGCCATCACCCCGATCACCTGGTCGGGGAACTTGAACAGGCCGACAAAGGCCAGCAGCACCAGCGCCAGTGCCACGCCATTGCGGCTGAAGAAGCTGGAGATGGGCTGGACGAACGCTTCGGCAATATCGATGCGGCGCTGCACGGCGGTGGCCGGGCGTTCCGGTTCGGCGCACAGCAGGGTGGTGACGATCGGCAGCAGCATCAGCGCGGCCATCGCCAGGTAGGCGACGATCCAGCCTTCGAACTGGGCCAGGTACAGCGCGCCGGCACCGGCCAGGATCAGGCCGATCCGGTAGCCCAGCGTATAGGTGGCGGCCAGCGCCGCCTGGGCGGTCTGCGGCGCGATCTCGATGCGGTAGGCATCGACGGCCGAATCCTGGGTGGCGCCGGCGAACGACGCCACCAGCACCCACATCACCAGCGGCCACACGCCCTGTTCGGGCCGCACGAAGGCCAGCGCGACCAGCCCGACCAGCACCAGCACCTGCGACACCAGCAGCCAGGAGCGGCGGCGGCCGAGCCGTCCCAGCAGCGGGAAGGCGTAGCGATCCAGCAGCGGCGCCCACAGGAACTTGAGCAGGTAGAAGAAGCTGGCCAGGCTGATCAGGCCGATGCTGCCCAGGTCCAGGCCGACGTCGCGCAGGCGCGTGGACAGGGTCTGCGAGGCGATCAGCAGGAACGGCAGGCCACTGCCGAAGCCGAGCATGGCCATGGTCAGCGCCGACGGGGTGCCGAAGGCGCGCTTGATGCCTGCCCAGCCCTTGTAGCTGACCGGCGTGGCGGCCTCGGTCACAGGTCGTAGTCCACGGTGAACGGGGCGTGGTCGGAGAAGCGCTCGTCGCGGTAGATCGAGCAGCTGCGCAGGCGCTCACGCAGGCCCGGGGTGATGAACTGGTAGTCGATGCGCCAACCGACATTGTTGGCGCGGGCGGCGCCGCGGTTGCTCCACCAGGTGTAGTCCTCGCCGGTGGGGTTGAGCAGGCGATAGGCATCGGCCCAGCCGCGGCCGGCGGCGACATCGGTGGCCTGGCCGTGGTCGGCGCACAGCGCGTTGAGCCAGTCGCGCTCTTCCGGCAGGCAGCCGGAGTTCTTCTGGTTGGACTTCCAGTTCTTGATGTCCAGCGCCGAACGCACGATGTTCCAGTCGCCGCACAGCACGTAGTCGCGGCCGCTGCGCGCCCACTCCTCGAGGATCGGCCGCAGCCATTCCATCACTTCGAACTTGAAGCCCTGGCGCAGGTCGCCCGAGCTGCCGGACGGGATGTAGAAGGACACCACGCTGAGATTGCCGTAGCGCGCCTCGATGTAGCGGCCTTCGTCGTCGAACGGCGCCCAGCCCAGCGAGGTGATGACCTGGTCCGGCTCGCGCTTGCTGTAGATCGCCACGCCGCTGTAGCCCTTCTTGGTGATGGCATCGCGATAGAAGCAGTGGTGGCCGTCCGGACGGAACATCGGGTCGGTCAGCTGGTCTTCCTGGGCCTTGGTCTCCTGCAGGCACAGGACGTCGGCGTCCTGGGCCCGGAACCAGTCGAGGAAGCCCTTGGTCGCGGCGGAACGGATGCCATTGGCGTTGAAACTGATGATGCGCATGCGGGGGACCTGCGGCGGGAAACCGGGCAAGCATACCGGTTGCCCGCGGGGCTGCGCAGTCCGCCAGGCCGGGCTGCGGTGCGCGCCGCAGCGGGCCGGACGAGCGCGAAAGGCCCAGCTGGATTAGGATTTGTGCTCCAAATGAAGATGAATCGAGTTTTGATGAGCGACCACCGCCACCGTTTCCTGCAGCTGGCCCTGACCGCCGACGCCCTGCGCTTCGGCCAGTTCACCCTCAAGTCCGGCCGGCTGAGCCCCTATTTCTTCAACGCCGGTCGTTTCGACTCCGGCTCGCTGCTGTCCCAGCTCGGCGCCTGCTACGCCGACGCCATCGATGCCAGCGGGATCAAGTACGACGTGGTGTTCGGCCCGGCCTACAAGGGCATTCCGCTGGCCACCGCGATGGCCTGCGAACTGGCCCAGCGTGGCCGCGACCTGCCGCTGTCGTTCAACCGCAAGGAAGCCAAGGCGCATGGCGAAGGCGGCCAGCTGATCGGTGCCGACATGAATGGCAAGCGCGTGCTGATCGTCGATGACGTGATCACGGCCGGTACCGCCATCCGCGAAGCGCTGGGCATCATCCGCGCTGCCGGCGGCACCCCGGCCGGCATCGTGGTGGCCCTGGATCGCCAGGAGATCGCCTCGGAAGCCGACCGCCGCTCGGCGGCGCAGTCGGTGGCCGAAGAGGCCGGGATTCCGGTGATCGCCGTGGCGTCGCTGGCCGACCTGCTTGATTTCGCCTCCGGCAACCCGGAACTTGTGGGTTACCGGCAGCCGCTGGAAGCCTACCGGGCCCAGTACGGCGTCCGTTCGATCCGCTGACCGACCAGGGGGAAAGGTCATGTCCCGAGTTCCTGCTGTTCTCTTTGCCGGCCTGCTGCTGGCCGTGCCGTTCACCGTGCCGGCGCAGTCGCGCGACGGCGGCAAGGTGGAAAAGAAGCTGTACTGCTGGAACGAGGGCAAGGAGCGGATCTGCAGTGATTCGCTGCCGGCCGATGCGGTCAATCACGCCCGCGAGGAGTTCAACGCGAAGAGCGGCCTGCGCAATGCGCAGGTCCAGCGCGCGTTGACCGACGAGGAGCGTGCCGCGGCCAGCACGGCGGCGCAGCAGCAGCAGCTGGACCTGATGGCCGAGCAGACCCGCCAGCGCACCGAACAGGCAATGCTGTCCACCTATGGCAGCGAGGACGACCTGCGCCGGGTGTTCGCCGAGCGCCAGGAAGTGCTGGACAACAACCTGAAGACCGCCGCGTACAACGTCACCAGCCTGCGCGAATCGCTGGTGGCGCTGTTGTCGGCCGCTGGCGACCGTGAACTGGCCGGCGGCAAGGTAGCCGACAAGCAGGCCGAGGCGATCCGCCAGCGGCACGTGCAGCTGCAGTCGCAACAGCGCCTGCAGGCCGGATTCCTGCAGCAGCAGCAGGCGCTGAAGGCGGAAATCGAAAGCACGCTGCAGCGCTATCGCGAGCTGAAGGGCGTGGCGCCGACGAGCCAGGCCCCGTGATTCGCTTGTGGAGCCGAGCCATGCGCGGCTCCGGCGCCCGGTTACGGCTTGACCCACCGAATTTATGCACTCTTTACGCGTCGGCCCGGTCCGGCGCGTAGTGCGTTTATGGGCGGCAGGACGACGATGGCGGCCTGAGGTGGAGGGGTTCCACCAGGACGCTATTGCAATGTCCCCCTGGCTGTCGTTGTTGTGTGGCGTGCTGGTGCTGGTCGCCGCCGCCTATCTTCTCTATGTCGTGCTGCGGCCCGAGTCGTTCTAACGGAGCCGGCCATGACTGAGATGCTTGTCATTCTTGCCGCCAGCCTGCTGCTGGCGTGGCCGCTGGGCCTGTACCTGGCCCGCGTGATGCGCGGCACGCCGATGAAGGTCGACGTGCTGTTCAACTGGATCGAAAAGCCGCTGTACACGGTGTTCGGCGTCGATCCCTCGCGCGCGATGTCCTGGCGCGGTTACGTACTGGCCTTCGTACTGAGCAACGTGGTGGTCGCTGTATTGACCCAGGCGGTGTTCATGACCCAGGCCTGGCTGCCATTGAATCCGGACCAGATCCCGAACATGCGCTGGGACACCGCGCTGCACACGATGATCTCGTTCCTGACCAATACCAACCAGCAGCACTATTCGGGCCAGGCGCAGCTGTCCTACCTCTCGCAGATGACCGGCATCACCGGCCTTCAGGTGGTGACGCCGATGATGGGCCTGGCGCTGGCGGTGGCGACGCTGCGTGCGCTGTTCGCGCGTGCGCCGCAGGCTGCGGCGACCACCGGCAGCGGCGATGACCGCCAGGTCGCAGTGGGCAACTACTACGTGGACGTGGTGCGCCTGTGCGTGCGCTTCCTGCTGCCGCTGTGCCTGCTGTGGACCCTGCTGCTGACCAGCCAGGGCGTGCCGTCGACGATGGCCGGCGGCCCGCAGGCCGCGCCGATCGACGCCAGCGCCGGCATGGCCCAGCAGAAACTGCCGCTGGGCCCGGTGGCGGCGATGGTCGCGGCCAAGCAGCTGGGCGCCAACGGCGGTGGCTGGTATGGCCCCAACAGCAGCTTCCCGCTGGAGAACCCGACCCCGCTGTCGAACGCGCTGGAGGTGGTGGGCATCCTGCTGGTGCCGATCGCGGTGATCTTCATGATCGGCGCGTTCACCGGCCGGCGCCGCTTCGGCGCCCTGGTGTTCAGCTGCATGCTGGGCATGTCGCTGCTGTCCACCGGCGCGATGATGTGGAGCGAAGGTCATAGCGCCAGCGCCGCCACGCCGCTGCTGATGGAGGGCAAGGAAGTGCGCTTCGGCGCCGACGGCACCGCGCTGTGGGCGGCGGTCACGACCCAGGTCTCCAATGGCTCGGTCAACGGCATGCACGATTCGCTGGCGCCGCTGAGCGGTGGCATCGCGATGGTCAACATGCTGGTCAGTGCGATCTGGGGCGGCATCGGCTGTGGCCTGCAGCAGTTCATCGTCTACCTGCTGCTGGGCGTGTTCCTGGCCGGCCTGATGACCGGGCGCACGCCGGAACTGTTCGGCCGCAAGCTGGAGACGCCGCAGGTACGCCTGCTGGCGCTGCTGGTTCTGCTGCAGCCGATCACCCTGCTGGTGTTCACCGCGATCACCCTGGCCGTGCCCGGCCTGGCCGGCACGTCCAATCCCGGCTTCCATGGCATCAGCCAGGTGTTCTACGAGTATGTCTCGGCTTACGCCAACAACGGGTCGGGTTTCGAAGGGCTGGGTGACGCCACGCTGTGGTGGAACCTGAGCTGCTCGCTGGTGCTGCTGCTGGGCCGCTTCCCGCTGCTGATCATCCCGCTGGTGGTGGCCGCACAGCTGGCCGCCAAGCGCCAGGCGCCCGAGTCTGCCGGCAGCCTGCAGATCGAAACCCCGACGTTCGCCCTGACCCTGGTCTCGGTGATCGTCATCCTGACCGTGCTGCAGTTCATGCCGGCGCTGGTACTCGGCCCGATCGCCGACCACCTGAGCCTGGGACTGCACTGAGGACACCGCCATGAGTAGTCTTGCAAGTTCTACCCGTAGTTCCGCCGCCGCGCGCCCTGCCCTGCTCGACGGCGCCGGCCTGCGCCGCGCACTGATCGAAGCCGTGCGCAAGTTGTCGCCGATGCAACTGGTCCGCAGCCCGGTGATGGCGGTGGTGATGGCCGGCACGATCGTGGCCGCGATCGTCACCCTGACCGGCAATGCGCCGCTGGGCTTCGGCCTGGCGGTGACCGCGATCCTGCTGGTGACCGTCCTGTTCGGCAATTTCGCCGAGGCGGTCGCCGAAGCCCGTGGCCGCGGCCAGGCCGCTTCGCTGCGCCGTGCCCGCCAGGACCTGGTGGCGCGCCGGCTGGCGGCGCCGCAGCCGGGAGCGGCGGAAGCCCAGGTGCCGGCCGCCGAGCTGCGCCCGGGCGACCACGTGATCGTCAGTGCCGGCGAGCTGGTGCCGGCCGATGGCGAGATCGTGCAGGGCCTGGCCACCATCAACGAAGCGGCGGTGACCGGTGAATCCGCGCCGGTGCTGCGCGAGGCCGGCACCGACCGCTCCGGCGTGATCGGCGGCACAAAGGTGCTGTCCGACCAGATCGTCGTGCGTGTCACCGCCGAGCCGGGCCACAGCTTCCTGGACCGGATGATCGCGCTGGTGGAAGGCGCCAACCGGCAGAAGACCCCGAACGAGATCGCACTGACCCTGCTGCTGGCGGCGATGACGCTGACCTTCCTGGTGGTGGTGGCCACGCTGCCGGCCATCGGTGCGGCCGTGGGCGTCAAGGTCGACCCGCTGCTGCTGATCGCGCTGCTGGTGTGCCTGATCCCGACCACCATCGGCGGCCTGCTGCCGGCCATTGGCATCGCCGGCATGAACCGTGCGCTGGCCGCCAACGTGCTGGCCAAGTCGGGCAAGGCGGTGGAAGTGGCCGGCGACGTCGATGTGCTGCTGCTGGACAAGACCGGCACCATCACCTACGGCGACCGCCAGGCCAGCCACTTCCATCCGCTGGCCGGCATCGACGCCAGCCAGCTGCGCGAGGCGGCACTGCTGTCCTCGCTGGCCGACCCGACCCCGGAAGGCAAGTCGATCGTGCGCCTGGCGCGCGAACAGGGCTGCGCCACCGCCGAGCCGGACCGTGCCGAGTACCTGGCCTTCAGTGCGCAGACCCGCATGTCCGGCGTCGATCTGGAGCATGGGCGGCAGATCCGCAAGGGCGCTGCCGATGCGATCCGCGCCCACGTGCAGGCGCTCGGCGGCAACGTGCCGGCTGAACTGGCCGGCCGCGTCGAGCAGGTCGCGCGCAATGGCGCCACCCCGCTGGTGGTGGCCGAGGGACGCCACGTACTGGGCGTGATCGAGCTGTCGGACGTGGTCAAGCACGGCATGCGCGAGAAGTTCGCGCAGCTGCGGGCGATGGGCATCCGCACGGTGATGATCACCGGTGACAATCCGCTGACCGCCGCCGCCATCGCCGCCGAGGCCGGTGTCGATGACTACATCGCCGAGGCCCGTCCGGAAGACAAGCTGGCGCGCATCCGCCAGGAACAGGCCGGTGGCCGCCTGGTGGCGATGGTGGGTGACGGTACCAACGACGCTCCCGCACTGGCCCAGGCCGACATCGGCCTGGCGATGAACTCCGGCACGCAGGCGGCGAAGGAGGCCGGCAACATGGTCGACCTCGATTCGGACCCGGCCAAGTTGCTGGCGGTGGTGGAGGTGGGCAAGCAGCAGCTGATCACCCGCGGCGCGCTGACCACCTTCTCGCTGGCCAACGACGTCTCCAAGTACTTCGCGATCCTGCCGGCGCTGTTTGCCGCTGCGGTTCCGGCCATGGCCGCACTGAACGTGATGCAGCTGTCGAGCCCGCGCAATGCGGTGCTGGCAGCGCTGATCTTCAACGCGCTGGTGATTCCCGCGCTGATCCCGCTCGCCCTGCGTGGCGTGCGCTTCCGTCCGGCCACGGCCACCGCGCTGCTGCGCCGGAACATGCTGGTGTACGGCCTCGGCGGCGTGCTGTTGCCGTTCGCGGCGATCAAGCTGATCGACCTCTTCCTTGTCCTGGTATTCGGCGCATGAACCGTTCTGCTTCCACCTCCACCTCCCTGCCCCGCGAAGCGAAAGCCGAGGCCCGCGTGGCCAGCCTGCAGGACGGCGCCGGCTGGCGCCCGGCGATCGGCCTGGGCCTGGCCACCCTGCTGCTGGCCGGCGCGGTCTACGCCGGCATCGCCACCGGTTTCGCCGGCCTGGCCTACCCCACCCAGGCCGAGGGCAGCCTGCTGCGCGACGGCAACGGCCAGGTGCGCGGCTCGGCCTGGTTGTCGCAGCCGTTCACCGGTGATGGCTACTTCCAGGCACGGCCGTCGGCGGCCAACTACGACCCGATGGCCGCAGCCGGTTCCAACCTGGCGCGCAGCAACCCAGCCCTGGCCGAGCGGGTTGCCGCCAGCACTGCGGCGGTGGCTGCGCGCGAAGGCGTCGCGCCGGCGCAGGTGCCGGCCGATCTGGTCACCCAGTCCGGCGGCGGCCTGGATCCACAGCTGTCGCCGGCCGCTGCTCAACTGCAGGTGGCACGCGTGGCGCGTGCCCGTGGCCTGCCGGTGGAGCGCGTGCAGGCGCTGGTGCAGGCACATACCGAGGGGCGCCAGTGGGGCCTGTTCGGCCAGCCGCGGGTGAACGTGGTCACGCTGAATTTCGCGCTGGACCATGCGGCCAAGGCACCGTGATGCCAGCCTGCACCGGCTGCGCGCACAATGGCGGCCATGACAGCGGCCCCCATGACTGATGCGCGTACCCGCCAGGCCGATGCCCTGGTGGAAGGCCTGCAACGCGAAGCCGGTGGCAAGCTGACCGTGTTCCTCGGCGCCGCGCCGGGCGTGGGCAAGACCTACACCATGCTGACCCGCGCCCAGGAACAGCTGCGCCGCGGCGTCGACCTGGTGGTCGGGCTGGTGGAAACCCATGGCCGTGCCGATACCCAGGCGCTGCTGGAGGGCCTGCCGCAGCTGCCGCTGAAGGAAGTGGCCTACCACGGCCACACGTTGCAGGAGATGGACCTGGATGCCGTGCTGGCACGGCATCCGGCGCTGGTGCTGGTGGATGAACTGGCCCACCGCAACGCGCCGGGCAGCCGCCACGAGCGACGCTGGCAGGATGTGATGGAGCTGCTGGACGCTGGCATCGACGTCTGGACCACGGTCAACATCCAGCATCTGGAAAGCCTCAACGACGTGGTGATGCGCATCACCGGCGTGCGCGTCAGCGAGACCGTACCGGACGGCGTGCTCGATCGCCTGCACGACATCGTGCTGGTCGATCTGCCCCCGCGCGAACTGATCGCGCGCCTGCAGCAGGGCAAGGTCTATGTGCCCGAGCAGGCCGCGCAGGCGCTGCAGGCGTTCTTCTCGCCGGCCAACCTGACCGCCCTGCGTGAGCTGGCGATGCAGGAAGCCGCCGACCGCGTCGACAGCAGCCTGCGCGAAACCCGCGCCGCACGCGGCGAAGGCAACCTGCCGCTGCGGCGCGGCGTGCTGGTGGCCATCGATGGCGGCGGCCAGAGCGAGTACCTGGTGCGGGTGGCGCGTCGCATCGCCGAGCGCCGCGACGCACCGTGGACGGTGGTGACCGTGCAGGGCCGGCGCCAGGACGAGGCCACGCGGCGCGAGATCGACGCGGCCTTCGCCCTGGCACGTCGCCTGGGTGGCGACGCCGAACTGCTGCATGGATCGAGCATTGCCGATGCCCTGCTCGACCACGCCGCGCACAACGGCGTGTCGACCCTGGTGCTGGGGCGGACCCGTGAGCGTCCGCTGGCGCGGATGTTCAACCGTACCCTCACCCAGCAACTGATCCAGCGCGGCGCGCACTACGAGATCACCATCATCAGCACGCCGCAGGCCCGGGCGCGCTCGCGCCGCGAGGGCCTGCTGCCACCGATGCGCGGCATCAGCTACGAGCCGGTGCAGGCGCTGATCGCCACCGCGCTGGCCTGTGCGGTGGCCTGGCTGGCCGAACGCTGGGTCGGCATGGCCGACCTGTCGATGGTGTTCATCGTGGCAGTGGTGCTGGTGGCGGCGCGCACGCGCGCCAGCGTGGCGGTGATGGCGGCGATCCTGTGTTTCCTCGCCTACAACTTCCTGTTCATCGCGCCCCGCTTCACCTTCGCCATCGGTGCACGCCAGGGCGTGATCACCGTGTTCCTGTTCCTGGCCGCGGCACTGGTGGCCGGGCGCCTGGCCTCGCGCCTGCGCATGCAGGTGATCGCGCTGCGTGCGGCCAACCGCCATGCGCGTGCGCGCCAGCAGCTGGGCCGCCAGCTGGCCAGCGCCGCCGGCAACGGCGAGGTGGCACAGGCAGGTCGCCATGCCCTGGAACAGGCCATGGATGTGCCGGCCTGGCTGCGGATCGGCGCCGACACCGCCGCCGGTGGCCGCAGCCAACCCGGCGATACCGACCTGGCCGCCGCCGACTGGGCGCTGCGCCACGGCCAGCCCAGCGGGCGCTTCACCGACACCCTGGCCGGCGCGCAGTGGTGGTTCCTGCCATTGCTGGATGGCGAAGACCGCGCGATCGGCGTGGCCGGCCTGTACCTGCCCGGCGCACAGGCACGCCTGCTGCCCGAACAGCGGCAGCTGGCCGAAGCAATGGTCGATGACATCGCGCAGGCCGCGCTGCGCACGCGGCTGGTGGCCGAACTCGAACAGGCACATGTCAGCAACGAGACCGAGCGGTTGCGCTCGGCCCTGCTTTCTTCGGTGTCGCACGACCTGCGCTCGCCACTGGCGGCGATGATCGGTTCGGCCGACAGCCTGGCCAGTTACGGCGCGGCGATGGACACAGCCGATCGCCGCGCCCTGCTGGACACCATCCTGGTCGAAGGCGAGCGGCTGGACCGCTACATCCAGAACCTGCTGGACATGACCCGCCTGGGTCACGAAGGGCTGAAGATCAACCGCGACTGGATCGGCGTGGACGAACTGATCGGCTCGGCGGCGCGGCGCCTGCAGCGCTACCAGCCCAAGGTGCGGCTGGAGCTGGACATTCCGGCCACGCTGGCGCCGATCTGGGTACACCCGGCACTGGTCGAACAGGCCGTGTTCAACGTGATGGAGAACGCGGCCAAGTTCTCGCCGCCCGACGCCGCCGTGCAGGTGCAGGCGCGCGAACTGGACGGACAGCTGCGCATCGATGTGATCGATGCCGGCCCCGGCATTCCCGATGACGAGCGTGCGCGCATCTTCGACATGTTCTACAGCGTCGAGCGCGGCGACCGCGGCCGCCACGGCACCGGCCTGGGCCTGACCATCTGCCAGGGCATGATCGGCGCACATGGCGGCAGCGTGCAGGCGCTGCCCGGACGCGACGGTCGCGGTACCCTGATCCGCATCACCCTGCCCCTGCTCAAGCCAGCCTCCCACGATGAGCCCGACCCCGATTGATGCCAGCGTGCCGGCCGCACGCGTGCTGGTGATCGACGATGAAACCCAGATCCGCCGGTTCCTGGACATCAGCCTGCGCGCGCAGGGCTACCAGGTGCGGCAGGCGGCCACCGGCCAGGAAGGCCTGCAACTGGCCGCCAGCGAGGACATGGACCTGGTGATCCTGGACATCGGCCTGCCGGACATGGAAGGCCACGAGGTGCTGGAACAACTGAGGCAGTGGAGCCAGGTGCCGGTGATCATGCTGACCGTGCGCGCCGGCGAAGCCGAGAAGGTGCGCGCACTGGATACCGGCGCCAACGACTATGTGACCAAGCCGTTCGGCACGCAGGAGCTGATGGCGCGGGTGCGGGCGCTGCTGCGCACGCGCAGCGTGCCGACCGACGGCACCCCGCCGGTGTTCGACGATGGCCATCTGCACGTGGACCTGGTGCGCCGTGAAGTCGCCCTTGATGGCGAAGCGGTGGCGTTGACCCGCAAGGAGTATGCGTTGCTGTCGCTGCTGCTGCGCAATGCCGGGCGGGTGGTGACCCAGCCGCAGATCCTGCAGGAAATCTGGGGCCCGACCCACCAGCACGACACCCATTACCTGCGCATCCTGGTCGGCAAGCTGCGGCACAAGCTGGGCGACTCGGCGCTGGATTCGCGTTACCTGTTCACCGAACCGGGCGTGGGATTGCGGTTCAAGGGGTAGTGTAGGCCGCTGGTAGCACTACCCATTCTGCTGCTGCGTGCAAAGGGGTCAGAACCCCAGCGGGGTATCGCCCAGCACCGGTTGCAGCTGGCTGCGGAACAGGGCCTGGATGCGCTCCAGTGCCGCCTCGTCGTTGCCCTCGAAACGCAGCACCAGCACCGGGGTGGTGTTGGAGGCACGCACCAGGCCCCAGCCATCGGCGAAGTCCACGCGCAGGCCGTCGATGGTCGACAGGCGGCCGCCCACGTACGGGTTGTCCGGCGATTGCGCCGCCGCCACCAGCATCGCCACCAGCGCATGCGGCGTCCCCTCGGCCACCGGGACCTTCAGCTCCGGCGTGGCGACCATCTCCGGCAGTTCGCCCAGCACCTCGTCCGGGGTTTCCTCGCGCTGGGCCAGGATCTCCAGCAGGCGCGCAGCGGCGTACAGGCCGTCGTCGAAACCGAACCAGCGCTCCTTGAAGAAAAAGTGGCCGCTCATCTCGCCGGCCAGTTCGGCGTCGGTCTCGCGCATCTTCGCCTTCATCAGCGAATGCCCGGTCTTCCACATCAGCGGGCTGCCACCGTTGCGCAGCACATGGTCGGACAGCTTGCCGGTGCACTTCACGTCGTAGATCACCATCGCGCCCGGATTGCGCATCAGCACATCGGCGGCGAACAGCATCAGCAGGCGGTCGGCATAGATGATCCTGCCTTCGCCGGTGACCACGCCCAGCCGGTCGCCATCGCCATCGAAGGCCACGCCGAGATCGGCACCGAAGCGCTTGACCGTCTGCACCAGGTCTTCCAGGTTGGCCGGCTCGCTCGGGTCGGGATGATGGTTGGGGAAGGTACCGTCGACATCGCAGTACAGCGGGATGACGTCGGCGCCGATTGCTTCCAGCAGCTGCGGGGCCAGTGCGCCGGCCACGCCATTGCCGGCGTCGGCCACCACCTTCAGCGGACGGTCCAGCTGCACGTCATCGGCGATGCGCTGGATGTAGTCGGCGCTGACGTCGCGCTGCTGGTAGTCACCCGGCTCGGCCGCCTGCACCAGGCGGCCCTCGACGATGCGCTGGTAGAGGTCGGTGATCGCCTCGCCGGACAGCGTTTCGCCGCCGATGACCACCTTGAAGCCGTTGTACTCGGGCGGATTGTGGCTGCCGGTGACCGCCACGCAGGTGCCGGTCCGCAGGTGGAACGCGGCGTAGTACACGAGCGGGGTCGGCGCCAGGCCGATGTCGATCACCGCGCAGCCGGCACGGCGCAGGCCTTCGGCCAGCCCGGCCGTCAGCTCCGGTCCGGACAGGCGGCCATCGCGGCCGACCACCACCTCGCGCAGGCCCTGCTCCAGCGCCACGGTGCCGATGGCCTGGCCGATCAGCGCGGCGGTCTTCGGCGTCAGTTCGCTGCCCACCACGCCGCGGATGTCGTAGGCGCGGAAGATGCCGGCGGCCAGTTCTTCGACAGGCACCGGCGGTGGCGGCGGTGGCGTGGCATCGCCACTGCCGGCCAGGTTCGCCACCGGTGGCGGCGCCTGCTGCAGGCTCTCGCTCAGGGTCGGGCCATGGTCGGCTTCGGACGCTGCGGCGCGGCGCGGCAACGGCAGCGACTTCGGCAGCCGGTCGCGGCCGACCACCAGCAACACGGCAATGAACGCCAGCAGCAGCGCGACGATGGCACTGGCCAGCGCACCGAGGCCGAGCGGGCCGGCCTCGACGTTGGGCACCGACGCGACCAGCCGCAGCGGCGTGCCGGCCACGGGTCGCGCCAGCGCCTCCGCACTCTCGGCCAGGCTCGGGTCGCCCTGGGTGACCAGATCGAATCCTCCCTGGCGCAGGCCGAGGAAGCCGGCCGACGGCGCGCTGACCTGGTCGAGCGGTGAAGTCAGCCGCAGCAGCGGTTGGCGCACATAGATGACGGCCGGCCCCAGGCTGCCCAGCTGCACCGGCGCGGCCAGGCCCAGGCGGTTGCCACCGCCGTCGCGGACCACGCGCAGGCTGGGCTTGGCCTCGGCCAGCGCGGCTTCCAGCAACGCCAGCCGCGCATAGCCGAAGGCGGCCGGATCGGCATAGGCGTTGGCCAGATCGGCCGCCAGCACCTCGACCTGCTCGACCCCGCTCCAGCCCTCGCGCACGGCCAGCGCCGCCGCAGCGGCATCGCCAGCCTGCAGCGCCTGCTGCACGCGATCGTTCTTCAACTGCTGCTGCAGCTGCTGCAACTGGCCCGCAGCGGCCTGCTGCAGGCCCTGCACGGCCTGGTCACGCGCCTCTTCCAGCGCCTGCCCGTTGGCCTCCTGCCGCCACTGCTGCACCGCACTCCATCCGAACCAGCCGGCCAGCAGGATCAGCAGTACCCCCAGCAAGGGTGCACTGCGTCCCAACGACCGTCCCCGCTGTCCTTCCCCGATGCCGCTCATCGATGCCCCCTGTCAACGCACCCCGGTATGGCCGAATCCACCCGCGCCCCGCACGCTGTCGGTGAAAGTATCCACCACCTGCAGGCTCACGCGGGCGATCGGAACCACCACCAGCTGCGCGATGCGATCGCCCGGCTCGATGGTGAACACCTCGCGGCCACGGTTCCAGACGCTGATCAGCAGCGGCCCCTGGTAGTCGGCGTCGATCAGGCCGGTGCCGTTGCCCAGCACGATGCCGTGGCGATGGCCCAGCCCCGAGCGCGGCAGGATCACCGCGCACAGGTTCGGGTCGGCGATGTGGATGGCCAGGCCGCTGGGCACCAGCGCGGTGTCGCCCGGCTGCAGGGTCAGCGCGGTATCCAGCGCCGCGCGCAGGTCCATGCCGGCACTGGCCTCGGTGGCATAGGCCGGCAGCGGCCAGCTGTCGCCGAAGCGCGGGTCGAGCAGCTTGACCTGCAGCGGTTGGGAAAGGGATGCCTGGGTCATGCCTGGAGTCTCCGCGCGATCAGCGCCAGCAGTTGTTCGGCCAGCTCGCGCTTGGAGGTGGCCGGGAATACCTGTTCACCGTCCTGCCAGAAGGCCGTGGCGGCATTGTTGTCGCTCTCGAACCCGCCGCCGCTGATGCCCACCTGGTTGGCGATCACCAGGTCCAGGCGCTTGTCGATCAGCTTGCCGCGTGCGTACTTCTCCACGTCGTGGGTCTCGGCGGCGAAGCCGACCACCAGCTTCAGCGACTGGGTCTGCGCCGCCACTTCGGCAAGGATGTCCGGCGTGCGCACCAGCTCGATCACCAGCGACTGGCTGTCGGCGGTCTTCTTCAGCTTCTGCGTGGCAACCTGGCGCGGCGTGTAGTCCGACACCGCGGCAGCACCGATGTAGATGTCGGCAGGCAGGGACGTCAGCACGGCATCGCGCATCTGCGCGGCCGAACGCACATCAATGCGCTGCACGCCCGGCGGCGTCGGCAGCTGTACCGGTCCGCTGACCAGCACCACCTCCGCGCCCAGCGCGGCGGCGGCGGTGGCCAGGGCGAAGCCCATCTTGCCGCTGCTGCGGTTGCCGACATAGCGCACCGGATCGATGTCTTCGTAGGTCGGGCCGGCGCTGATCAGCAGGCGCAGGCCCTGCAGCGCGCGGGTCTCCGGCGCGGCAACGGCCGCGGCGCTGCCACCATTGGCGGCCAGCGCGGCCACGATGTCGCCGGGCTCGGCCAGGCGACCGGGGCCGGATTCGCCTTCGGCCAGCGGGCCATCGACCGGGCCGATCACCTGCGCGCCCCGCTGGCGCAGCAGCGCGATGTTGGCCTGGGTGGCCGGATGCAGCCACATGCGATGGTTCATCGCCGGGCAGATCGTCAGTGGCGCGGTGCTGGCCAGGCACAGGGTACTGACCAGGTCATCAGCATGGCCCTGGGCCAGGCGTGCCAGCAGGTCGGCGGTCCCCGGCGCGACCACGATGCGGTCGGCCCAGCGGGCCAGCTCGATGTGGCCCATGGCCTGTTCGGCGGCGCTGTCCCACAGCGTGGTGCGGGTCGGCTGCCCGGACAGGGCCTGGAAGCTGAGGGGGGTGACGAACTGCTGGGCGCCGGCGGTCATCGCCACCTGGACCTGGGCGCCGGCGTCACGCAGCCGCCGCACCAGTTCCAGAGCCTTGTAGGCCGCGATCCCGCCTCCGACGCACAACAGCAGTTTCTGGCCTTCCAGCGCGCGAACGGGCGCGGGGGAAGCGTTGGGGGAGTCAGCCACCTGGAATTCCTGTGCAAACGAGGGCATTAGCTTACCCGATGGTCGGTAATGTCCCGGTACACGGCGCACATAGCGGGCGGCTATCAGCAGATGGGACTTGGACCACAGCGCTTCCGGGGTTCAGGCCAGTGCGATTCGGAACTTTCCTATACCTGCGGGCCGGCCACGTTTGCAGAATCGTCGGTGGCCACCACAGGTGTGCCGCTTCGCTTTTCGAGGATCCCGCGTGCACCCGCGCATCATCATCGCCGACGACCATCCCGTCGTCCTGCACGGCATCCGCATCGTGCTGCAGACCCACCTGATGGAGGTTGTCGGCAGCGCGCGCGACGGCGCCCAACTGCTGCACCTGGTCGAACGCCACGACTGCGACGCCGTGCTGACCGATCTCTCCATGGCGGGCGACGGTCCCGACGGCGCGGACCTGATCGCTGAACTGCGCGCACGCCACCCCGGCACTCCCGTGGTGGTGCTCACCGGCGCCCGCCACCCCGGCCTGCTCGACGGCCTGCTGCGCGACGGGGTCGGCGGCCTGGTCGACAAGTGCGCCGATTTCGGCGAGTTGCCGCAGGCGCTGAACGCCGCCCTGGCAGGCCAGGTATTCGTCTCGCAGCAGCTGCGCCACCACCTGCAGGCGCGCGACCTGATGTTCGCGCGCGAACCGGCCGCGCTGTCGGCCCGCGAGCAGGAAGTACTGGACCTGCTGGCCGCCGGGCTAAAGGTGAACGCCATCGCCGTCCACTGCGGACGCAGCCCGAAGACGATCAGCCGGCAGAAGGCCGAAGCCAAGCGCAAGCTGGGCCTGCAGAACAACCAGGAACTGTTCGCCTACCTGCAGTCGCGGCGCGGCTGAGGCAACGGCCGACCCTGGCATGCGTGCTGCCCCGATGGGACGCCTCACCCGCACCGGCGATGATGCAGGCATGCCCATCCATGACTGGCCCGAACAGGAACGTCCCCGCGAGAAGCTGATCGCCCGCGGCCCCGCCACCTTGTCCGACGCCGAGCTGCTGGCGCTGTTCCTCGGCTCGGGCTTCGGCGGGCGCGACGCGGTGCAGACCGCGCGCGACCTGCTGCAGGCGCATGGCCCGCTGCGCGTGCTGCTGGACCGCCCGGCCCGGGAGCTGGCCCGGCTGCCTGGGCTGGGCCCGGCGCGCAGCTGTGCCCTGGCCGCCGGGCTGGAACTGGCCCAGCGCTACCTGGCTGCCGAGCTGCAGCAGGGCGAGGCGGTCGGCAACAATCCCGTCGCGGTGGGCCGTTACCTGCAGCACCGCCTGCGCGGCCAGGCCCGCGAGATCTTCATGGCGCTGTTCCTCGACAACCGCCACCGCCTGATCGCCTGCGAGGAGCTGTTCCAGGGCACCATCAACGCCGCGCCGGTCTATCCCCGC
Organism: Stenotrophomonas sp. FSL W7-1447; assembly: GCF_037966425.1. Taxonomy (NCBI): domain Bacteria; kingdom Pseudomonadati; phylum Pseudomonadota; class Gammaproteobacteria; order Lysobacterales; family Lysobacteraceae; genus Stenotrophomonas; species Stenotrophomonas sp. FSL W7-1447. The sequence goes on along the minus strand of NZ_CP150199.1, from coordinate 393,742 downwards.
GAGGTGGTGCGGCGCGCCCTGCTGCACAACGCGGCGGCGGTGATCCTCAGCCACAACCACCCCTCCGGCGACCCGGAGCCCTCCGGCGCCGATACCCGCATCACCGACGAACTGCAGCAGGCGCTGGCCCTGGTGGACGTGCGCCTGCTGGACCACTTCGTGGTCGGCGAGGGCCGCCCCGTTTCATTTGCTGAACGAGGGCTGCTGTCCCCGCCCCAGCCGCGCCTGTTCGGCTGAGCCGCGCCCGCCAGGCGCGGGCGGGGCCCCCACAGGCATGTTCTGGTCAGCGTGGGCGCGGGCATCTGCGCTAAAATGGGCGATTCCGCCGCTCATTCTCACAGCAGGCCTCGTGAAAAATCTCCTCCGCGCCCTGATCAGCCAAGGCATCGAAGCCTTGCGCGCCAATGGCACCCTGCCCGCCGACTCCCTGCCGCCGGACTTCGTGGTCGAGCGCCCGAAGACCCGTGACCACGGCGACTTCGCCACCAACGCCGCGATGCTGCTGGCCAAGGCCGCGCGCAGCAATCCGCGCGCACTGGCGCAGGCGCTGGTCGAGGCGCTGCCGCGCAGCGAGGACGTCAGCAAGGTCGAGATCGCCGGTCCCGGCTTCATCAACTTCCACCTGGCTCCGGCCGCGTACCAGCGCGAAGCCGCCTCGGTCATCAAGGAAGGCCACGATTACGGCCGCAACCTCTCCGGCAACGGCCGCACGGTGGGCGTGGAATACGTCTCGGCCAACCCGACCGGCCCGCTGCACGTCGGCCATGGCCGCGCAGCGGCCATCGGCGACTGCGTGGCCCGCGTGCTCGATGCCAACGGCTGGAATGCCAAGCGCGAGTTCTACTACAACGACGCCGGCGTGCAGATCGAGAACCTGGCGCTGTCCACCCAGGCGCGGATCAAGGGCATCGCACCCGATCAGGACGGCTGGCCGGAAGGCGGCTACCGCGGTGAGTACATTGCCGATGTCGCCCGCGCCTACATGGCCGGTGCCAGCGTCGATCTGGAAGGCAGCATCGTGGTCGGCGCCAAGGACCCGGACGACATGCAGGCGATCCGTCGTTTCGCGGTGGCTTACCTGCGCAACGAGCAGAACCTGGACCTGGCCGCGTTCGGTGTCGACTTCGACATCTACTTCCTGGAAAGCTCGCTGTACGCCGACGGCAAGGTCGCCGAAGCCGTGGCCAAGCTGCAGGCGTCCGGCCACACCTATGAGGAAGGCGGCGCGCTGTGGCTGCGCAGTACCGACTTCGGTGACGACAAGGACCGCGTGATGCGCAAGTCCGACGGCACCTTCACCTACTTCGTGCCGGACGTGGCCTACCACCTGTCCAAGTGGCAGCGCGGCTATGAGCGCGCGATCACCGAACTCGGCGCCGACCACCACGGTTCGCTGGCACGCGTGCGCGCCGGCCTGCAGGCGCTGGAAGTGGGCATCCCGCAGGGCTGGCCGGAATACGTGCTGCACCAGATGGTCACCGTGATGCGCGGCGGCGAGGAAGTGAAGCTGTCCAAGCGTGCCGGCAGCTACTTCACCCTGCGCGACCTGATCGAGGAAGCCGGCCGCGATGCCACCCGCTGGTTCCTGATCGCGCGCAAGCCCGATTCGCAGCTGACCTTCGACATCGACCTGGCCCGCCAGCAGAGCAACGACAACCCGGTGTTCTACGTGCAGTACGCGCACGCCCGCGTGTGCAGCCTGCTGCGCCAGGCACAGGAAAAGGGCCTGGTCTACGAGCAGGGCGATGGCCTGGCCAATCTCGGCCGCCTGGCCGACGACGCCTCGCTGCTGCTGATGAACGAGATCTCGCGGTACCCGGAAGTGGTGGAAGCGGCCGGCGTGGCGCTGGAGCCGCACCTGGTGGCGCAATACCTGCGTGAATTGGCGCATGCCTTCCACACGTGGTATCACGGGACGCCGGTGCTGGTGGACGACGCCGCCGACCGCAACGCCAAGCTGACCCTGGCCTGCGCGGCGCGCCAGGTGCTGGCCAATGGCCTCGAACTCCTGGGCGTGAGCGCCCCGGAAAAAATGTAAGCATCAGGAGACGCAGTACACATGGCAGCACGACGCGGCAAAAGCCAGGCACGACGCAACAGCAGCAGCCAGGGCACACCCGGATGGGTGTGGCTGGTGGCCGGTGTGGCGATCGCCGCCGTGGTGTTCCTGGCGGCGCCGAACCTGTTCAAGGGCGATGGCGATGGTTTCCTGCGCGCCGGCCCGCAGCCGAACCCGAACGCGCAGCCGGCCCCGGTCGCTGATGCCGACAGCGATGTCGGTGGCCAGCCGGCCGCACCGCCGGCCACGCCGAAGCCGGCCGAGTCGGAGAAGCCCGCCGCGACGCAGTACGACTTCTACACCCTGCTGCCGGGCAAGGAAGTGGAAATGTCCGATGCCGAACTGGCCGCCAGCGCGCGCGCCGAGGACCAGCGCCGGGCCAAGGCGGAAGCGTCGCGCGCGCAAGCCGCGCTGGAGGGCAAGCCGGTACCCTACCAGCACCGCCCCCGCGGCAACCGCCAGCGTCGCCAGCACCGCACCGGCGGCCGCCGACAGCCGCCCGCGCCGGCACCGCTGAGCGAGCGCCCGACGGCGGCAACGCCGCCGGCCAGCACCGCGCCGGCGTCCACCAGCACGGCGGCCACCCCGGCGGCACCGCGGGCGGAGACCGCGCCGGCAACGGCCGCTGCCGCACCAGCGGCCGCCGACAACGCCCGCTACATCCTGCAGGCAGGCGCCTTCGGTGCCTCCGGCGACGCCGAAGCCACCAAGGCCAAGCTGGCGATGATGGGCCTGGCCGCACGCGTGGAGTCGGCGCAGATCAACGGCAAGACCGTGTACCGCGTGCGCATGGGGCCGTACGGCAGCGCCAGCGAACTGTCCGAAGCCAAGCAGAAGCTGGACGGCACCGGCCTGCAGGCGATGGCGATCAAGGCGCAGTGAGGCTGCCGATCTGAATGAAAAAGCCGGGCAGTGCCCGGCTTTTTTTTTGTTCCTGCTGAGTCGAGCATGGCTCGACTCTCCACACGGCGTCAGCCCTCGCGGGCAACCTGGAAACCGGCGAACGACTGGCTGACCGGCATCAGCTCCAGGCGATTGATGTTCAAGTGCGGCGGCAGCGTGGCCACCCAGAAGATCTGTTCGGCGATGTCTTCGGCCGTCATTGGATTGGCACCGCTGTACAGCTTGTCCGAGGCGTTCTGGTCGCCATGGGTGCGGACCACGGTGAACTCGGTCTCGGCCATCCCCGGCTCGATCGTGGTCACGCGCACGCCGGTGCCGTGCAGGTCCGAGCGCAGGCCGAGCGAGAACTGGCTGACGAAGGCCTTGGTACCGCCGTAGGCATTGCCGCCCGGGTACGGGTAGACACCGGCCACCGACGAAATGTTGATGATCGCGCCCTTGCGCTCCACCAGCTGCGGCAACAGGCGGTGGGTCAGGGTCACCAGCGCGGTGATGTTGGTGTCGATCATCGTGGTCCAGTCCGACAGCCTGGCGCTCTGTGCCGGTGCGGTGCCCTGCGCCAGGCCCGCGTTGTTGACCAGCAGGTCGATCTCGCCGAAGGCCGGCGGCAGCGCCAGCAGCGCCGCTTCCATCGCCACCGCGTCGCGGATATCGAAGACGGCGGCGTGCACCACGTCCTTGCCGTAGCGCTCGACCAGCGGCTGCAGGCGTTCACTGCGGCGGCCGGTGGCGATCACCTTCCAGCCCGCCTGGGCGAAGCGGTGGACAGCGGCGGCGCCGAAGCCGGACGTGGCGCCGGTAATCAGGACAGTGCGGGTCATCAGGCAACTCCAGGGGAAAAACCAGACCCCCATTCTGGCACCGACGGTTGGCCTCTGTGTTGCCCGATCAGCCAGATCCGGGGTCAGACCCCCTTGCTCCGCAACGGGATCTGACCCCAGCTGCAGGGTGACCGGTACAATCGGGCCATGATCAACAACGATGTCCTGCGCAGCGTGCGCTATTCCCTGGACCTGGGTGACCAGCACGTGGTCGCCCTGTGCCAGATGGCCGATCCGGCCTTCACCGTGGATACCGAACAGGTGAAAGCCTGGCTGCGCCGCGAGGACGAAGCCGGTTTCGAGGCGATGAACGACAGCGCGCTGGCGCACTTCCTCGACGGCCTGATCGTGCACCTGCGCGGACGCGACGAGAGCCAGCCGCAGCGGGCGGTGGAAACCCGCATCGACAACAACCTGGTGCTGAAGAAGCTGCGGGTGGCCTTCCAGCTGCGCGACGTGGACCTGATGGAGATCTTCGCCAGCGCCGGCTTCAACGTGTCCAAGTCCGAAGTCGGCGCGCTGTTCCGCCAGCCCGGGCACGCCAACTACCGGCGCTGCCTGGACCAGATGCTGCGCAACTTCCTCAAGGGCCTGAGCCTGCGCCTGCGCGGCTGAGCACCGCCTCGACGAAGGCGCGCGCGGCCGGCGCCGGCAGTCGCTGCCAGACCAGGTGCACGCGCCGGGTCGGGGTCGGCTGCAATGGAATCCGCACCACGCCCTCGAAGCCGTCGGCGATCGACGCCGGCACGATGCCGACGGCCAGCCCATGGCGGACGAAGCGTTCGACCAGTTCCATCAGGTTGACCTCGAAACGCACCGCGTGCGGCACGCCAGCGGCGGCGAACGCATCGTCGGTCTGCCGGCGCGCACCGGTGCCGCGCGGGAAGTCGACCAGCGCCTCATCCTGCAGTGCGGTCAATGGCAGGCGCGGCTGCCCGGCCAGGCGATGCGACGGCGCCAGCACGGCCACCAGATCCTCCTCCTGCAGCATCTGGTGGCAGACGCCGTCCAGGGGCGCCGAGGGCGCCAGCCCGACCAGTGCCACATCCAGCGCGCGCGACTGCACCTGCGCGATCAGGTCCTCACTCCTGTCCACCCGCAACTGGAATTCCACCTGCGGGTGCACCTGCTGGAACGCCGCGAGCATCGCCACCAGGTCGATGCCGGCCAGCGAGGAGATCTGCCCGATGGCCAGCAGTCCGCGTATCTCGCCGCTGACGGCGGCCACGTCGGCGCGCAGGTGGCGCAGGCTGGCCTGCACCTGGCGCGCATGCACCAGCAAGGCCTCGCCGGCCGCGGTGGCCCGTACCTGGCGCGGCAGGCGCTCGAACAGCGTGATACCCAGTTCCTGTTCCAGATGGGCGATCTGGTGGCTGAGCGCGGACTGCACCACGTGGCAGCGTTCGGCGGCACGGGTGAAATTGCCCTCTTCGGCCAGGGCCACGGCGAACTCCAGCTGCTTGAGATTCATCCTGCTATCTTGTTTCCAGATGACACGGATGATGATGATTCATTTCCATCATGCGCGCAGCAGGCGGACACTGTGTACCCCACTTGCTGGAACACCGCGTGAGTCCGTCGCTCCCCCCTCTGCACCGCTGGCAGGTGCTGCTGATGTCGGTCGCCACCGGCGTGGCCGTGGCCAGCAACTACTATGCGCAGCCACTGCTGCACACCATCGCCGACGCGTTCGGCGTGCCGTTCGGCCAGGCCGGCATGGTGGTCACCGCCGCGCAGCTGAGCTATGCCGCCGGCCTGATCCTGCTGGTGCCGCTGGGCGACCTGTTCGAACGCCGGCGCCTGATCGTGGTGATGAGCCTGCTGTCGGCCGGCGGGCTGGTGATCAGTGCCTGCGCACCGTCGCTGACCTGGTTGCTGGTGGGCACCGCGATCACCGGCCTGTTTTCGGTGGTGGCCCAGGTGCTGGTGCCGTTCGCGGCCACGCTGGCGGCACCGGAACACCGTGGCCGCGTGGTCGGCACGCTGATGAGTGGCCTGCTGCTGGGCATCCTGCTGGCGCGCACCGTGGCCGGCCTGCTGTCCAGCCTGGGTGACTGGCGGCTGGTGTATGCGATCGCCGCCGGCGCCCTGGTGCTGACTGCACTGGCACTGCAGCGCGGCCTGCCCCGCTTCCACCACAGTGCAGGGCTGGGTTATTTCGCGTTGCTGCGTTCGATCGGCGTGCTGTTCGTGCAGGAACCGGTGCTGCGCCAGCGCACGCTGCTGGGCGCCTGCAGCTTCGCCATGTTCGCGATCTTCTGGACACCGCTCGCGTTCCTGCTGGCACAGCCGCCCTACGGCTACAGCGACGCGACGATCGGCCTGTTCGGGCTGGTGGGTGCGGCCGGCACGCTGGCCGCCGGCCTGGCCGGCCGCATGTCCGACCGTGGCCAGAGCGGTCGCGCCACCGCCATCGCCCTGGTGCTGTTGCTGCTGTCGTGGCTGCCGCTGGGGCTGTCGTCGCACTCGTTGTTGGCACTGCTGATCGGCGTGGTGGTGCTGGACATGGCCGCGCAGCTGCTGCACGTCAGCAACCAGAACCTGATCTACGCACTGCAGCCTGCGGCGCGCAACCGCCTCAATGCCGGCTACATGACCGGCTACTTCATCGGCGGCTCGCTGGGTTCACTGCTGTCGGCACAGGTCTACCCGCGCTTCGGCTGGACCGGCGTGTGCGTGGCCGGTACCGCCGTGGCCGTGCTGGCGCTGCTGCTGTGGCTGCCCGGCGCGCTGCGTGCGCGCCAGGCGGCATCGTCGAACTAGAAGCTGCCCTGCAGCGCCAGCTCCCAGCGTCCACCGGCATTGCCCGGGAACAGGCGCTTGGCGGCGTTGTCGGTGTCATGCACGGTGGCGCGCAGCTCCCATGCCGGGGTCAGCGTGGCAATGGCACTGAGCTGGCCATGCAGGTAATCCGGGCCCTGTGCAGTGGCCAGCCAGTACTGGCCCACGGCCGCTTCCAGGCGGAAGCGTTCATGCAGCGGCACACGCACGCCCAGCTGGGCATAAGTGCCGCGATGTCCGCCGGCCAGTGCATCGTTGGAATGGGCGACCTGCAGCCAGGCACGCTGCTTCCAGGTCGCGGTGGTGCTGAGCTCGGTCCAGTCCAGCGCGCGGCCGGTGCCCGGGTACACATAGCGGGTCAGGTTGGCATCCAGGGTCCAGTCCGGTGCCAGCGCGCCGGACCAGCCTGCCACCAGATCGAACTCGCTGCGCGCGCCATTGTCCGGTTTGAACGAGACGTTGGAACCCCAGACGCTGGCGTACCACCCCGATGCGATCGCGATCTTCGCGCCGGCCTGTACTGCCGGGTCGCCCTCGCTCTGCGAACTGCCGCGCCACACGTAGTCGCTGGTCAACGCGGCGCTGCCACTGGCCTGCACCTGTGCCTGCGCGCTGCCGATCCCGAGCAGCCCTGCCAGTGCGGCCACCACCGCCGCCATCATCCCCTTGCTGTTCACTGCACTGTGTTCCTCGTCGAAGGCGGTCGCGCCGCCGGGACGGCAGTGTCGGGCGCGTGCCCGTAACGGATCGAGGGTGCTGCCCGGCCAGCGGCGCAAATTCGGCGTAAATCCCGTGGATCGGGGCCATGTGCCAGCGGCGCGGTATCATGGCGCCCTGTTTCCAGGAACCAACCGCGTGGACGCCATCCTGACCCCGGTATCGATCGGCGAGCTGATCGACAAGATCACCATTCTCCAGATCAAGGCCGAACGCATCGACGACGCCGCCAAGCTGGCCAACGTGCGCACCGAGCTGGACGGCCTGCTGCCCCTGTTGCAGCAGCAGTTGCAGGCACAGCCGGCGCTGGCCGCGCTGCAGCAGCAGTTGAAGGCGATCAACGAGCGCATGTGGGACATCCAGGACCAGCTGCGCGACAAGGAAGCGGCGCAGGTGTTCGACGATGCGTTCATCCAGCTGGCACGCGGCGTCTATGGCACCAATGGCGAACGCGTGCAGGTGAAGAACGAGATCAACCGCGTGGCCGGTTCGGCGCTGGTGGAAGAGAAGCAGTACCAGGGCGAGTGAGCGCGCTCATCCGCAATCCAGCAGCTGCCGGAAGCGGAACAGGTCGCCATCGCCGCGGATGCCGAGCTTGCGGTAGGCCGAGGTTTTCTGCGAACTGATCGTGCTGGCCGAGCGCCCTGACCGCAGGGCCATTTCGCTGGTGCTGAACCCTTTCAGCACCAGCCCGAGCACTTCACGTTCGCGGCGGCTCAGTGGCGCCAGCGTGGGCGCCGGCATCCTGCGGGTGCGTGGCAGGTTGAGTGCCGCACGCAGCTCCGGAGGCACGAAGCGCCCTCCGCGGGCGACCACGTCGATCGCGCGCAGCAGCAGGTCCGGCGGCGTCGACTTGGACAGGAAGCCACGCGCGCCGGCACGCATGGCGGTCGTTACCGTACTGGCATTGCAGTGCGCCGAAAGCACCAGTACCGGCAGCGCCGGCCAGCGCTGCGACAGCACGTGCAACAACGCCATGCCATCGCCCAGGTTGCCCATCGGCAACGCATCGATCAGCAGCAGGTCGACACAGCGTGGACTGCGCTGCAGCAGCTGCAGCAGATGGGCCTCGCTGGACAGGCTCACCCGGACCTGCACGCCACTGTGCTGGCGCAGCAGCACTTCCACGCCCAACCGCAGCACAGGATGCGGGTCCAGCAGCGCCAGGCGGCATGGCCGATCAGGCAGCAGGGGCGGGAGAGTCGGCGGCATCGCGGCATGTCCAGGCAACATGGGGCATCCACCGTAGGCCGGTGCCCGCAGCGGCGGAATCCAATTCCTTGCAATGCCCGGCCCGCGCACGCCACCAGTCAGATGGCATTTCGTTTTGCATCCCCGCAAATGCAACAGGCCCGGCAAATGCCGGGCCTGTCGAAGCGTCTGCAGCGCGGAATCGCGCCGAGGGCGCAATTACCAGCTGAAGCGCGGGCCGACGGTGTATTCCTTGTCGCCGTGGCGGTTCATCTTCAGCTCGCCGTTCAGGCCCCAGTTCTGGTTCAGCTTGACCTGACCACCCAGGCGGCCGTACCACTGGCCATCCGGATTGACGCCGTGCTTCTTGGCGTAGTCTTCGTAGCCGACCATGCCGTAGACCTCGGCGTGGGCGCCGAAGGCGGTGCGGATACCGGCTTCAGCGCTGTAGCCGTTGAAGTCCAGGCCGTGCTTCGGGTCGAACTTCTGGTAGGCGACGCGGGCAACGAAGTCGGTGGTCGGCGCGATTTCGACGTTGTAGCCGGCACCGATCTTCCACTGGTCAACCTTCAGGTTGGTGTGGTCGATTTCCTGGCGGCTGTACTCGCCGAAGGCGTGGAAGTTCGGCAGGAAGCCGTACGAACCCTTCACGCCCCAGCCGTCGGCCTTGATGCCTTCGACGTCGGTCTTGGCGTAGTCGGCTTCGGCGTAGTTGTAGGACAGGTTCTCAGCAGCCGAGGCGGTGAACGGCAGGGCAGCGGCCAGGGCCAGAGCAATCAGCGAATTCTTCATGGGGGTACACCTTTACTTTCTTATGGTGTGCAGCAGCGCCAAGGCGCCATCGCATCGGGAATGTGAATTCTCCGTTATTCGCCACAACGCTCCCTGAAAACAGCAGTCTTCGCATTGCTGAATTTTCTGGCTTGATTCAGGCTCTATCTGGCATACGCGCGCGCCGCGCGTGCATTCTGCTTCCAGCTTTCACCCACCTTTCCCCCGATGTCGATCCGCGATGCCCGGGTTCGTCGGTTACTTGAAGACCGTGCATGCGGCACGGTCCATGCGGAGGCAGGCAATGAGCTACATCGATGGTTTCGTCCTGGCGGTACCCACCGCCAACAAGGAGAAGTTCCTCGCCCATGCGCGCGCCGGCGACGTGGTGTTCATCGAATACGGCGCGCTGCGCGTGGTTGAGTGCTGGGGTGACGACGTACCGCACGGCAAGACCACCGACTTCTTCGGCGCGGTGAAAGCCACGCCGGAGGAGACGGTGGTGTTTTCCTGGATCGAATGGCCGGACAAGCCGACCCGCGACGCCGGCATGAAGAAGATGATGGAGGACCCACGGCTGGATCCGGCGAAGAATCCGATGCCGTTCGACGGCGCGCGGATGATCTACGGCGGCTTCGTGCCGATCTACGAGCTGACGCGCTGAAGCCGGCGGACGTGCTCAGCGCGCGTCCGTTTCATCGCTGCCAGCGGCATGGCCGGCGCCCAGTGCGGCGCCGGCACCGAGGCCCATGCCGCCCATCCCGGCGCCCATGCCGCCCCCGCCGCCACCGCCCGCACGCCCACTCCTGGCATCGCCATCATTGCGGCCCTTGCCACCGCCACTGGCACCAGGCCGGGTCGGGCCCTGCGGTGGAATCTTCAGGTCGGCCGGAATCGGGGCGAGGTCCAGTGCTTCGCGCACGAAGTCACGCAGCGACACCACCAGTTCGTGGGTATGCACCGGGCGCCCCTGCGCCAGTTCATGGGCGGCACGCGCGGCCAGCCGCACCTGTTCGTCGGTGCCCAGCAACAGGATGTCCGACAATGCGGCTTCGACCGCGTCACGGATGCGCCGCGCGCGGTCCGAGCGCGGCTCGGCGATGGCTTCGGCACCTTCGCGCTGGCCCAGGTCGCGACGATGGCGCGGATCCACGCCCAGCTCGCCGGTGAACGAACCACCGAGGGTCTTGTAGGCCGCCATCAGCGTGCGCAGCCGCTCGTTGATCTGCCGGTTCTCGCGCTCGCGGCGCTGCTGCAGGGTCTGCATCACCAGCAGGCGGATGCCCACGCCCAGCAGGGTGATCAGGACCAGGCCGGCCAACGTGGACAGCACCCCCTGCCAGGAACTGAAGTCAATACCGCGCATGCGTGGGCTCCGGCGGGAAGAACCTGCATCTTGCCCCAGTCCCTGCCCCGGAAACGCGAAGGCCCCGCCACCCGATGGGCGGCAGGGCCTTCGGTCACGGCGCGATTACTTGCGCTTGGCGACCTTGCGCACGGCCTTGGCCGGCGCCTTCTTGGCAGCGACCTTCTTCAGCGGCGCAGTCTTCTTGGCGACCGTCTTGCGGGTGGCGGCGACCTTCTTGCCCACCGCCTTCTTGGCGACGGCGGTCTTCTTGCCGACAACCTTCTTGGCAGCGGCGGTCTTCTTGCCGACGGCCTTCTTGGCAACAGCAGCCTTCTTGCCGACCACCTTCTTGGCGGCTGCGGTCTTCTTGGTAGCGACCTTCTTGGTGGCGGCAACCTTCTTGCCGACAACCTTCTTCGCAGCCACGGCCTTCTTGCCGGCGACCTTCTTGGCGGCAACGGTCTTCTTGGCCACAGCCTTCTTGGCGGTGGCGACCTTCTTGCCGACCACCTTCTTGGCGGCCGCGGTCTTCTTGGCAACGGTCTTCTTCGCGACGGCGGCCTTCTTGGTGGCGGCCTTCTTCACGGTGGCGACCTTCTTGCCGGCAGCCTGGGTGGCGGCCTTGGTGGTCTTCTTGGCGGCGGCGGCCTTCTTGGTCACGGCCTTGCCCGCAGCGGCCTTCTTCTTGGCCACTTCCTTCTTCAGGGCAGCGGCTTCGGCCTTGGCGTTCTGCTTGGCCGCTTCCAGCTTCTTCCTGGCGTTGGCAACGGTCTTGCCGACCGACTTGGCGGCCTTCTCGGCCTTCTTGGCCACGGTCTTCTCGACCTTGGCGACAGCCTTCCTGGCCTTGGCAACGCGGGTGCCGGCAGCCTTGGTGGCGCGCTTGACGGTCTTCTTGACCGACTTCACTGCGTCTTCGGCAGCGTGGGCGATGGTCTCGCCAACGTTGGTGGCGGTTTCTTTGACGTTCTCGACGGCGTCGGTCACGACCGACACACCATTACCGTTGCTCATGTTGCCCTCCTGCGGGCCTTAAGTATCAAAACGGGGCGATGCTATACCGACATTGACGATCGTGGAACGGGGCATGCGCCCGCAATCGCATCTGCTGCGACACCGATGGTGTACGCAGCCGTCCCCACCATCGCCTGCGCTTTGCAGCAAACCCCTTTTTTTCAGCGATGTGCCGCGCCCATCGCGTGGTGTCCGGCAGGCCCCGCGCGTGCCCGCGCGAAGGCGGCAGCCTGCACGTGTCGTGGCGCATTGCGGCGCCGGCTTGCGCGGAACTGCGCAAGGTTCGGCTGCGGCCGGCGCGCTCGGCGATCGCCTTCGGCGGCGCGCGAATCCGCTGCCCGGTGTGTCGCTACGGCCCTGTTTCCGCCCCTGCCGCCGACGTCCAGGCACGCCGTTTTCATGGCGCATTTATCCAGATCGCGACACACTCATTCAGCTTGTTTTACCGTAGGGCCGAACCGCCCCCACCCACGCCAGCGAACCGACTCCCATGCGACCGCTACCTACCCTGCTCACGCTCGCAATCGCCGCCGCCTTCGGCGGCTTCGTTGCCACCGGCCTCAATGCGCACCTGGACAACCGTGCCGACGCAGCGCCACTGCCTGCGGTGCTGCCGACCACCGCGGCGCTGCCGGCCTCGGTGGCCGGGCAGGCGGTGCCGTCGCTGGCGCCGATGCTGGAAAAGGCGATGCCGGCGGTGGTCAGCGTCAATACCAAGCAGGTGGTGCGCGTGCGCAACCCCTTCTTCAACGACCCGTTCTTCCGCCGCCTGTTCCCGGACATCCCGCAGGAACGCATCAATGAATCACTGGGCTCGGGCGTGATCATCGACGCCCGGGAGGGCCTGGTGCTGACCAACCACCACGTCATCGATAACGCCGATGACGTGCAGGTGACCCTGGCCGACGGGCGCACGGTGAAAGCGGAGTTCCTCGGTTCGGACCGCGATACCGACATCGCGCTGATCCGCATCCCGGCGCAGAACCTGACCGACATCAAGCTCGGCAACAGCGACCAGCTGCGCGTGGGCGACTTCGTGGTGGCGATCGGCAATCCGTTCGGCTTCAGCCAGACGGTCACCTCGGGCATCGTTTCGGCGGTGGGCCGCAGCGGCATCCGTGGGCTGGGCTACCAGAACTTCATCCAGACCGACGCGTCGATCAACCCGGGCAACTCCGGTGGCGCGCTGGTCGACCTGCAGGGCCAGCTGGTCGGCATCAACACCGCCAGCTTCAACCCGCAGGGCAGCATGGCCGGCAACATCGGCCTGGGCCTGGCCATTCCGTCCAACCTGGCGCGCAGCGTGGTGGACCAGCTGGTCAAGCACGGCGTGGTGGTGCGTGGCACGCTGGGCGTGGAGAGCCAGAACCTGACCGCGCAGATCGCGCAGGGCCTGGGCCTGGGCGAAACCCGTGGCGCGCTGATCACGCGGGTACTGGCCGGCTCGGCCGCGGCCGCGGCCGGACTGAAGCCGGGCGACGTGGTGGTTTCGGCAAACGGCCAGCGCGTGGACAGCGCCGAAGCGCTGCACAACGTGGAAGGCCTGGCGGCGGTCGGCAGCCCGATGACGCTGGACGTGCGCCGCGAAGGCAAGCCCCTGCAGATCAAGGCAACGCTGAAGGAACAGGCGCGTGCGGTCAGCGGTGAGAGCCTGGACCCGCGCCTGACCGGCGCGACCTTTGTCGACCTGCCCGAGTCGCTGCGGCAATCGGGTGTCGGCGGCGTACTGGTCAGCGAGGTCAAGCGCGGCAGCCGCGCGGCCAGCAATGGCCTGCAGCAGGGCGACATCATCACCGACGCCACCGTCGGTGAGTTCGCCGATCTGGCCAGCTGGCGTGCCAACTTCCAGCAACGCCCGCCGACCCTGGTGGTGCGCGTGCTGCGCAACAACGGCCAGCAGCAGGGCCAGCTCGTGATGCGCTGATCGCCCTGCCGTAACACCCCCTATACCCTGGCAATGGTATTGCTGTCAGTCCAGGTCGGCACCGCCGACGCCCGTTCCCCCATCGCAACAGGAGTGATTCGATGAGCCCCACCAATACCGAGAACCTGAAGGAACACCTGGGTGAAGCCGGTTCCCACCTGAAGCAGGCCGCCAGCGCCGCCGGCGGTGCGATCAAGGGCGCCACCGGTGCAGCAACCGACGAGCTGCGCATCGGCAAGGCCAACGTGAAGGCCGAGCTGTCCGACAGCGCGCTGTCCGGCCTGGCCGCCGCCGAGTTCGGCGGTGCCGCCGCCAAGGAACAGGTCGACGCACTGATGGACAAGGGCAAGGACCTGATCGACAGCGCCGCCGAGCTGATCCGCGAGCGTCCGCTGGCCTCGTTCGGCGTCGCCTTCGCTACCGGCTGGATCATTGCCAAGCTGGCCCGCGGCAGCAGCGACAAGTAAGCCGCGGCGTGAGCGAAGACAACGCGCAAGCCCCTGATCCGGCGGCCACCCCGCCGCTGGATGAGAGCATCCGCCAGGTCGGCGCGGCCGGTCGTGCCGCCGCCGATTCGGCCAAGCACACCGTGCGCTCGCTGCGCCGGCTGGCCTCGGCCGACTTCGCCCTGGCCCGCAGTGCCTTCGGCCGTGCGCTGGCCTGGGCCGGCGTGGCGATCGTATTTGGTGCCTCGGCCTGGCTGCTGATGGCGGCCACCCTCATCGCGCTGCTGCAGAGCTGGGGGCTGAGCTGGCTGCAGGCGCTGCTGATCACCTCGCTGCTGAGCCTGGCCGTCACCGGCTATGCCATCTGGCGGGTGTCCTACTTCTTCCACCACACCGGCATGCACGCCACCCGGCGCCAACTGTCACGCCTGGGGCTGTTCGACGAGCCCAGCGAGGACGATCCGGATGCCGAGGTGCAGCTGCCCGAGGGCAAGCCATGAAGTTCGGTGCGCTGCAGCGGCGGGTAAAACGCTGCGAACAGGTGGTGACCGTGCGCCTGGTCGAAACCCAGGACCACTGGTCCACGCTCAGCCAGGTCTGGCGCCGGGGCTGGTCGCCGCTGCGCATCGTCGTGGTCGGACTGGCCGGCGGTTTCATCGCCGGCAAGCTGGAAGTGCCAGGCAAGGTGAACGGTGCGCGCTGGCTGCAGATGGCCGGTTCGGTCTCGAACCTGTTCGCCAGCGCACAGGCGGCGTTCGCCACCGCGATGGCGGCACAGGCGGCAGCCACAGCCGACGACGCGGCCGAAGAAGCCGGCGATGCGAGCGAACAGGCGCAGGCAGCCGTCTCCGCCGCCGACGCACGGCCCGCACCGGCGCCGCGACCGGTGCCGGAAGCGGAGCTGCGCGAACCGCGTCCGGCCGAAGCGGCCACCGAGCTGTCCGAACGTTGATCCATGGAAACCGCCGTGCCGCAGACGGCCGGCGGATAATGCGTTTCCCTTTCCGGCTGGTGCGTCGATGAGCGAGTCCCTCCTGTCCCCGTCACCGGCCGATCCACAGGAACCGGACGCGCCGCTGCCGCCTCCCTCGCGCCCGCGCGGGCCGATGTCACTGGTGGTGCTGGCAACGCTGGCCGTCGGATACACGCTGTGGGCCGCGCAGGACATCATCCTGCCGGTGCTGCTGGCGATGTTCTTCGCGCTGGTCGGCAATCCGATCCTGCGCCTGCTGCAGAAGCTGTGGATTCCGCGCGCCCTGGGCGCACTGCTGATCCTCGGCGCCGGCCTGGGCGTGACCGGTTCGCTGGCAGTGCAGCTGATCGGCCCGGCGATGGAATGGGCGCAGGAAGCGCCGCAGCAGCTGCGCAAGGTCGCCCGCCAGGTACAGAACCTGACCAAGCCGGTGCAGCAGGCCAACCAGGCCGCGGAGAACTTCGCGCGCGTGGCCGGCGGTGACAGCAACCACAAGGTGCAGGTGATCCGCACCCAGCTGGACGACCCGTACCGCATGCTGACCCGTGCCCCCCGACTGGCGGCATCGGTACTGGCGGTGGTGTTGCTGACGCTGTTCTTCATGATCTACGGGCAGAGCCTGCAGCGCGCGGCGATCGCCCTGTTGCCCAACCGCCAGCAGCAGCGCTTCACCACCGACATCCTGCGTTCGATCGAGCGCGAGGTCTCGCGCTATGTGCTGACCATCAGCGTGATCAATACGCTGGTCGGGCTGGTGTTCGCCGGCGTGCTGATGCTGCTCGGCATCGGCCTGCAGGAAGCGCTGTTGTGGGGCACGGTCGCCGCGCTGCTGAATTTTGCGCCCTACGTGGGCCCGCTGATCGGCGTGGCGCTGATGCTGCTGATGGGCTTCGTGGAATTCCCCGACCCGCTGCAGGCGCTGCTGCCGGCCGCCGCCTACCTGGCCCTGCACACGCTGGAAGGGCAGATGGTGACCCCGATCGTGCTGGGCCGGCGCATGAAGCTGTCACCGCTGGTGCTGATCCTGGCGCTGATGGTGTTCGGCTGGGCCTGGGGCATGATCGGCCTGCTGCTGGCGGTGCCCCTGCTGGTATGCATCAAACTGGTGCTGGCACGGCTGGATGGCACCCAGGGCTGGGCGCGGCTGCTGGAATGAAAGCCCGCGCGGGCAGGCGTAGAATGGCGGGGTGAATTTCCCCGTCCAAGCCATCACCCTCGACCTCGACGACACGCTGTGGCCGTTCGCTCCGATCGGCGCCCGCATCGAGCAGGTCCTGCACGCATGGATGCGTGAACACAGCCCCGCCACCGCCGCGATGTATCCGGTGGCCGCGATGCGCGAACTGCGCGAGCGGCTGTACCACGCCCACCCGCATCTGCACCACGACCTCAGCGAACTGCGCCGGCTGACCCTGCACGAAGCGCTGCACAGCAGTGGCGCCAGCCTGGACCTGCTGGAGCCGGCGTATGAGGTGTTCTACGCCGCGCGCAACCAGGTCGAGTGCTACCCCGATGCGATCGATGCGCTGGCGCGGATTGCCGCGCGGGTGCCGGTGGCTGCGTTGAGCAATGGCAATGCCGACCTGGAACGGATCGGCCTGGCCCATCACTTCGCCTTCCAGCTGGGCGCGCGCGAACACGGCGCGGCCAAGCCCGAAGCAAGCATCTTCCACGCTGCCTGCACCCGCCTCGGCGTGGTGCCGGCACAGGTACTGCATGTCGGCGACCACGCCGAGATGGACGTGGCCGGGGCGATCGCCGCCGGCCTGCGCGGCTGCTGGATCAACCGCGACGCAGCCACCTGGACCCATCCGCAGCTGCAGCCGGACCTGCAGTTCGACACCCTCACCGGCCTGGCCGACTGGTTGGACGCCAACCTCGACGCCGCCGCATCCCGGAGTACCTGACGCATGAGCGAGATCACTGGTTTCACCGCCGACAGCGGCGCAGCACTGCCGCTGTACGTGCTGGACCGCGAACAGTTCGCGGCCTGGAAGGACGGCCAACCGGCCGCCACCCAGGCCTGGCTGGCGTCGCAGGGCTTCAGCGCCGGCGCGCACAGCGTGGCGTTGCTGCCGGGCGCCGATGGCCTGGCCGGCGCCGTGATCGGCGTCGGCGACCGCGCCGATGCCTACAGCTATGCGCACGCCCCGCACGCACTGCCCGAAGGCAGCGTGTGGCAGCTGGCCAACGAACTGCCGGCCGCCGAACAGGCACTGCTGCAGCTGGGCTGGGGCCTGGGCAGCTACCGCTTCGACCGCTACCGCAAGCGCAACCGTGCGCCGGCACAGCTGGTGGCGGCACCGTCCGGGGAAGTGGCCGACCTGATCGCTGCCAGCCTGCGCGTGCGCGACTGGGTCAATACCCCGACCGAAGACATGGGCCCGCAGCAGCTGGAAGACGCCGCGCGTGCCCTGGCCGCTGCCCATGGCGCGCAGGTCGAGGCGATCACCGGCGATGAACTGCTGAAGCAGAACTTCCCGGCCATCCACGCCGTCGGCCGTGCGTCGCACCGCGCGCCGCGCCTGGTCGTGCTGCGCTGGGGCAAGGACACCGATCCGGCGCTGGTGCTGGTCGGCAAGGGCGTCTGCTTCGATACCGGCGGGCTGGACATCAAGCCGGCCGACGGCATGCGCAACATGAAGAAGGACATGGGCGGCGCCGCGCATGCACTGGCGCTGGCCGGCCTGGTGATGGCGCGCGGGCTGCCGGTGCGCCTGACCCTGCTGGTGCCGGCGGTGGAAAACGCGATCGGCCCGGATGCGTTCCGCCCGGGCGAAGTGATCGCCACCCGCAAGGGCCTGAGCGTGGAGATCGACAACACCGACGCCGAAGGCCGGGTGATCCTGTGCGATGCGCTGACCTTCGCCAGCGAGCAGAAGCCTGACCTGGTGCTGGACTTCGCCACCCTTACCGGCGCTGCACGCATTGCGCTGGGTCCGGACCTGCCGGCGCTCTTCAGCAATGACGACAGCGTGGCCCAGCAGTGGCTGCAGGCCGGCGACGCCACCCGTGACCCGGTCTGGCGCATGCCGCTGTGGCGCCCCTACCTGCGTTACCTGAGCAGCGGCATCGCCGACCTGGCCAACGCCGGTTCGCGCATGGCCGGCTCGGTGACCGCCGCGCTGTACCTGGAACGCTTCCTCGAAGACGGCCAGCGCTGGGCGCATCTGGACGTGTACGCCTGGAACGACGGCGAGCGCCCGGGACGCCCGGCCGGTGGCGAGGCGCTGGCCCTGCGTTCGGCGTGGGCGATGCTCAAGGCGCGTTACGCATGATGGCGGCGCCGGGCACGGCCCGGCGCGTCCCCAAGCGGGGTCGGCAAATCTGACGAAAAATTGAATTCCGGCCCCGGCCGGGTTCTGCGAGGATGTGAGGGTCGACCACCCACACGCTCCGTGAAGGCAGGACTCCGACCATGTCGCTCTTCCGCTACACCCGCGCCGGCCAGACGGCAGGCGCACCGCGCAGGCATTCGCCGCTGCTCTGGATCGCATTGATCGCACTCATCCTGGGTGGCGTCGCGCTGGCCTTCGCCTGGCTGGCCGGCTGGATGGGCGACCGCCTCACCGCGCAGCGCTTCACCGACACCATCGAGGCCACCGGCCCGGCCCATCCGGGCTTCCGTCGTGCGCACAGCAAGGGCATCTGCGTAAGCGGCTGGTTCGAACCCAGCGCGCAGGCCCCCACCCTGTCCAGCGCGCGGGTGTTCTCGCAGGCCCGCGTACCGGTGATGGGCCGCCTGTCGATCGGTGGCGGTGATCCCTACGGCGCCGACAACACCGCACGCGTGCGCAGCCTGGCGGTGCAGTTGGTCAGCGACGATGGCCAGGAATGGCGGATGGCGATGAACAGCTTCCCGTTCTTCGCTGTGCCCAGCGCCGAGGCGTTCTACGAGCAGACCCGTGCCTCCATTCCCGACCCGGCCACCGGCAAGCCCGACCCGCAGAAGATGGCGGCGGTGCTGGCCAGGTACCCGAGCGCACAGGCGTTCCAGCAGTGGGCGAAGACGGCACCCTGGACCAGCAGCTGGGCCGACACCACCTTCAACAGTGTCAACAGCTTCTGGTTCACCAACGCGCAGGGCCAGAAGCGTGCGGTGCGCTGGCGCTGGCAGCCGCAGGCACCGGTAGTGGAAATGGACGCGGAAACGCGCAAGCAGGCCAGCGTCGATTTCCTCAGCGAGGAACTGCAGCAGCGCCTGGCCAAGGGCCCGGTGCGCTGGAACCTGGTCGTGACCACTGCCGAGCCCGGCGATGCCATCGACGATCCATCGGTACCCTGGCCGGAATCACGTGACCAGGTGGTGGCCGGCGTGCTCAGCCTGGACCACATGCAATCGCAGGAACAGGGTGCGTGTGGCCAGATCAACTTCGATCCGTTGATCCTGCCCAGCGGCGTGCGCGGCAGTGACGACCCCATCCTGGCGGCACGCTCGGCGGTCTATTCGCAGTCCTTCAACCGCCGCGAACGCGAGCGCGCCAGCGGTAACGTCGAGCCACCGAAGGAGGCCGCACGATGAGCACCGGTAACGGCCACTTCAACCTGCTGGCGCGGGTGCTGCACTGGTCCATGGCGCTGATGATCATTGCCATGCTGTTCATCGGTGTGACCATGGTCGCCTCGCTGCACCTGCGGCCGATGCTGATCGACCTGCACCGCCCATTGGGCATCGCCCTCGGCGTACTGGTGCTGCTGCGCCTCTACAACCGGCTGCGGCATCGCCCGCCGCCGCTGCCGGCGGATCTTCCGGTGTGGCAGGTGATGGCGGCCAAGGCTTCGCACTGGATGCTGTATGCACTGATGCTGGCGATGCCGCTGATCGGCTGGGCGATGCTGTCGGCCGGCGGCTACCCGATCGTGCTGTGGGGTGGCCTGCACCTGCCGCCGATCGTGCCGCACACTCCGGCGCTGTATGCCGCGTTGCGCAATGCGCACAGCCTGCTGGCCTATGTGTTGTTTGCCACGGTGCTGATGCATGTGGGTGCGGCGCTGTTCCACCTGTGGGTGCGGCGTGACGGGGTGTTCCAGGCGATGGCGCGCGGCAAGGAGTGATGATCGGGTTCGCCGGGAGTTCCCGGCGGGTTGTTTCCGCGACCGCGGGGGTGTCACTTTCTTTGCGCGTGCACCACGCTGCAGGAGCAGCGTGGAACGGCGTAGCCGGCCCGTAGGGTGGCGCACATGGATGTGCGCCATCAAGAAAGTAACCAAAGAAACACGCCGCCGGGGGCGCGAGTCGACGTGCTGCGCACGCCGGTACCCTGCGCTCAAGGCGGACTGGAAGGTCAAGATCAACAGCAAGAGCATCCACGCATGGCGTGGATCTACTGGGTGCTGCTTCTGCCTTTGACGTTGGGTCCGCCTTTTAGCGAGCCGAGCATCGCAGGGGAATCAGGGGCGTAGAGGCGCCGGTGTCTGAGCGCAGCGAGTTCGGCGCCGTCCCCTGATTCGCCGAGAAGCGCAGGGAACCGTCGCGTAGCGACGGCTCGCGCTCTGGCGGCGTGTTTCTTTGGTTACTTTCTTTGCACGAGCAAAGAAAGTGACACCTCTCCACAGGCGCGGAAATGATCCGCCGGGCAGCGCCCGGCGCTACCCGTGCGTCGGCGCACGCCGCTACAGCCACCCCTTCTGCCGCGCCAGCCGGTACGCCTCGATCCGGTTGGCCACACCCAGCTTGCCGATGCACTCGGACAGGTAATTGCGCACCGTACCGTGCGACAAGCCCAGCTGCTCGGCGATCTCGCTGGCGGTACGGCCCTCGCCCGCCAGCCGCAGCACGCGGCGCTCGCGGTCGGTCAGCGGATCGGCCTGTGACCATGCATCCAGCGCCAGCTGCGGGTCGATCGCACGGATGCCCTGCTTCACCTTGCGCAGTGCATCGGCCAGGTTCTCGGCCGGTGCATCCTTCAGCAGGTAGCCCAGCACGCCGGCTTCCAGCGCGCGGCGCAGGAAGCCGGCGCGGGCGAAGGTGGTCACGATCACCACCTTGATCGGCAGCTCGTGGCGCGCGATGCGCTGGGCAAGCTCGAGCCCGGACAGGCCCGGCATCTCGATGTCGGTCACCAGGATGTCCGGCTGCAACTGCTGCAGCATGCGCCACGCGGTTTCGCCGTCGGCGGCGCTGCCCAGCACCTCGATATCCGGCTCCAGGCCCAGCAGCGCCGACAGTGCGCCGCGTACCATCGCCTGGTCCTCGGCCAGCAGGATGCGGATCATGCGGCACCGTCCTGCGTCAGCGACGGCGGCGTTCCCGGCGGCAACGGTGTGGTCGCGGCAGCCAGTGGCACGCGCACGGTCAGTCGCGTGCCCTCGCCCCTTGCGGACTGTACCTGCAGGCTGCCTCCCAGGGCGGCCACGCGTTCGCGCATGCCGCTCAGCCCGTTGCCCTCGGCCTGCACGCCGCCACGGCCATCGTCGCGGATCTGCATCGCCAGCATGCGTCCCTCCAGCATGAACTCCACCCGTGCCTGTGTCGCCTGTGCATGGCGCACGATATTGGTTGCGGCCTCGCGCAGCACCAGCGCCAGACCGCGTTCGACATCCACCGGCATCGCCGGTGGTGGTGCGTATTGAAGGTGGACCTGCTGGCATTCCAGCAGCAGCCGCGCCGACGCCAGCTCACCGGCCAGGTCGCTGGCGCGGATGCCGGTGACCGCGCTGCGGACCTGTGCCAGCGCTTCGCGGGCGATGGCCTCGGCCTCGCCGATCTCCAGCCGCGCGCGCGCGTCGCCGCGGTCGTGCAGCTTGCGCGCCAGCTCCAGCTTCAACGTGATCAGCGACAGGGTGTGGCCGAGCAGGTCATGCAGGTCGCGGCCGATGCGTTCGCGCTCGGCCGTGGCCGCCAGCCGCCGCACCTCGTCCTGCGACAGCTGCAGTGCCGCATCCTTCTGCTGGTTGAGCGCTTCCACGTTCACGACCAGCCCCACGATATAGGACACGGCCGGGATCCAGACCAGGCTCTGCCATGGGTACTGGAACAGCAGCGCGAGGCTGCAGAACAGCAGATTCAGGCCAGTGAGCTGCAGCAGATACTGCCACCAGCCACCGCGTCCGCTCACCCGCAGCAGCACGCAGCCGAACACGAAGTAGGTCAGCCCGGACGGGTACCAGGGCAGCAGCACCAGCGACATCGCGATCAGGCCCAGTGCATAGCGCGGAGCGTGATGGCGCGGCGCCACCATCACCTTGGCGTACAGCAGCAGGAACACCGGATAGCTGGCCAGCGTCAGCAGCAGCCAGCGCAGGGTGAAGCCGTGGCCAAGCAAGGGCGTCAGGAAGATCCACACCGACCACAGCAAGTGGATTGCCTCGCTCCAGGGCGATTTTCCCCGGCGCAGCGTATCGGCCACCGCCGAGTCCGGCGCGGGGCGCAGCAGCGAGGCAAGCCATGTCGAGGGCACGGGCGGTTCCAGGCGGGGACGATCGCCGCCGATCATGCCAGTTCAGCTGCCTGCGCGCAGGCGCCGGTGCCGGCCGGGCGGCACCGGCGCAACCGGGCGCAGATCACGGTACGCTTGGCGGCGCCGCTGCGGCGGGCCGACAATGGGGCGATCGGATCCATGGGCAGTACCGGTAGCGGGGAACGTTGCCATCCTGTGCCGCCGTGGTCACATTTCGCAGTTGCCGCCGTCAGTGTCATCGGGTGACAGCTGTCACTGCCGTCATCGCTGTGCCTGCCTTCATGCTGTGCCGCACGCTCCACCGCCGGAACCGCCGCCGTCCGCCCTTCCGGCCACACCCGCCCGAACGCCTGTGATGGAACGAATGAACGCTTCTGCCGAGCTGTTGAAGGAACTCCGTATCGACCGCAAGTCGCCGCCGCCGGCCTCCGGAGGCAATGGCGGTGGCCGCCGCTGGCTGTGGATCGCGATCATCGTGGTCGTGCTGCTGCTTGCTGCCGCCGTGGCCTTCGTGTTCGGCCGCGCGCCGGCCGTGGAGGTGGAAACCGCGCCGGCGGTGGCCATCCAGCAGGGCAGCGCCAGCAGCTCGGTGCTCGACGCCAGCGGCTACGTGGTCGCCCGGCGCATGGCCACGGTATCGGCCAAGATCACCGGCAAGGTGCGCGAGGTGATGATCGAAGAAGGCATGCGGGTCGAGGCTGGCCAGGTGATGGCCACGCTGGACCCGATCGACGCCGACGCGCAGCGCAGCCTGTACGCCTCGCAGCTGCAGGCCGCACGCAGCCAGGTCGCCGGGCTGCAGGCGCAGCAGAGGCAGGCCGCCGCCGAAGCCAGCCGCCTGCAGGCGCTGGTCGGCCAGCAGCTGGTGTCGCACTCGCAGTACGACCAGGCCGTGGCCCAGCGCGACAGCCTGCGTGCGCAGCTGGATACCGCGCAGCGCAACGTCAAGGTCGCCCAGGACCAGCTGGCCATCGCCGACCTTGGCGTGGACAACAACGTGGTACGCGCGCCGTTCTCCGGCGTGGTCACCGCCAAGGCGGCGCAGCCGGGTGAAATCGTCTCGCCGCTGTCGGCGGGCGGTGGTTTCACCCGCACCGGCATCGGCACCATCGTCGACATGGACTCGCTGGAGATCGAAGTCGAGGTCGGCGAGGCCTTCATCGGCCGCGTGCAGCCGAAGATGCCGGTGGAAGCCATCCTCAACGCCTACCCGGAATGGAAGATTCCCGGCGAGGTGATCGCCATCATCCCCACCGCCGACCGCGGCAAGGCCACGGTGAAGGTCCGCGTGGCGCTGAAGGTGAAGGACCCGCGCATCGTGCCGGAGATGGGCGTGCGCGTCAGCTTCCTGGAACAGGCGCAGCTGCAGGCCGCGGCCAAGCCGCAGGGCGTGCGCGTGCCGGGCGGCGCCGTGGTGCAGCGCGACGGCGCCTCGGTGGCCTTCGTGCTGGGTGACGAGAACCGCGTGCAGCAGCGCACGGTCGAGGCTGGCCAGGCGATGGGCAAGGACCGCCAGATCCTCAAGGGCGTGAGCGCCGGTGAATCGGTGGTGGTGAACCCGCCGGACACCCTGCGCGATGGCGCCAAGGTGCAACAGAAACAAGCGCAGTAACGGCCTGGCGCCCGTGGGCGCCGCCGGCAGCACCGCTCGACGCTCGCCCGCGGCCATCGCGGGTGCGCTTCCCCGTTTCCCGCCTTCCGTGGAGAACCACCCATGTCGACCCTGGTTTCACTGCGCAACATCACCAAGACCTACCAGCGTGGCCCCGAGAAAGTGCAGGTGCTGCACGGCATCGACCTGGAAATCGCCAGCGGCGATTTCGTCGCGCTGATGGGCCCGTCCGGCTCGGGCAAGACCACCCTGCTCAACCTGATCGGCGGCCTGGACAACCCCAGTGGCGGCGAGATCAGCATCGAGGGCGAGCGCATCGACCAGATGAGCGGCGGCCAGTTGTCGACCTGGCGCAGCCACCATGTCGGCTTCGTGTTCCAGTTCTACAACCTGATGCCGATGCTGACCGCGCAGAAGAACGTGGAACTGCCGCTGCTGCTGACCCACCTCAATGCCGCTCAGCGCCGCCGCAATGCCGAGATCGCGCTGACCCTGGTCGGCCTGGCCGACCGCCGCAGCCACCGCCCGAATGAGCTGTCCGGCGGCCAGCAGCAGCGCGTGGCGATCGCCCGCGCGATCGTCTCCGACCCGACCTTCCTGATCTGCGACGAACCCACCGGCGACCTCGACCGCCAGTCCGCCGAGGAGATCCTCGGCCTGCTGCAGCAGCTCAACCGCGAGCACGGCAAGACCATCATCATGGTCACCCATGACCCGAAGGCTGCCGAGTACGCCACCCACACGGTGCACCTGGACAAGGGCGAGCTGGCCGACGCGCCGCTGGCCCACTGACGGAGGCCACGGCGATGAAATACTTCTCGTTGGTGTGGGCACAGCTGTTCCGCAGCCGCACCCGTACCCTGCTGACCCTGCTTTCGGTGGTGGCCGCGTTCCTGCTGTTCGGCATGCTCGATTCGGTGCGCGTGGCGTTCTCGTCCGGTGGCAGCGTGGAAGGGGCCAACCGCCTGGTGGTCGCTTCTCGGCTGTCGATCACCCAGTCGCTGCCGATCCGCCTGGAAACCCAGGTGCGCCAGGTCGCCGGCGTGCGCGACGTGGCCTATGGCATGTGGTTCGGCGGCATCTACCAGGACCCGAAGAACTTCTTCCCGAATTTCTCGGTGTCGCCCAACTACTTCGACGTCTACCGCGAACTGCAGATCGACCCGGCGCAGCTGGAAGACTGGAAGCAGACCCGTACCGGCGCCATCGTGGGCGAGACCCTGGCCAAGCAGTTCGGCTGGAAGATCGGCGATACCATCCCGCTGCAGGCCACGATCTTCCCGCGCGGCGGCAGCAACGACTGGCCGTTGGTGCTGAAGGGCATCTACCGCTCCAAGGACCGTGCGCTGGCCGCCAACGAAGAGCGCCAGCTGATGATGAACTGGAAGTACTTCGATGAATCCAACGACTACATCAAGAACCAGGTGAGCTGGTACACGGTGACGCTGGACAACCCGGACCACTCTTCGCGGGTGGCTCAGGCCATCGATGCGATCTCGGCCAACTCCGACCACGAGACCAAGACCCAGACCGAATCGGCGTTCCAGCAGGCCTTCGTCAAGCAGTTCGCGGACATCGGCATGATCGTCACGTCGATCATGGGCGCGGTGTTCTTCACCCTGCTGCTGCTGACCGGCAACACCATGGCGCAGGCGGTGCGCGAGCGCGTGCCGGAGCTGGCCACGCTGAAGACGCTGGGCTTCAAGGACCGCACCGTGCTGACCCTGGTGATGGTGGAGTCGGTGCTGTTGATCGGCCTGGGCGGCCTGATCGGAATGGGCCTGGCCGCGCTGATCCTGCCGGCGATCGGGCCGAAGAGCATGGGCATGCTGCCGCCGCACGTACCGACGCCGACCTGGCTGATGGGGCTGGGCCTGATCGTGGTGATCGGCATCATCGTCGGCCTGTTGCCGGCGCTGCGTGCCAAGCGCCTGAAGATCGTCGACGCACTGGCCGGCCGCTGAGGAGGACACCGACATGTTCAAGAGCAAACTCAAGAAGTGGCTGGGCAACGGCGTGACGGTGCTGCTGCTGGCGGTCGGCCTGGTGCTGTGGATCGGCCTGCCGTGGATCGGCGTACTGGCCGTGGCCGTGCTGGTGGCGCTGTGGCTGCTGCTGACCCGCGGTGGACGGCTGGCGCTGGCCGCCACCCGCATCGGCGTGGCCAGCCTGCCGCAGCGCTGGGGCGCGTCCTCGGTGATCGTGGTCGGCATCGCCGGCGTGGTCGGCGTGCTGGTGGCGATGCTGGCGATGGGCGAAGGCTTCCAGGCCACGCTCAACAACACCGGCGATGACACCACCGCCATCGTGCTGCGCGGGGGCTCGCAGGCCGAGACCAACTCGGTGATCACCCGCGAGCAGGTACCGATGCTGTCCACCCTGCCCGGGATCAGCCGCGATGCGCAGGGCCGGCCGTTGCTGTCGCCGGAGCTGTCGCAGGTGGTCAATCTGGTGTCGAAGTCCGATGGCACCGACGTCAACGCGCAGTTCCGCGGCGTCGGCCCGCAGGCGTGGGCGGTGCATGACAAGGTCAAGATCGTTGAGGGCCGCAAGTTCGCCACTGGCCTGCGCGAGATCGTGGTCGGCCAGGGCGCCAAGGGCCAGTTCCGCGACATGGAGGTCGGCAGGACGCTGACCCTGGGCAACCAGACCTGGACCGTGGTCGGCACATTCGCCACCGGCGATGCGCATGATTCGGAACTGTGGACCGACGCCGATACGCTGGCCACCACCTACCAGCGCAGCGCCTGGCAGTCGATCAGCGTGCGCACCGAGGGCAAGGCTGGCTTCGAGCAGTTCAAGGCCGCCGTCGCCGCCGACCCGCGCCTGAAACTGGACGTGGAAACCACCCGCGTCTACTACAGCAAGCAGGGCGGCGGGCTGACCAAGCTGATCGACATCCTCGGCAAGGTGATCGGCACGATCATGGCGGTGGGTGCGGTGTTCGGCGCGCTCAACACCATGTATGCGGCCGTGGCCACGCGCGCCCGCGAAATCGCCACCATGCGTGCGATCGGCTTCCGCGGCCTGCCTGTGGTGACGGCGGTGATGCTGGAAACGATGCTGCTGGCGCTGCTCGGTGGCCTGCTCGGCTGCGCGGTGGCGTGGCTGCTGTTCAACGGCTACAGCGTGTCCACCATCGGCAGCAACTTCAGCGCGGTGGTGTTCAAGTTCCACGTGTCGCCGGAACTGCTGTGGACCGGCCTGAAATGGGCACTGGGCATCGGCCTGGTCGGCGGCCTGTTCCCGGCACTGCGCGCGGCGCGCCTGCCGATCACCACGGCGCTGCGCGAAACCTGAGCCCCCGCCTTCGCGGCGGCACACCCGCAAGGACGGAGCGAAGGCTCCGTCCTTTTTTCTGTCATGCGTCTGTGGATTGTTGGACGCGATTCATCTTGGCGGCACGCTGCCGGACCGTTGCCAATGGAAACCCTCTAGAATCGCGCGCCCATCATCTGTATTCGCGTTCCCACCACGGCCATCTCTCTCCTGGCCATGGCTGGAAGCAGAACGGCGCCTCTCGGGGCGCCGTTCTTTTTGCGCGAAGGCGGGGTCAGAGCCCTCCGCGTTGGGGAGGGATCCGACCCCGTAGCTACGCCTGCGCTACCGCTTGGCGCGCATCGTGCGGATGTTGTCGCCGACGAACAGGATCAGGCCGGCCCAGATCGCGGCAAAGCCGATCGCCTTGGCGGTATCGAACGCTTCATGAAAGAAGAACACGCCCAGCAGCAGCTGCAGGCTCGGTGCGATGTACTGGAGGATGCCGACCAGCGACAGCGGAATGCGCTTCACACCGTAGGCAAAGCCGATCAGTGGAACAGCAGTCACTACGCCACCGAAGATCAGCAGCAGGTCGTTGCGCCAGCCCCAGCCATGGAAGAACGCGCCACCATGGCCGTTCTCGGCCCAGATCGCAAAGGCCAGCGCCGGCAGGAACAGGTACATGCTCTCCACGCCCAGCCCCGCCACCGGGTCGACCGAGACCAGCTTGCGCAACAGCCCATACAGGCCGAACGAACAGGCCAGGCCCAACGCGATCCACGGCGGCGTGCCGGCGTCGATGGTGAGCCACGCCACGCCCACCGCCGCCATCGCCACCGCCACCCACTGCAGGCGGCGCAGCCGCTCCTTCAGTACCAGCACGCCCAGCAGCACGTTCACCAGCGGGTTGATGAAATAGCCCAGGCTGGTCTCGATCACATGGCCGGCGTTGACCGCCCAGATGTACAGGCCCCAGTTGAACGCGATGGTCAGGCTCGAGACCAGCAGGATCGGCAGCGCGCGCGGCTGCGCGGCGATCTTGCGCCACCAGCCCAGGCGTGCGCTGAGCAGCAGCCAGCCCAGCACCAGCACGGTGCTCCAGATGATGCGGTGGGCGATGATCTGGAACGACGGCACCTCATTGAGCAGGTGCCAGTACACCGGCACCAGGCCCCAGATGACGAAGGTGGAGGCCGTGACCAGCAGGCCCCGGCGCTGTTCTTTCTCGTCCATGCTCATTTCTTGCGCGTCCTTGCCATCGTCAGTACCACCACACCCAGGAGAATCACCGCCATCGCCAGCAGGTCGCGCCAGCCGAAGCGCTCACCGTTGAGCAGCGCGCCCAGCAGCACCGCGATCACCGGATTGACGTACGCATAGCTGCCGGCCAGCGCCGGGCGCACGTTCTGCAGCAGCCACACGTAGGCGGTGAACGCGACGATGGAGCCGAACACGCACAGGTAGGCCATCGCCAGCAGGCCACCGGTATCGGGCAGCGTGGTCGGGCGCTCGCCGACCGCCAGCCCGATCAGCACCAGCAGCACGCCACCGCAGATCATCTGCCCGGCCGCCGTCATGAACGGGCCCGGCAGGTCCAGCCCGCGTGCCCACACCGAACCGAAGGCCCAGCCGATCGGCGCGATCAGCAGCAGCACCAGCCCGGTCGGCGAAGCGGTCAGGCTGCTGCCTGCATTGAGCCAGACCACCCCGAGGAAGCCGATGGCGATGCCCAGCCATTCACCGCGGCTGGCGTGCTGGCCGCGCAACGCCGAGAACAGTGCCATCCACAGCGGCACCGAGGCCACCGCGGTGGCGGCCAGGCCCGAGGACACCTCACGCTCGGCCAGCACCACCATGCCGTTGCCCAGCACCAGCATGGTCACGCCCATGATGACCAGGTTGCGCCACTGCCGCAGTGTCGGGTTGGGCAGCTTCCAGAACAGGCGCAGCGCCAGGAACATCAGGCCGCCCGCGACGATGAAGCGGCTGCCGGACACCATCGTCAGCGGCAGCGCGCCGCCATGCAGGGCCTTGGCGATGCCCAGGTAGGTCGAACCCCACACCACATAGACCAGCAGCAGCGCCAGCGCGACAAGGCCACCCCGGGGGGCAGCCGCAGACGAAGAGGGGGGAGCCGACATGACACACCAGGGAGCCGGGGGAAGGCGGATTCTAGGACGTTTTGAGTATGGTCCGGCACCCCGTACGGTGGCACGCTGTCATCCATCCATGCACCCTGCGCTGGTCTGCTACCCCGTGTTGACGGCCGATGCAGTACCAAGAAGGCTGCCCGGTCGCGCCGTCCCGATGACCGGGCGCCGTTTTCCCTGCGCACGGACGCGCCGCATCGAGGATTTCCACCCAGATGAGCACCACGTCCCAACCCGCCGTCCCCGCCAACGACCGCGCCGCCCTGCGCCGGTCGATCTCCAACACACTCAAAGGCTCCGCCGGCAACCTGGTGGAGTGGTACGACGTCTACGTGTACTCGGTGTTCGCCGTGTACTTCGAATCGCAGTTCTTCTCGCCGGACGACAAGAACTCCACGATGTACGTGTGGGCGATCTTCGCAGCGACCTTCCTGATGCGCCCGATCGGCGCCTGGTTCTTCGGCCGCTTCGCCGACCGCCACGGCCGCCGCCTGGCGCTGACCGTCTCGGTCACGCTGATGGCGCTGTGTTCGTTCCTGATCGCCGTCACCCCCACCGCCGCCAGCATCGGCATCTGGGCCGCCGTGATCCTGCTGTTCGCGCGCCTGCTGCAGGGCTTCGCCACCGGCGGCGAGTACGGTGCCAGCGCCACCTACATGTCCGAGGCTGCCATTCCCGGCCGACGCGGCTTCCTGTCCTCCTTCCACTACGTCACCCTGGTCGGCGGCCATGTGCTGGCCCAGCTGACCCTGCTGCTGATGCTGACCTTCTGGGGCAAGCCGGAGATCTCCGAGTGGGGCTGGCGCATCGCCTTCGGCATCGGTGGCATCGCCGCGGTGGTGGTGTTCTGGCTGCGTCGGGGCATGGACGAGTCGCTGTCGGAGTCGTCGATCGAAGCTGCGCGCGAGGGCAAGGCGCAGAAGTCCGGCTCCATGTACGAACTGTTCGTGCACCAGTGGCGGCCGCTGCTGCTGTGCTTCCTGATCACCGCCGGCGGCACCGTGGCCTTCTACACCTACTCGGTGAACGGCCCGAAGATGATCCAGAGCGCCTTCGCCGGCAACGATCCGATGACCGGCACCCTGATCAACCTGGGCGTGCTGGCGTTCCTGATGGTGCTGCAGCCGGTCGGTGGCTGGCTGTCGGACATCATCGGCCGCAAGACCCTGCTGGTGTTCTTCGGCGTCGGCGGCGTGCTGTACAGCTGGTACCTGATCACCCAGCTGCCGCACCAGCATGACGCCACCCTGGCCTTCCTGACCCTGGCGCTGGCCTTCGTCATCCTCACCGGCTACACCTCGATCAACGCGGTGGTGAAGGCCGAGCTGTTCCCCACCCACGTGCGTGCACTGGGCGTGGGCCTGGGCTATGCGCTGGCCAACTCGCTGTTCGGCGGCACCGCCCCGCTGCTGTACCAGGGCGCGCTGAAGACCGGCCACGTCGACTGGTTCGCCATCTACGTGACTGCCACGATCGCGGTATCGTTGGTGGTCTATGTGTTCTTCCTCACCAACAAGGGCCCGAACTGGCTCGACGGCACCCGCAAGTAGGCGCGCTGCCGTGATCGCGGCCACCGGTGCACTGCCGGTGGCCGCGGCTTCTCCCGCCGCCCCGTTGATGTGGATCGCGGCGACGCTGGTCGCAGCCACGGCACTGGCCTGGCTGCTGCGCCGCCCCAGCGCACAGGCCACGTGGCCACGCATCGGTTTCGGGATTGCCCTGCTGGTGTTCTGCGTCGCGCTGGCGCTGCAGCTGGCAGTGGACCTGGGCAGCGGCCACAGCTCGCTGCAGTTGCGCCTGCATCGCGGCGACAACGGCGGATCGCTGGTCGGCCTGCGTACGATGGTGGCGTGCTATCTGGCAGCGCTCACCGCCAGTGGCTGGGGCGCGTGGAAGCTGCTGCGCCGGCGCTGACGAACACCCGTTCGTGCCGGCCGCTGGCCGACACCTCCACATTCTTTCGGTATTGCCGGCCGCTGGCCGGCAACCTCATGAACCTCCGGGAAGAGCAGCGAGTTGCCGGCCAGCGGCCGGCACTACCTCAGCGGCGGGCCGCTTCGCTCTTGTCACGCGCGCTGCGGAACTCCGATTCCTTTTCCCACGTGGGCCAGCGGCGGCTGTTGGCCAGCTCCGCACCCAGGTCGTAGACCAGCAGGGTGTCGGCGGCGTGGCCGCTCGGGTCCCAGCTCGGCGTCCATGCATCGCAGGCCTGGTGGTAGCAGTCGGCGAAGTACTTCTCGCGCAGCGCGCGGCCGGCTTCAACCCCACCGTCCAGCTTGTCCAGGCCCGGGCCGATGGTGATCGCCGGCACGCCCAGGCGCGCGAAGGCGAAGTGGTCGGCGCGGTAGAAGAAGCCGGCTTCCAGGTTCGAGTCCGGGCTGTAGCTGCGGCCGCGGGCCTTGGCCACGCGCTCCAGGTCGCCTTCCAGCGACACCCGGCCCTTGCCCCACGACGCGATGTCGCGGGTCGGGCCATCCGGACTGAACATCTCGATGTTCAGCACCGCGGCGGTCTTGTCCAGCGGCGCCAGCGGGTGCGCAGCATAGTAGCTGGCCCCCAGCAGGCCCTTCTCTTCAGCGGTCAGCGCCACGAAGTACAGCGTGCGCTGCGGCTGCGGGCCGGCAGCGAACACCCGGCCCAGCTCCAGCACCGTGGCCACGCCGGTGGCGTTGTCGATCGCACCGCGGCGGATGCGGTCCCCCTTGGCGTCGGGCTGGCCGATGCCGAAGGCATCCCAGTGCGCGGAAAAGATCACCGCCTCGTCGCCATGCTCGCCACCGGGCAGCTTGGCCACCACGTTGCGGGTGACCACCTGCTCGCGCTTCAGCGCGAAATCCACGCTGAGCTTGGCGTTGTCCAGTGCCACCGGGCGGAAGTCGGCGCGCATCGCCTTGCGCTTCTCCGCATCGAAGTCGAGGCCGGCGTCGGCGAAGATCGCCTCGGCCAGCTCGCGCTGCATCCAGCCACGCAGCGGCGTGTGCTGCGCCATCGCTTCGGCCTGGCCGCGCTCGATGTCGAACAGCGGCGAGGTGCCCGAGCTCTTCACCGTGGCCCAGCCATACGCGGCCGGCGCGGTCTCGTGCACGATCAGCACGCCTTCGGCACCACGGCGTGCGGCTTCCTCGAACTTGTAGGTCCAGCGGCCGTAGTAGGTCACCGCCTTGCCGTCGAACGCGCCCGGCGCATCGGCCTCGAAATCGGCATCGTTGATCAGCACCACGGCGATCTTGCCGTGCAGGTCCACGTCCTTGTAGTCGTTCCAGTGGCGTTCCGGCGCATCGATGCCGTAGCCGACGAACACCAGCGGTGCCTCCTTGATCTGCACGCGCTTGCGCGGCTGCAGGCTCTGCAGGGTCACGTCCACGCCGTTGGTCAGCGCGCGGCGGCCCTGCTTCAGCGCCAGGCTGGCCTTGGCCGGGCCGTCCAGCTGCGCGCGCACCAACGGCACCGGCTGCACCCAGCTGCCATCCACGCCGCCCGGCTGCAGCCCGTAGCTGCGGAACTGCTCGATCAGGTACTGCACCGTGCGCTCTTCGCCCTCGGTGGCCGGCGCGCGGCCCTCGAATTCATCTGACGCCAGCACCTGCACAT
Source organism: Stenotrophomonas sp. FSL W7-1447 (assembly GCF_037966425.1). Taxonomy (NCBI): domain Bacteria; kingdom Pseudomonadati; phylum Pseudomonadota; class Gammaproteobacteria; order Lysobacterales; family Lysobacteraceae; genus Stenotrophomonas; species Stenotrophomonas sp. FSL W7-1447. The sequence goes on along the minus strand of NZ_CP150199.1, from coordinate 360,780 downwards.
GGCGAGACAGCGCCTGCGGATCGATGCCGCCGCCTGGCAGGTCATTGGCCGCATGGGCCAGGCCACCGACAAACAGGCAGGACGACAGCAGCAACACGCGCATCGGATTCACGGCAATACCACGGCTAGCTTGGAAGTCACCAGAGTGTAACGTGGTCGTGACATCACGGCGCAGCGTTGGCCCATCTCATCCACGCATGGCGGGGCTTACGGGCGGATGCGGTCCAGCCAGCAGGCCAGGCCCTGCGCGTTGAGTTCGATGTCCATCGCCAGCACCGCAGTCACCGCCGCATCGTCCAGCGCACAGCCATGCAGCTGTGCACGTTCCAGGTACAGTGCCTGCAACGCCGCCAGCAGGCAGCGGTGGCGGTCGGGCCGGCCGTCGCACTGTCGGCCGATGGCCGCCATCGCATCGATCTGCTCGAACAGGTCCTCGGCCAGTTTCTCCACCTGCTGCACCCGCCCGTAGTGGGTCAGGTACATCGCCTGCGGCGCGTAGCCCAGCATGCGCCGGATCGAGGCCTTCATCGCCTCCGGGTCGAACTGCACCGGCGAGGAGGTGGGGAAGATGAAAGCGCCCTGCGCGCTGTCCAGCTCGCGGTAGGAGATGCCGAACGTATCGCCGGTGAACCAGCTGCGGCTGCGCGCATCCCATACGCAGTAGTGGTGCAGCGCGTGCCCCGGCGTGTGCAGCATCACCAGCTCGCGGCCGGCCAGGTCGATGCGGTGGCCATCTTCAGCCACCACGACCCGCTGTTCGGGAATCGGTTCGATGCGGCCATAGCTGCGCGCGATCTCTTCGGCGCCATACACCGCCGTGGCACCGGCGATCAGCCGGGTCGGGTCGATCATGTGCGGAGCACCGCGCGGGTGCAGCACCGCTTTCGCGTTCGGCAGCTGCTGCATCAGCAGGCCCGCACCGCCGGCGTGGTCCAGGTGCACGTGCGTGAGCAGCAGCCAGTCCACCGCATCCACGCCCAGGCCGGCGTCGGCCAGCGCCTGCAGCATGGCCGGCACTGACAGCCCGGTGCCGCAGTCGACGAACGCGGCGCGGCCGTTTTCAACGATCAGGTAGGCCGCGTCGAAGTCGGGGCGCTGGAAGCCGGTATCGATGGTGTGGATGCTGGGGTCGGCGGTCATCGGCACGCACCTGGCAGGATCGGGAACAGACACCCATGGTAGGCACGCGGGCGGCCCGGGTTCGATGCGGCTTTGGTCGGGTAGTGCCGGCCGCTGGCCGGCAACCTCGGGGCAGCCCGTTGACTGCCGTTGCCGGCCAGCGGCCGGCACTACCGGTGCAGCCAGCGTGGCCGCAGCAGCAGGGCCAGCACCAGCACCGCCAGGAATGCGCCGTAGGCGTACAGCACCGCCAGCACCTGCGGCCAGATCGGGCCGGCACCGGGTTGCACCACGCCGATACGGTAGCCCCACAGCATCGACACGATGCTCAGCGCGAAAGCCAGTACCAAGGTAGTACCGTCGAACAGGCGCCGCCGCACGCTGCGCGGCTGGCGCGGGAACAGCCAGTACAGGCCGCCCAGCAGCAGGAACCAGGGCAGGAACAGCAGCAGCGACAACCAGGCCATCGCAGACTCCATGTCATCGCGCCGGAGGCGCGCGGACATCATGCCATGGGCGCTGTGCCACGGTCGTGCCGGCCGCTGGCCGGCATTCCCTATGCAAATACCGTGGTCGTGCCGGCCGCTGGCCGGCGTTTCCCATGCAATTGCCGGCCAGCGGCCGGCACGACCTTTATTCTTCGCGCAGCACGGCCAGCGCGGCCAGCACCGCGTCCACCTCGGCGTCCAGCTTGAACAGCTCGCTCTGCAGCTGGTCGCCCTGCTCGGCCTGCTTGATCACGGCAATCAGCTGGCCGGCATCACGCGGCGAATCGAAGCCTTCGCTCTGGATCAGCAGCGTGCCGTCACCGGCGGTCAGCTTGAAGTAGAACCGGCCGTCCTTCTCACGGTACTGCTTGAACTGCGGCGGCGCCACGCGGGCCACGCCGGCATCTTCGCTGGCGATGTCGCCCGCCGTGGACAGGTCGCGCAGGCCCACGGCGTGGCGCAGTTCTTCCAGCAGCGGTGCCGCCAGCTGCTCGCGCAGCTGCTGGCCACGGCGCTTGAGCAGCGCTTCGATCTTCTCCGGCTCGGCCATCAGCGCGTTGTAGCGCTCGCGCAGCGGCGACAGCTCGCTGTCGATGCGCTCGAACAGCTGCTGCTTCGCATCGCCCCAGCTGATGCCCGCAGCGAACGCCTTGGCGAATTCCGCGGTCTGTTCCGGCGTGGCGAACGCCTGGTACATCTGGAACAGCGCCGAGCCTTCGGTGTCCTTCGGCTCACCCGGCGCGCGCGAGTCGGTCAGGATCGAGAACACCAGCTTCTTCAGCTCCTCGCGCGGCACGAACAGCGGAATGGTGTTGTGGTAGCTCTTGCTCATCTTGCGGCCATCCAGGCCGGCCAGCGTCGCCACCTGCTCGTCGATCACCACGTCCGGCAGCGGGAAGTACTCCTTGCCATACACGTGGTTGAAGCGCTGGGCGAAATCGCGCGCCATCTCGATGTGCTGGATCTGGTCACGGCCCACCGGTACCTGGTTGGCCTTGAAGATCAGGATGTCGGCAGCCATCAGCACCGGGTACATGAACAAGCCGGCGCTGACGCCTGCGTCCTCGTCCAGGCCTTCCTCGCGGTTCTTGTCCACCGCCGCCTTGTAGGCATGCGCGCGGTTGAGGATGCCCTTGCTGGCGATGGCGGTCAGGAACCACATCAGCTCCGTCGTCTCGCGGATGTCGCTCTGGCGGTAGAACCACACGTGTTCCGGGTCCAGGCCGCAGGCCAGCCAGCTGGCTGCGATCTCCAGGGTCGCGCGCTGGGTGCGCTGCGGGTCCTGCGACTTGATCAGGCTGTGCAGGTCGGCCAGGAAGAAGAAGCTCTCGATCCCCGGCGCGCGGCTGGCCGCGATGGCCGGACGGATGGCGCCAACGTAGTTGCCCAGGTGGGGCGTGCCGGAGGGGGTGATGCCGGTAAGGACTCGGGTCGTCATGACTGCGTGGGGAAACCTTCGATGAACGGGGCCAGTTTACCGTGCCGGCGGCCAACCCCGTCAGGACCGGCGGCGCGTTCATTCACCCAACCCCGCTGGAGACGCCCGATGAAACGCCTGCTGCCCCTGCTGCTGATCCTGCCCCTGGCCGGCTTCCGCCCGGCACCGCCGCCGCCGCCGGCCTACGAAGGCGGCCCGGTGCGCATGACCCTGGTCGACCGCGACCGCGGTACCGAACTGCGCAGCTATCCCGCCGACGGCCAGCGTTGGGTGGCCGGCGAGCGCGGCCACCGCTACGCCGTGCGCCTGTACAACGACAGCCCGCGCCGGGTGCTGGTGGTGCTGTCGGTGGACGGCATCAACGCCATCTCCGGCGAGGATGCCGATCCCTCGCAGACCGGCTACGTGCTCAATCCCGGCCAGCGCGCCGACATCACCGGCTGGCGCAAGAGCCAGGACGAAGTAGCGCAGTTCGTGTTCAGCAGCCCCAGCGGCAGCTATGCCAGCCGCACCGGCCGCCCGGACAACATCGGCGTGGTCGGCGTGGCGGTGTTCGAAGAGGCACGTCGCTGGCGCCCCGAGCCCATCCTGCGCCGTGGCCTGCCATTGCCGGCGCCGGCCGCACAGGCCGAAGCGGCCGCCGATGCCAGTGCCAGCCGCATCGACGGCCATGCCAGCAGATCTCAGGCCCCGGCGCTGGGTACCGGCCACGGTGCGCGCGAACAGTCCTCGGTGCGCGACACCGACTTCGAGCGCGCCAGCCGCAGCCCGGCCCAGGTGCTGCAGCTGCGCTACGACAGCGCCCGCAACCTGCGTGCGCGCGGCATCCTGGTGGACTCGCCCTCGCGCCTACCGCGCGAACCGCAGGCCTTCCCCAACCGCTACGTCCCGGACCCGCCGGCGCGCTGATCGCCCGGCCCAGACAACACAACGCCCGCGACCTCACGGTGCGGGCGTCGTGCTGTGGGGGGTAAGCGGTCAGCGCTTACTTGTAGTCCGGATAGTCCTTGCTCACTGCGTCCTGGAACTCACGCACTTCCTTCTCAGCGCGGTCCTTGGCCCAGCCATAGCGTTCCTGCAGGCGGCCGGCCAGATACTCGGCATTGCCTTCGGCCACGTCGAAGTCGTCGTTGGTCAGATCGCCCCACTTGGCCTGCGCCTTGCCCTTCAGCTGCGACCACTTACCGGAAATGATGTCTTTGTTCATTGCTGGGAGTCCTTGGTTGCAACGGCGTTCTTACCGTGGTTGCAGCTTCCCGCAGTGGCTGTTGAGCAGCGGTCAACCCGCAATGAAATGCATGCTCACCTGCTTGAATGGTTCACTCCGCTTCGACACTCGTGCAGCGGACGCCGCGCAGAAAAAAAGGCCGGGGAAATCCCCGGCCTTCTCGTTTTCCAACCCGCGCCGGGCTCACTTGCCCTTGGCGGCGTCCTCAACCTTTTCACCGGCCTTCTGCACGTCCTTGCCGGCACCGGCAACGGTATTGCAGCCGGCCAGCAGGGCCACCGAGAACATCGACAACAGCATCAGGGCAACTACGCGCTTCATGGGCTTCTCCTTGGGTTCGCCGCTACACCGCTTCATTCGCGGATGGGGTTCTGTCGCTCGGCGGGAGGGCGCACTGCCACCTCCGCCGCGTGACGTGCAATCTGGCGGCAGCGGCGTGGAGCGGGTGTGAACGGACCAGCGATCCGTTCAGCCCAGGCCCTCAGTCGCGCATCAGGGTGGACTTGCCGAACAGGCTTTCGACCAGGTCCACGGCCAGTTCGGCGGTGGCATTCTGCTTGTCCAGCAAGGGGTTGAGCTCGACGATGTCCAGCGATCCCATCCGCCCGGTGTCGGCGATCATCTCCATCACCAGCTGCGCCTCGCGGTAGTTCACCCCGCCCGGCACCGTGGTGCCCACGCCCGGTGCGATGCTGGGGTCGAGGAAGTCGACGTCGAAGCTGACATGCAGGTGGGTGTTCTCATCGATGCCGGCCAGCGCCGCTTCCACCGCGCGCTTCATGCCGTTTTCGTCGATGTAGCGCATGTCGTACACATCGACCTTGTGGGTCTTGATCAGGCGCTTTTCCTCCGGGTCCACCGAGCGGATGCCGATCTGGTGCATCTGCGCCGGGGTGATCGCCGGGGCGCTGCCGCCCAGGTGGGTCAGCGCCTCCGGGCCGAGGCCGCACAGGCAGGCCACCGGCATGCCGTGGATGTTGCCCGACGGGGTGACATCGCTGGTATTGAAGTCCGAATGCGCATCCAGCCACAGCACGCGCAGGTTCTTCCCCTGCTCGCGGCACCACCGCGCGACGGCGGTGATCGAACCGATGCCCAGGCAGTGGTCGCCGCCGAGCATGATGGGCATGCGGCCGGCCTGCAGTTCGGCGTAGCTGGCTTCCATCAATGCGTGGTTCCAGGCCACCACCGCATCAAGGTGCCGGTAGCCTTGCACCGGCGCAGTCCACGGGTTGCGCGGGCCATCCAGGTTGCCCACGTCACGGACGTCCACACCGCGCGCCTCCAGCGCCTCCGGCAGGCCCGCCACGCGCAGCGCCTCCGGCCCCAGCCGTGCACCGCGATGGCCCGCACCGACATCGGTGGGAACGCCAATCAGGGATACGGAAATGGGATGGGCCATGGGTGCCTCCTGCGGTGCGGAAAAAGAAGCACAGTCTAGCCAGAGCTGTGTGACACCACTCGCGGCGGTGCAGCAGGGCAATGGCCGGATCACCGCAGCCTGGCAGCCGTATCCGGTCAGGCATTCCAGCGCTGGGTCGTCAGGAATTGGACCTTCCGCGATCCACCTCACATCCCGGTCGGATTCGCCTCTTACGCTAGGCTGCCGTTGTCTCCACCCTGCGCAGGCACCCTGAAGGTGCCGCCTCACTTCCTCGATCATGGAGCACCACGCGCATGAAGCATGCACTCAATGGATTTGCGGTACTGGCAATTGCCCTGGGCGGACTGTTTCCGGCAGCGGCCAGTGCGTCCTCGCAACGCATCACGCATACGGTGACCACCGACGCGTATCCCATGCAGACGGCGGGCGCACGCGAAGTGCTCGACTGGGTGGCGCAGCGGGTAAAGCCGACGTTCGCCCCGCAGGGCTACGGCAACGTACAGGTGGAACGGCGGGCGTTCTCCGTAGGGCGCGCGTCTGCACGCGCGGACGGATCGATTCCCGGAAAGCTGCCGGAGCAGGGCATTCCCGGTGAGATCTACCGGGTGGAGAACCTGCTTCCCGATGGCTCCATCCAGACGTGGGAATTCACCTGGGTGGAACCCTCATCCGGCCATGGCGGCGGCTGGGATGTCACCGGGTACTCCTACAAGAAGGGCAATGACCCGGTGAATCAGCAATAGCGGGACAGGGGCAATGCGTGCTGCGTTGCCCCGTTCCGGACATACGCCAACGCCGAATGTGCCGTTGCGCGTCAACCGCCGCGGTGGCGAACCGGCGTCAGGCTCTGCACCTGGCCGCTGTTGCGCATCATGCACAGGAAACGGCCATCGGGATAATCGATGATCAGTTCCTGGTAATCGCTGCCCACCGGCATCTGGGTGACCAGTGCGCCCTGAGCGCCCTTGCGCATGTTGCAGGCGCCCAACGCGGTATCGCCCGCCGGCACCGGGGTGGTCACCGAAGACACGTTGCGGAACACCGCGCGGCATCCTCCATTGACCCACACCGAGTGCCGCGACAGGCCCCAGTTCTTGCCTTCCTCGCAGCGGGTGCGGCTGAGCTGGCGCACGATTTCCACATTGCCGCGAGTATTCAGATCGCACGACACCTGCTGCTCGTCAGTGGATTCGCAGGTGACTTCGCGCGGTAGCGCGGCATCGCCACCGGCGGCGGCGTGAGATTGCGCGCCACTTGCGGCTGGCGCGGGTGTGCCGCGAGTACTGACCTGGCAGATGCCATTGGCGCCGCCACGGCCGGTATAGCTGATCTGCGGCGTGCCGTCCTCGCTGCTGCTGATCGACAACGTGATGCCGCTATTGGCATCGCGTGCTTCGACGTAGCGGTCGTTGAAGCGTTTCAGCGCCGCCTCGCGGCCCTGCACGTAGACCGGGCCACCTTCATCGGCGTGCACATCGATGCCGCCCGAGCAGCTGGCGTTGAAGAACGGCACGGCAGCCATGGCCGGGGCCACGAAAGCGGTGGACAACAGTACGGCGGCGAGCGGCAGGGCGTGGCGACGCATGATCGGATCCCTAAGGGGCCCGGGGTGGGCCTGTGGCGGCAGTATGCGATGGGCAGTGGCGGACTTTCCGTGAGGGATAGCAAGAACCGGTGGCGCGCGTGGGGATTCAGGTCTGCTGGGGTGTCCTTGGAGGCCTGCCGGGGCGGTTAAGCCAGCTTTACGTCGTGAGCCGCGATGGGCGGTGCGACAGCGATGGCACAGCCGGATGTATCGTGGGCTGCGGCACCGCACGAACTGTCGTTTCTGGCTTTGCACTGCTCGAAACAGGCCAAACGCGATAATTCATTTTTCCTTTCAGATCGCCCGATGCCATCGAAACAAACGACTGGCAGGCGGGGATTTCGCCTGCGCATGATGAATCGCCACCTGCACAGGTGGTCGGGACTTCCAAGCCCGTGTTGTCAATGATGTATACGCTTGCCAGCCGGCGTCGTCCTTCCAGGTGCGGCGCCGGCTGGCAATCCGTTAGCCGATCGACGGCGGGCGGTGCGTGGGGGCCTCGTGCCCGCCGATTCGTTGACCCGGTCTTGGAAGCCACGCATCGCCCGCCACCCTACCGTGGCGGCACCTCTGTTCCTGACGAGGATGCCTGCATGTCCAGAAGCCACCACCCGTACCTGACCGCCACCCTGGGCGAGGCGGCTCTACGCCTGCCACCTGAACTGGCGCAGCCATTGGAAGCCGCTTTCGCCGCTGCGAACGAAGCGCCTGCGTCCATCAACCTGCCCAGCTGCCTGCAGCGCATCCGCGCCGGTGATGCCGCCGATGGACAGCCGTGGACGGGGCCCGCCAGCACACCCGGCCAGGCCGTGGCCGCCGCACGCCGGGACCGCGCTGCGGTGGGTTTGGTGTCGCTGTTGGAGCTGTACCACGCCGCCGAGCGCGTGCGCGTGGACGGGGAAGAGAAAGACGACATCGGCGACGGCACGCGCGAAGGACTGATGCTGGCCTGCCGGGGGCTGGCGGAGTATGTGGCGTTGCAGGTGGGCGGGGCTCAATAATGCGCAACGTTGGCATCCCCAACGCACAGGTTCAACACGTCGCAACGCCGGCCAACGAATCAGACAGACCCGCTGCTGGGATGAGCACACCCTACCCAAACCTGAAACCTGTCCTCGTTGAACTGCGGCTGGACGAAGTGGATTCGCGCGGCGGCGCTGTTGCCGAGATGATCGCCTCCACCGCACGCCCCATGGCGCTCTCGATAAGCCCTGAACTCATGTGGTACAGCTTCGCCTTGAATGACAGAGCCATCACCCGCATCATGCCTGGAACGAGGGCACACTGTACGATCTCCTTCATCAACCATGACGGTGCGAAAGAGGCATTTCCCTGTGGCACGGTGGCTGCCTTCGGAGACGGATCGTCAACAAGAGGGTTGATCCGCATCATTCGGATTGATTGAGGCTGATCGCACCGGACTTCTTGGAGCGACGGAAGTGGAGCTCAGCGCCTTGATGCCTCACACGGCACTGGCATGCAGGCGCACACCCAAGGCACGGGTCACCTTCAGGATGGTGGCGAAATCGGGGCTGCGTTCGCCGGACAGTGCGCGGTAAAGACTCTCGCGCGACAGGCCCGCCGCGCGCGCAACCTTGCTCATACCCTGAGCGCGCGCGATGTCGCCGAGCGCCTTGGCGATGAACGCGGAATCGCCGTCGCTTTCGTCGATGCAGGCGTCGAGATAGGCGGCCATTTCTTCGGGTGTCCGAAGATGTTCGGCCACATCAAATGCTTTGAGTTCGACTTTTTTCTTAGTGGCCATGATGGAACAGCTCCAGTACTTCGGTATTGATTCGTTTCGACTACAGCCGGTTCGACGCTCACAGGGCACGCGCAATCTCCCTGGCCTTTTCGATATCGCGTTGCTGTGAGCTTTTGTCACCTCCGACCAAAAGAATCAGCAACTGCCTGCCCCGCTGGGTGTAGTACAGGCGGTAGCCCGGCCCTGCATCGATACGCAGTTCGGAAATACCGTCCCCCAGATAGCGGTGATCACCCGGATGGCCTTCGGCGAGCCGACCGATGCGGGCCAGGATGCGAGCGCGTGCAGTTACGTCCTTGAGAGCGTCAATCCATGTCGCGAACTGACGGGTACGCTGGATCTTCATGGAGGACTGTAGCCTAAAGGCTACAGTCTTTCAACTATCGGATTGCCCGCATGGAGGTGTGCTCGGCCTTCCGTCTGATGTTCCCTCCCTCGCAGCTGACGCCCCGTTTTTTAAACTGGAAAGTGGAACCGGGTGCGTTTTCAGTAGCTCATTTTTCACGGGAACCCGATCCGTACTCACGAAACGCTGTGCTAGATTCAAGAGCGTGACATTGGCGCGAGAGATGCTTTCATGGATGCGTGGGTCGAGGAATGCGATTCTTCATCAAAACGCGGACGTCGGCGCCGCCTCTGGATCGCAGCGCGTCGTCGCCTCGCGATCGTTATTCCGGCGCTTGTGCTGGCAGCATGTTCGAGCGCCGCGACGTCGCCCCCATCAGATCATGTGAATCAAAGACAGACCATCAAATCAGGGAGTGAAGCTGGTATGGAGCGATTCAAGAACAGCATCGAGCGATTGTCCAATGTGCGGTTTGGCGATATCGATGCATTGAACGAACAGCTTCACACGCATCTTGGAAAACCGGCTCGGCAGGGCCTGAGAGACGAGCGAACCGCAGAACGTGGAATGTTGGGCGGCCTTGAAGTTCGGAACATCACACTGAGAAGTGCTGTCGATAATCCTGCGCAGGCGAAGTTGACCTTCGATGTCGCGCCACCGAGCGTCGCGCTCAAAGAAGTCATCTGGGAGGGAACGGCGCAGTATCCACCTCGGCCTGATGCCCCTGACTCCCTCCCCTACTGGACCGCGCCAGTCAACGGTGCTGAGGTTGTACTCACTCTGGCCCCTGACAATGCGACATTGACCCACGTATTGATCAGTCAGCGTTGACCCCCTGGGCAGGAGCTCGAACATGGAACGTACTGAAGACTCTGAACTGCCGCAGCCGCAGGACGGGCCTCGCCCAGGACCCGTACGTCGGCCGGAGTCCCCGTTGGCTGACCCTTCGTTGGCGCCGCTTCTGGCGAAATCCCCAACACTTCGAGCGGGTCTCGCACAGGCCGAGCGCGACGATCTGGATGTTGTCTGGGGACAAGCCGGTAGGGGCACCTATCTTGTTCCGGGTGAGAAGATCGTTATTGACGAGAACGCGGTTGGGCAAGGCCCCAGAATCGCGCGCTCTCTTTCCCATGAAGTGGGGCACCATCTCTTCACTGAACGTCCCGATCCGACGTCCAAGCAATCCTATGTAAACACCCTGCTACGCGGAGAAGCAGCTGCGACGCTCAGTAATGTCCAGGTCCAGCGTGAACTCATTGCAGCTGGTGGGCCGGACATTGGTGTGTCCGGCACGGGTAATCGTCCACAACAGTATGGAGCTATTGCCGTTGAACTCCAGGCCGGGCGGATCAATCGAAACCAAGCGCTTGGGCAGATCGCTGAAGTGTTCAAAACAGAGGCTCCTTCTGTTGGTCCTCATGCGACATACGAGCTTTACTATGGCGCGCACTATGATCAGCACATAGCACCCACGCAGCGTCGACGTAGGCCCGAACCAGAACTTGACGCCGAGCGCACTTCGGCTGCGGAAAGAGTCGCCGTGGTCGCCGACGATTCACTTTCGCTGCAACGAGCCACTTTCTCAGTAGCTGAACTCTGCGATGCTGACCGTTCTCTCTATAAGCAGATAAGAGCGGGTGTGGAACGCCTGGACGCCGAGAGCGGGAAGCAGTGGGATGAGTCGAGCCAACGCATGTCCGCGAGTTTGCTGGTGCTCGCGAAGGAGCAAGGGCTTTCAAGAGTTGACCACGTCGTAGTGAACAACCCGACAGAGTCCCTTGCACGTGGCGAGAGAGTATTCATCGTCGAGGGAGCGATGGACGATCCTGCCCAACGCCGTGGAACCATGAGTACGATGGACGCGCTTCGCGCGCCTGAAGCGGAGTCACTTCATCGCGCTGATTCATTGGCAGCAAATCTTGAACAGCAGCCACCGCAGCAGGTCCATGCGCAGGACGGACCATCATTCTCAAGGTAAGACTGCCGAGGCACCGGGTGTACCGCCTTTCGAACCACTGGGCGAGTACCTGGAGCAGCGCAAAGAGGCGCTGACTCATGGGGATGGTGCCGCTTATCCGAATCGAACGGATGACCTACTGTTTACAAGACAGTTGCTCTACCAACTGAGCTAAAGCGGCATGGGTGGTGCACCGGCGGCAGCGCCGCGGTCCGGGGATTCTAGCGCAACCGCGCGCATTCCAGCGACCGGCTCAGTGCCGCCCCGCTGCGCTGCTGGGCGTGGGCCGGCTGCGTGCCCGCCGCCAGCTGCCCTTCCAGCCACCACTGGCCGGCGTCGCCGCTGGCGACCAGGCGCGGCTGGAAGCCGGCGGCCTGCACCGCCGCCATGCGCCGCTCGGCGCCTTCGCGGTTGCGGTACTGGCCCAGCGCCACGGCGTTGGCGTCCTCGCCCTGGCTGATGATGTAGTAGTCGCTCAGGCCGGCGGCGACGATGAGCTTCACGGTGGCCTGCGCTTCGTCGCGGTTGGCGGCGGCCGGCAGCATCACCCGGTAACGGGCACTGCCGCTGGCAGCGGGCTGTTCGCGCAAGCGCACCTGGCTGAGCAGCGTGCCGGCCTTGCCCTGCGCGCTGCTCGCGGCGGCGCGGTCGGCGAACGGGCCCAGCGCGATGCAGCGCGGCGGCTCAGCGGCCGCGGGCGGGGTTGCGGGCGTTTCCGGGGCCGGTACGGGTGCAGGCGGTGGTGCCGGCTTGGCAGCGGCAGCAACCGGCGCAGCCTCAGCCACCTGCGGCTTGGAAACTTCCGGCTGGGCCGGCACGGCCGGCGCGGGCGCAGGCGTCGCAGCCACCGCGGTCTTCACAGCCGGTTCGCGCTCCATCAGCGGTGCTGTCGGAGCGGCGGCGGTGGCGGCAGTGGCACCCACGCCACCGGGCACCCAGCGTAGCTCGGCCACGCCCGCAGGTTGCGGTGGCGGCGCAGGCTTCTGTGGTGCATCGCGCAGCAGCCACCAGCAGGCGACGCCAAGGTTGAGGATGGCCAGTACGACGATCAGGGCACGGGTCAGCATGCGCGGATACTAGCGTGCGGGCTGGTGCACCGCCCAGCGGGCGAGGCCATCCAGCACCAGCGAGGGGTGGTAGTCGGCACCGGGCAGCAACGGCATCAGCGCCGGTGCGCCGCCACCGTGCACCAGCAGCGACGGTGCCACACCCAGCAGCGTGTGCGCCTGCTGTGCGCTGCGTTCAATCAGCGCCACCGCGGCGCCATCGCAACCGGAGGCCAGCGCATCGGCGGTGTCGTTGGCGAATTCGCTGTAGCCGCCGCCAGTGGCCGGCAGCTGCACGGCACGGGCGTGCAGCGCTTCGCGCATGGTGGTGGGCGATGCGGAAATGCGGCCACCGTGGTGCTGGCCGTCGGCGTCGAGCAGGTCAATCGTCAGTGCGGTGCCCACGCCGACCACCAGCACCGGGCGCTGCGCCTTGGCTGCGGCCAGCAGGGCCAGGAAGCGGTCGACGCCGAACTTTTCCGGCTTGGCATAGGCAATGCGCACGCCGGCGCATTCGGCGCTGGTGCGCACCACGTGCACGTTTTCGAAGCGGCGCTGCAGCTGGTCCAGCATGGCGCTGGTCAGCGACGGTGCGGCCACGCTGGCCACGAACGCGGTGCGGCCGCTGGGCAGGCTATGCGGCGGCTGTCCGGCCATGCCTTCGGCACCATGCGCCCAGGCCTGCACGTCACCGGCACGGTCACCCTGCAACGGCGCGAACTTGAAGCGCGAGTTGCCGAGGTCGAACAACCAATCGCTCATGCCGCCCTCACGCTGACTTCGCCGGCGTGCAGCAGGCGCTCACGGCCATCGATGCGCACGCGCAACGCGCCGTCATCGGCCAGGCCGAGTGCGGTGCCATGCTGCCACTGCCCATCCAGTTCCACCCGCACCTCGCGGCCGGCCAGCATGTCGAAGGCGGCGTAGCGCGGCAGGAACGGAGCAAGACCTTCACGATCGAATTCCTCCAGCGCCGGCAGCAGGCGCGCCAGCACGGCGGCAACGACCACGTTTCGATCCACTGGCTTGCCAGCCAGCGTGTCCAGGTCCACCCACGGCTGGCTGATCTGCTCGGCGAACGAGGGCGGCATGTGCGTGTTGATGCCGATGCCGATCACCGCGCGCGCCGGGCCGGCGTATTCGCCACCGCCTTCTGCGAGCAGGCCAACCAGCTTGCGGCCATCGACCAGCAGGTCGTTCGGCCACTTCAGCTGCGCCTGGGTGTAGCCCAGATCGTGGAGCGCTTCGGCCACGGCGATGCCGGCCACCAGGCTCAGGCCGGCCAGGCGGCCGAGGCCTCCGGAGAACAGCCGCAACACCGACAGGTAGACATGGGCGGCCAGCGGCGAGGCCCAGGTACGGCCACGACGGCCGCGGCCACCGGTCTGGCGTTCGGCCAGCAGCACGCTGACCCCGCGCTGGGGCGCGCTGCACCGCAGCAATTCGGCATTGGTCGAGTCCACCGTCCAGGCCACCTGCAGGTCGTGCAGCAGCGCCTGGGCGTCGGCGGGCAGGCCAGCACGGATCGCCGCCGGGTCCAGCAGGTCAACCGGGCGGGTCAGGCCATAGCCCTCGCCGGCACGGCCCTCGACATCCACACCGGCGGCCCTAAGCCCTTGAATACGCTTCCAAATAGCCGCCCGGGTCTGGCCCAGCTCACGGGCCAGGGCGTCGCCGGACAGGCGACCGGCAGCGAGTTTGGCCAGCAATTGGCGATCGTCCACGGCAGCTTCCACGAAGTCAGGCAGGAATTATGCGGGAAAGCCGCCAGCGACGCCCGCCACGCTGGGTTCTGCGGGGGCTTCCAACGGGGCGCCGGGTTCGGGCTAGAATCGGGAACTCACCCTCCCTTAACGTGGATGTCGTCAATGCGCCGTTATGCCCATTGCCTGATCCTGCTGATGATGCCCTTCGCGGCGTCTGCGACGGCAGCGCTGGACGACAGCCGCGGCGCTTGCGTGTCCTCCAACGGTGATGCCGCCTCGCAGCGCGCGCCGACCGCGACCGCCTCGGCTGCGACCACCAAGCCGGCACCGGTACGCCCTGCGGCCAGCAGTGCCACCAGCACCGGGGGCGGCGGCAGCGACGACGACGTGCTGCAGCGCATCCGTGCGCCGAAGTGGCACAGCTACCTGCCGGGAATGTTCCGCTGATCAAGTCGTTGCTGCAGTGGCTGCGGCCTGCGCCGCGGCCGATCGACGATGCACTGTGGGAACACGCCTGCCGCCGTGCGGCCTGGCTGCACGGACTGGACGACGAACGCCGTGCGCGCCTGCGCGTGCTGGTCACGCGCTTCCTGCATGAGAAGACCATTACCCCGATCGGTGAGCTGCAGTTGCAGGCCGGCGACGGCGTGCTGCTGGCCGCGCTGTGCTGCCTGCCGCTGCTGGAGTTCGGCGAAGTCGGGCTGGAGGGCTGGTCGCAGTTGATCGTCTACCCCGATGCGTTCCGCGTGCACCGCAGCCACATGGATGCGGCCGGCGTGCTGCACGAGTGGGATGACGAGCTGATCGGCGAGTCGTGGGACAGCGGTCCGTTGATCCTGTCCTGGGCCGATGTGCTGGCCGACCTGGCGGCGCCGCACGAGGGCTACTGCGTGGCGGTGCACGAGATGGTGCACAAGCTGGATGCGCTTGATGGGGCGATGGATGGCACGCCGCCGCTGCCGCGTGCGTGGCAGCGCGAGTGGGCGGCCACGTTCCAGCGCGCCTACGATGCCTTCTGCGCGCAGGTGGACGCTGGCCAAGAGACCCTGATCGATCCGTATGCGGCCGAGGCGCCGGAGGAGTTCTTCGCGGTGGCCAGCGAGTACCACTTCTCGGCACCGGATCTGCTGCAGCAGGCGTTGCCGGAGGTGGCCTCGCAGCTGCGGCGGTTCTACGGCGAGCCGCCCAGCATCGCAATACGGTAGTTCCGGCCGCTGGCCGGCACCCTCATGCTCTTCGATGGTATGGCTTGATTGCCGGCCCGCGGCCGGCACTACCGATCAACGCGGTTTACGGCCCTGTGGGCAAGCGCACTTCGAAGCGGGCGCCGCCCAGTTCGGCCGAACGGCCCACGGCCAGTTCGCCGCGGTAATCCTTGATCAGGTCCTGCACGATCGACAGCCCGATGCCGTGGCCCTGCACGCGCTCGTCGCCACGCACGCCGCGCTGCAGTACCTTGCCGATGTCGTCCGGGGCGATGCCCGGGCCATCATCGTCCACCGCTAGCAGCAGGCCGGCGCGGCGCGCGTTCGGCGCCGGCAGCGGCTGCGCGGTCAGCAGCACACGGCGGTTGGCCCACTTGAAGGCGTTCTCCAGCAGGTTGCCGAGCAGTTCCTGCAGGTCGCCCGGTTCGCCGTGGAAGCGTGCGGCCGGATCGATATCGAATTCGCACAGCACACCCTTGGAGGCATAGACCTTCTCCAGGCCGCGCACGATTTCCTCGGCGTTGGACTCGATCGGCAGCGGCGCGGAGAACAGCTTGTGGCCCGACGAGGCCGCGCGCGCCAGCTGGTACGAAACCAGGTTGTTCATGCGCTGCAACTGCACGTCCAGTTCTTCGCGCAGCGCGCCGTCGCCGGCACCGCTGTCCATCTGCGTGCGCAACACCGCAATCGGCGTTTTCAGGCTGTGCGCCAGGTCGGCCAGGGTGTTGCGCTGGCGCTCGAGGTTCTCGCGCTCGCTTTCGATGAAAGCGTTGATGCTGTCGGTCAGCGGTTCCAGCTCGCGCGGGTGGCGCTCGCTCATGCGCTCGGTCTCACCGCGCTGCACCTTGGTCAGCTCGGTGATCACCCGGCGCAACGGCCGCAGGCTCCACTGCAGGATGACGGTCTGCAGCAGCAGCAGGATCAGGCCGATGCCGCCCAGGTAGAACCAGACGCGGCCACGGAACACGCGCAGCTGGGCACCCAGCGCGCGCGAGTCTTCCATCACATAGATGGTGTACGGGAATTCGGTGGCAGGATCGGCGTCGGCGCCCCACACCAGGCCCAGGCCGTAGCGGTACACCGAGCCCTGGCTGCCATCGATCTGGATCATCGGCAGCGGGCCTTCGAACACCTCCTGGCGCGGTGCCAACAGGCCGCCGCCGACGGTGGGCAGCATCGGGCCTTCGGCGGACATCGAATTGCCCTTGCCGTGCGGCATCACTACCTGCAGGTACAGGCCACTGCCGGGCACGTCGAAGCGGGAATCCGGCGGCTGCTCGCGGATGTACAGCGAGCGGTCGCGGGTGAAGTCGATGCCGGCCGCGTAGGAGGTGGCGTAGTTCTTCAGGCGCTCACGCAGGTTCGCCTTCGCCGTGTCGGCGAAGGCGGCGTCGAGCGCGTAACCGGCCAGGGCCAGGAACGCCACCAGGCCCACGGACGCGGCGAGCATCTGGCGCGCCTGCAGTGAGCGCGGCCGCCAGCGTCGGAAGAACCACAGACGGCCGGACATCGTGTAAGCGCCAGGGCGAGCCGGCTCAGCCCTCGTTGCGCGGAATCGCGAAACGGTAGCCGCGACCGCGCACGGTCTCGATCGGCTTCAGTTCGCCATCCGGGTCCAGCTTCTTGCGCAGGCGGCCGATGAACACTTCCAGCACGTTCGAGTCGCGGTCGAAGTCCTGCTGGTAGATGTGCTCGGTGAGGTCGGCCTTGGAGACCAGTTCGCCGGCATGCATCATCAGGTACTCCAGCACCTTGTACTCGTAGCTGGTCAGGTCGACATTGCTGCCGGCCACGCTGACGGTCTGGGCGGCGAGGTCCAGGGCGACCGGGCCGCATTCCAGGGTCGGCTTGCTCCAGCCAGCGGCGCGGCGCAGCAGCGCGTTGACGCGGGCCAGCAGCTCTTCGACGTGGAACGGCTTGACCAGGTAATCGTCGGCGCCCTGCTTCAGGCCCTCGACCTTGTCCTGCCAGCTCGAACGCGCGGTCAGGATCAGCACCGGGAACTTCTTGCCTTCGTCACGCAGGGCCTTAATCAGCTCCATGCCCGACATCTTGGGCAGGCCGAGGTCGATGATGCCGACATCGAACGGAACTTCGCGCCCCATGTAGAGGCCTTCCTCGCCGTCCTGCGCAGCATCGACGGCAAAGCCTTCGCGCTTGAGCCGGGCTGCCAGGGTCTCACGCAGCGGGGCTTCGTCTTCGACCAGAAGGATACGCATGAACTCTCCCTAGTGTCCTGGGTGTGGCCCGGAGGCCAGTGGGGTACGGGTTGATAGCGACGACTATCCCTGTTCAGGGGTTATCGCCGCGTAGTGATGACATATCCGACCGCGGCGTGCGCGGCTGTGAACGCGACGGGGCGGGGTCGTCCATGTAGCGGACCCGGCCCCGGTCGTCCATGTATTTCACCCGGTTGATGTCACGACCATCGAACGGCACGCGCTCGGCACCGAGGATGTGGCCACCGGTGGTGCGCTGCACGCGGCGCACGGCATCGGACAGCGAACGTTCGTCGCCACGGTTGCCGCGCTCGCCCCGCTCCATCATCTCTGCACGCCCCTGCTCGCCACGCGTCGTCTGCTGCGCCAGCGCCGACGACAGCGGCGCGGCCGCCAGCACCACGCACGTGGCCAGGGCAATGCGGCAATGAAGGGGAGCGGAAGACATCGATGCGATCCTAGCCGAGCACGGCGATTCGTTCAAAAGTCGTGAATCCGGATGCCGGGTTCGGGACCCGGCCTTTTACAAATCCTTTGCAAATTCTTGGTTTGAGGCAGTGAATCCGGTCTGAACTTTTCCGGTCGCGACCCCATGATGTTCAGCTAGGTGAACATTCGGGACCAATTGCCGCGCGGTGTCAAGTCAGGAATGTGACTGCGGTCACGCTGCGGCACGATCCGCGTCACGCTCCGTGACCGCCAGCGCCTGTTCGACCAGGCCCCAGTCGGCGCCCGGACGGTGCGCGCCTTCGCTCAGCACCTGGCGGAATGCGCGGCCACCGGGCTGGCCGTGGAACAGGCCGAGCAGATGGCGGGTGATGTGCTTCAGCGCCAGGCCCTCGTCCAGCCGCGCTTCCACGTAGGGGCGCAGCGCCCGCAGCAGATCGCCGCGAGACTGCAGTGGAGCGCCGGTCTGCAGCGCCTCCAACTGATGCAGCAGGTAGGGGTCGTGGTAGGCCGCGCGGCCCAGCATCACGCCATCGACGTGCGCGGCCTGCGCCTGCACCGCCTCGATGCTGGCCAGGCCCCCATTGAGGACCACCGGCAGCGCCGGGCGCTCCTGCTTCAGGCGGTAGGCCCAGTCGTACTTCAGCGGCGGAACCTCGCGGTTCTCCTTCGGCGACAGGCCCTTCAGCCACGCGTTGCGCGCGTGCACCACCACCATCGCCGCGCCGGCGGCGACCTGGCGGTCGACGAAGGCGGCGAACACGTCGTAATCGTTGTCCTCGTCCACGCCCAGGCGGCACTTCACCGTCACCGGGATCTGAACGGCATCGACCATTGCCGCCACGCACTCGGCCACCAGCACCGGTTCGCGCATCAGGCAGGCGCCGAAGCGGCCGGCCTGCACGCGGTCGGACGGGCAGCCGCAGTTGAGATTGATCTCGTCGTAGCCCCACTCCGCCGCGATGCGCGCAGCCTGCGCCAGCAGCGCCGGGTCGCTGCCGCCCAGCTGCAGCGCCAGCGGCAGTTCGCTGCGGTCGAAGCCGAGCAGGCGTTCGCGATCACCGTGGATGACTGCGTTGGCGTGCACCATCTCCGTGTACAGGCGCACGCCGGGCGCCAACACGCGGTGGAATACGCGGCAATGGCGGTCCGTCCAGTCCATCATGGGGGCCACGGACAGGCGAATTTCATCAAGTTTCAACGTTTTCATATACTTAAGACCTGTCAGGGGCACAGCCAAGCACCCAAATTTTCCCAATTTTTCCCGGTGATTCCCATTCATCTGTACCATCCGTGTGCCAAGCCGGCCTTGGCACAACACGGACTGGCACAACGATGGCAACGCTGCAGAATCGGAACGGCCGCTGGCGCGCTATGGTGCGCCGCAAGGGCCACAAAGAACAAACCCGCACATTCCCCACCAAGACCGCCGCTAAGACGTGGGCTGACCGCGTAGAGCGCGAGATGGCCGACCTTGAAGCGCGAGGCGGCACCGCCGGCGATGACACCACGATCAACGAACTCATCGCCTGGCGCACGGACACCCTGGCCAGCGTAAAGGCGGTGTCGAAGACACAGTCCGGCAACATGACCCGCCTGCAGGAGAGCCTGGGGCACATCGCGGCCAGACAACTTACCGCCGGCGACGTGATCGAGCATGCTCGGCGCCGGGTCACCGGAAACCACATGACCGGCAAGGGGGTCATTATCCCAGCTTGCTCGCCGGCAACCATGAACGTAGAGCTGGGCTACCTTTCCGAGCTTCTGAAGCTGGCGGCGCCCCTGAAAGGCGTAAAGCTGCTGGTGGACCCGGTCGCTGAGGCCCGCCCCGCCCTGCGGCTGCTTGGGCTGGTTGGGAAGTCCAAGCGGCGCGACCGAAGACCGACCGATGCTGAGCTGGGGCAGCTGCGCGACCATTTCACACAGGCGGCCTGGCGCTCGCAGATCCCGATGGTGGACATCATCGATTTCGCGATTCTGTCGGCCAAGCGCGAAGGCGAGATTACCCGCCTGCTGTGGTCAGACATCGATGTGGCCACGCGGACCATCCTCCTGCGTGACGCCAAGCATCCAAGGAAGAAGGCCGGCAACCATAAGCGGTTTGCGCTGCTGGGGGATGCCTGGTCAATCGTGCAGCGGCAGCCGCGGATCGATGGGGAGGACCGGATCTTCCCCTACAACACGAAATCGATCAGCACGTCATTTACGCGGGCCTGCATCCGTCTAGGCATCGTGGATCTGTGCTTCCACGATCTCCGACACGAAGCTACGTCGCGGCTGTTCGAGCAGGGCTACGATATCCCCGAGGTTGCGTCGGTTACGCTTCACGAATCGTGGAACGAGCTGAAACGCTACACCCAGCTCCGACCGGAAACGCTGCATCGCCCGTTGCTACCCGGAAAAGACCTTCTCAAATGAAGTCTCGGACCCTTCTTTCAGCGAGTGGAATTGGACTACCAGCGGCCCTATGTGGCGCGCTGGGAGGATATCTGGCTGCTACACATGGTTACGCTGTGGACTGGCCGGCGACGGGCGCCATGCTTCAAGGCGAGGCGGCCATTCTCGGCGCCTGCGCTGCGTTGTGGGGTGTGAACCAGTGGCGCAAGGAACTTCGCTATAAGCGCAATTCCGATCTTGCCGTAAAGGCCCTCACTGCCGCAATCGGGTTGGAGCAGAGCCTTAAAATTGCCCGACGTCCTACGATGGAATGGGAAATTGATCGAGCATTCGAACGGGGGCGCGTGCTAAAGCTGTTCTCCTACGAATCCCGCCTTAAAGCGCTCAAGGATCCAGATCATAGTTCTGAGCTTGGCGCGCTTCTCAATCAAGTTGCAGCCATCTTCGGCCCTAGCCACCGGGATGCCATCAATGCGCTCCTGCTGACCCACACGCTCGTGATATCCGCGTTGGAGCAGTCGATTGTGCTTCGTAGGAGCATTGACACGCCGAACCCGATGGGTAATGCCTCTGAGACCATTGAGGCGCTTTCCTATAACTTGTTCCCGAAAGACAGCGGGGAGGATCACCTCGGAGAAGGCATTGAGGTTGCCGCTGAGCGCATAAGAGAGCTGTTTCAGAAATCCATGTAGGCGTTTGCAATGGTCATCACATGAATTCGGGCCTGCTCGCCTAAGCTCCACCTCATGTGCGGCCGCTTCGTCCAACGCCCCGTCCTCGACTTCGGCCTGCCGTCGCTGGTCGACCTCGCGCCGGCGTTGGCCGAGATCCCGCCCAGCTTCAACCTGGCGCCCACACAACGGGCGTCGGTCATCCTCGATCGAGGAACGGGCAGGCAGCTGTCTCGGCTCGCGTGGGGCCTGTTGCCGTTCTGGGCCAAGGCCAAGAGCCTGCAGGGCTCCACCATCAACGCCCGCATCGAGACGGTGGCCACCAAGAACAGCTTCCGGGACGCGTTCAAGAAGCGCAGATGCCTAGTGCCAATGGCGGGCTACTACGAGTGGTCGATCAGCGACGTGGACGGCAAGAAAGATCCCTGGTTCATCCACGCCGACGGTCCACTTTGGGCTGCAGGTCTGTGGGAGGACACAAGCCCGCTGTTGCCTGACGGCAACCTGGGCACCTTCACCATCATCACCGGCGACAGCAGCGGGGTGTCGGCCGATATCCACGACCGGATGCCTGTCTGGATCGACCCTGGCCAGCTCGACGCGTGGCTCACGGCTGGGCCGGAGGAAGCGATGGCGATGCTTCTGGCGTCCAAGCCGCCCGCTATGCAGGCTTACCGCGTGAGCCGGGCTGTGAACACCCCACGCAACAACACCGAGCAGCTCCTGCAGCCCGTAGCCTGAGCGTATGCCGGCAGGCGTCTACCCCTCCCAGCCGAAGGGCGGCTCGATGTGCAGCTTCTTCAACCTGTTCGCCCGCACCGCCTCTCGATAGGCCTCGATCTTGGCCACATCCTCGCGCAGGCGGGTCGCGTGCCTGGCCACCCACATCTCGGCGCCGGCGCGACCCTGCTCGTAGCTGGTGCACCGGCGGGACGGCCCGCCGGGGCCATGTCGGTGCCGGTCGAGACTGGCAATCCAGATCCCATCGTTCACCCGTCGTAGCAGTACGACCACCCACACGCCGCTGCGCGCGATGACCGTGGGGGCATCGTCGGGGAGGCTGGCAGAGCGCGTCGTCCAGTAGAAGTCGGGGGGCAGCGGCATGGCCGGCAGGATACGGCTGGGCGTCGCAAACGCTGCGACAAGGGCGCGGGCTGCAGGCGTGAGCGCGTGCGGCGGCAGTGGTCTTGATCCCTGCAATCGGCCTTTAATTGCAAAAAATTACTCGGCCACCGGGAAGAGGCAATTTCTGCAATCAAGCCCAAGGATCGGCGAATAATCCATATATTTCAATGATTTAAGTAACTATATCAACAGTAATAATAAGGCAACCCCAAGGCAATCAGATTGCTTTTTCCTCGGCAACCGTGACGGTAAATTTTTCCCTTAGAAATCAACCACATTGCATTCTAGGGGTGCTGAAATTGCTCAATATTCCCCCATCCTGCAATCGCACTTACCCATGAGAATCAAACACTTACGGCCATGTTTCCGAGGCCATTGCTGAAATTGCCTGTTTCCGGACACCCCCCGTCCCCCTAAGTGGACCGCTCGCACTGAGCCGGCACCACGGGCACGCAGAACTCCCCCCCTCTCGCGCAGGGAACCGCAGGGCCGGGCGTTGGCTGGAAGCCCCGGAGAACGCCATACAGGGCCGGGGCTGGGCTTTGCTGCAGGGAGTGCAGAAAAAGCACCCTATGAAGTGCGCAGGCGTGGCGGGGAGACGAGTGCGCACGCCGGGGGCCGAGCGCTGTCAGGGCCCGCCCCGGCAGCCAGAAGACGAAGGAAGCTATGCTCGGCGTCAAAGGAGAGGTGTATGGACCCACTGCAGCAAGCGATCAGGCAGGAGATAGACCGTGCGCAGGCACTCGCCGCAGAAGCGGCTACGCGGCAAGCCACCCCGCCATTGCGAAGGGCCCATGGCAAGGAAACGGTGGCCCGAATCGCGGAAGAGGCATTGGCCTTCATAGAGGCGGCACGCGATGGACTCCCCAGCGGCGACTACGCAAGGGTCGAGCGGGTTGCCGTTACAGGCGCGCTACTTGCCTACGGACTCGATATCGCCTGGTCGATCTGCCACCTGCTGCGAACGGAGCCGGAGCGTACGCATATTGTCGCGCTCACGCTCTGGCGCCCTCTGGTGGAGACGTGGCTGCGCGCTGTGTTCTTTGCCATTGAAGCCACGGACGACGAGCTTTCAGCATTCCGAGCGCGGGATGAACTGCCGAAACGGGCGTGGCCCAGCCAGCCACAGAAGCTCCACGACATTAAAACGAGCCTGATTGCCAAACTCGTGGCATCTGCCATCTGCCCCGACGCCCCCGAGCTGATCCAAGGCCTCGCGGACGAACTGACGGAATGGCACGGCTTCGTGCACGGCGGCGAGATAGTCGTAACTCTCTTCGACAACAACGGCACATTCCGATCCCAGGTCGGCCCTGACCACATGGGCCTCAAAGTCCAGCGCGTGGCCGTCATGGGCTTCCTGATCGGCCTGACAGGGTTGGTGGTGTCGGCCCAGCACCGCCCAAGGGAAGAACTGGAACCAACAGCTGCCAGACTCCATGCACTGATTACGGCATTCCAAGAGCGGTGGCAGCCGTACACCGACTAAATCTGACGGCAAAAAGAATGCCGCCCGAGGGCGGCATTGGAAGGTTTCAGACTGTGGTGCCCAGCTCGAACGGATCGAAGCGGATCACCTCCTGCCCCAGCCACTCGTTGATCGCGGTCATGCGCGTCTGCAGAGGGGCGAGTTCCATTGCCGCCCACACCGCCGCTGCGTCCCGGATCGAGCCAAAGCCGCCGCTGTTCTGCGGGACGATACCGAGTAGCTGAGGCGGTACCCGCAGCGCGGCCAGCATGTCGTCACGGGTCACGCTCTTGATGCCGGTGAATTCGTCCCTGGCAGCGACCTCGCTGACCGGAATCACCTGCAGGCCGTCCTTCTTCCCGTTGGGAGAGTGCACGAACAGGTTCTTGAAATTGCCCGGCCCGCGCGACTGCCGCAGTGCATCACGAAGCGCATCCACGTCCATGCCCTCGGGCTGGGGGTCGGTCATGTAGAGGATGTAGCCGGCGTGCGAGCCGTTGTTGTAATACTTCCGCCGGAACAGCGTGGCCGATTCGTTGAGCAGGGCGGCCTGCACGGCCGGCATCCATTCCGGCAGTCCGTAGATTTCCTGATCGGCATCCGCCTCCCGCAGCTGGAACACCTCACCGGCTGGAAACTCATGCTCTACCCGCCCGGCGCGCACCTGAAAGAACTCACCGGGCTGCACGCCACGGCGCACGTACTGCGCCAGCGGCACGGCCAGGCTGTGTGCCGCACCAGACATGGCGCGGCGCCGCTCGACATACCCCATGCCGAAGGTGGTGTAATCCAGCGCCAGCTGCGAGAACACCTCGCGGGTCAGCAGCCGGTGCGGCCGGAACGTGCGCACCAGCATGTTGCGTTTGAACGTCAGGCCACTGTGCAGGTACGGGTTGGAGCGCGTGGTGCGCGACAGCCCTTGCAGATCCACCGGCGGCTCGAAGTAGCGGCCATTTCGCCAGCATTCGAGGTAGTCAAGGAAGCCACGCGATTCCAGCACCGGGCTGGCCTCGCCAAAGGTGAACGCCTCGATACTCGCCGGCGGCGCGCTGGGTGCGCCGTGGTCAGTGTCGGTCATCAGAAAATCTCCATGGTGCCGCGCGCAGCCTGTCCGCCTTCCAGCGGTTCATTCTGCAGCGCGTGCATGAGGGCCCAGGCCAAGTCGGCATGGCCAGTGGTACGCGAGCGCCCGGCGGTGTAGGTCACCTGACGCCCGCTCGGGGTGATGGTTTTCTGGATCGCCAGCAGCGACTGCGTGAGGTCGGTCCAGCCGGCGTCGTACTCCAGCCGTTCGTCATTGATTACGTCGTAGGCTTTCAGCACCAGCCGCGTTTTCACCTCGGGCGAGTAGTTGAAGACGGTCACGCCGGGGAAGAACTGGCGCACCAGCTGTGCAACGCCGGTGCCCATGCCGGTCGCATCCACGCCGATGTAGGTCACCCAATAGCGCTTGGTGATCTGCTCGATGAACGCGGCCTGGTCCTTGAACTCCATGCCCTTGAACTGATGGCGTTCCAGCACGCGGAACTTGCCGCCGGGCACCAGCGGCGGGGCTACCACCACGATGCCCGCGCTGTCGCCAGTCTCGGCCGGGTCGTAGCCGATCCACACGGCGCGGTCGCCGTAGGGACGGACGGCAAACGGCTTGTAGTCGTCCGCCCATTCGACCCAGCTATCGACCTGGCAGGGCTGCAGCATGGTGAGCGGGAACACACTGGCGCTGTCATCCACGAACTCGCACATCAGCAGGTTGGCGAATTCCTCGGCGCTGTAGTCGCGGCGCAGTTCCTCGATATCGAACAGGTCGCAGCCACGGCCTGCCGCATCGAGAACGGTCACGATCTGGCGCCAGATCGCGTCCTCACAACGCCGGCCACCCATCAGGCGCGCGTGGCTCACATCCAGCTGGATCTGCTGGGACACCGACCGTCCCTTGTTGAAGCGCTCGCCGGTCCAGAAATCGAAGGCTTCATGCGCCATGGTGGACGGCGTGCTGAAGTAGGTCTTGCGCCACTTCTTGTGCATCGCCATGCCGCTGGCGACCTTGTTCAGCTGGTTGAAACCGTAGGTCCAGAAGAACTCGTCAAAATAGAAATTGCCGTGGTAGCCCTGTGCGGTACGGGCGTTGGTGCCCAGGAAGAACAGCTCGGCGCCATTGGCCAGGGTGATCGGGTCGCCGGTCAGGTCACGGTCCAGCACCTCACGCACGAACCCACGCATGTAGCCGAGGAAGATGTGCGCTTGGCTCTTGGATGCGCTCAGGAAAATCTGGTTGCGGCCGGTGGTCAGCGCGTCGATCAGCGCCTCGCGGGCGAAGTAGTAGGTGGCACCGATCTGGCGCGACTTCAGGATGATGCGCGTGCGTTCGTTGCCAGCCCGGTACCAATCGCGCTGGTAGTCGAAACAGCCATCCACGAACGCCGTCTGCAGGCGCTCGATCTCTTCCTCGCTGAACTCGTTCTTGCGCGCCTTCTTCTTGGGAGCCGCGTTGCGGTTGGCCACCGCCGGATTGAGGTCAGCCTCGTTGCCACCGCCCTGGTACCGTTGAATGCGCGCCTGCCGTTCCAACTGGCGGTGCAGCAGATCAATCTCTTTGAAGTCACCGCCGGTCTTGCCTTCCTTGTGGATCAGGATGGCCAGGCGTGCCTCCAATGCGCCGCCGATACGCTCGACGGTGTCTGCGCGGTCCCATTCGTCTCGCGCCTTCCAGCTGTGGACCGTCTTTTCCTTCTCGCCGATCAGCGAGGCGATATCGCACACGCGCCAACCCATCCAGTACAGGAACTTGGCTTGGCGTCGTGGATCGACGTGGAGTTTTTCGGCTACGCTGGTCACGTGAACAGGTTGCCCGCCGCCACGCGCGCGCGACACGAAAAACCTACGTAGAACAGCGGCTTACAAACTGACCGCGTTGCCGCTGCAGCGCCCTCATTCGACCATGGGTCATCGCATCGAGAACCGATGCGCAACGACACCAGCAGAGGGCGAGATGGCCAGCAAAACCAAGAAGCGTTCCGAGTTCTTTCGTGTTGCCGTCGAAGGCGCCACCACCGATGGCCGAGTGATCGAGCGCCAGCAGATCGCGGACATCGCCGAAACCTACGACCCGGAGGTGTACGGCGCACGCATCTGGCTGGAACACTTCCGCAGCACGCTGCCGGACAGCCCGTTCCGCGCCTATGGCGACGTGCTGGCGGTGAAGGCCGAGGAAGTGGAAATTGCCGGCAAGAAGAAGCTGGCGCTCTTCGCCCAGGTCGAGCCGACCGATGACCTGGTCGACATGGTCAACGTGCGCAAGCAGAAGGTCTTTACCAGCATCGAGATTTCCCCGGAGTTCGCCGACAGCGGCAAGGCATACCTGTTCGGCTTGGCCGTGACCGACTCCCCCGCCAGCCTGGGCACCAGCATGCTCGCGTTCTCGGCCCAGCACCCGGAGAGCAGCCCGCTCAAGGACCGCAAGCAGGCCCCGGAGAACCTGTTCACCGAGGCCACGGAGACGGTCATCAAGTTCACCGCCGAGGATGAGCCGGAGGCTCGCCCCGGCCCGGTCGCCGTGTTCCTTTCGAGCCTCGGCCTGGGCAAGAAGACCGCGCCGGCGCCTGCCAAGGAAGATCCCGAGTTCAACGTGGCCGAGTTCGCCGCTCAGCTGCTCGGCGCGGTGGGTGAACAGGATGCGGCCATGGCCAAGCTCGGCCAGGACAACCGCGCACTGCGCGAGCAGGTACAGGCGCTGTCCACTCAGGTGGCTGGGCTGCGCAAGAAGCTGGACGACACCCCGCAGGCATTCACCCAGCGTCCGGTTGTTCCGGGTGGCAAGGATGTGGACGCCGCCAACATTACCGATTGCTGATCGGACCCTCTCTCAACATTCCGGAGCTACCCCATGCGTACCGAAACCCGCCGCCTGTTCGAGGGCTACACCCAGCAGGTTGCCACGCTGAACAACGTCAGCGGTGTGGCCAACACCTTCTCTGTCGAGCCGACCGTGCAGCAGAGCCTCGAAGCCCGCATGCAGGAAAGCAGTACCTTCCTGCAGGCGATCAACATGGTCGGCGTGAACGAACTGAAGGGCCAGAAGGTTGGCGTTGGCATCACCGGCACCATCGCCGGCCGCACCGACACCAGCGGCAACGGCGAGCGCAACCCGTCCGATCCGACCTCGCTGGTGTCCAACACCTACGAGTGCCAGAAGACCGACTTTGACACCGCCCTGCCCTATGCCCGTCTGGACGCCTGGGCACATCGCCCCGAGTTCCAGACCCTGATCCGCGACGCGATCATCCAGCGCCAGGCACTGGACCGGATCATGATCGGTTGGCACGGCACCAGCATTGCCATCAACACCAACCGCGTCGCCAATCCGATGCTGCAGGATGTGAACAAGGGCTGGCTGCAGAAGTACCGCGAGCATGCGCCCGAGCGTGTCATGACCGAAGGCGTCGATGGCAGCGGCAAGATCAAGGTGGGCGGTACCGACGCTGACTACGGCAACATCGATGCCCTGGTGATGGACCTGGTCGCCAACCTGATCGACCCGTGGCATCAGGAAGATCCGAGCCTGGTGGTGATCTGCGGCCGCCAGCTGGTGCACGACAAGTATTTCCCGATCATCAACCGTGACAACGCCCCCACCGAGAAGGTCGCGGCCGAACTGATCCTGGGCGCCAAGCGCATCGGTGGCCTGCAGCCGGTCATCGTGCCGTTCTTCCCGGCCAAGTCGCTGATGGTGACCAGCCTGAGCAACCTGTCGCTGTACTGGCAGATTGCCTCGCGCCGCCGTCACATCATCGAGCAGCCGAACAAGAACCGCGTCGCCAACTTCGAGTCGTCCAACGATGACTACGTGGTGGAGGACTACGGTCTGGGCGCGGTGGCCGAGAACATCGAGTTCGGGATCTGACCATGGTCGACACCCCCGCCAGCCGCCATGTGAAGCGTGCGCTCGCCTCGAAGGAGGCGGCGCGCACCGCCGGCAGCAACCTGATGGAAGGGACCACGATCTACCAGCAGATGCAGATGCGCCTGGCTTCCGACCGCGCCCGGCTGAAGCAGATCCAGTCCACGCAGGGCAAGGCTCAGCTCAAGACTGCGCTGCTGCCGTCCTATGCCCCGTATCTGGACGGCGTGCTGTCGGCGGACGCCGGCGGCAAGGACGATATCGTCTCCACGCTGATGCTGTGGCACTTCGATGCCGGGCTGTTCGATGCCGGCCTCGACATTGCGCGGTACGTCCTGGCCCACGGTCTGGATATGCCGGACACCCACAAGCGCACAGCGGCCTGCGTGGTGGCTGAGGAGATCGGCTTGGCCGCGCTGAACGCGCTCAAGACCAGCGCCCCTTTCGACCTGAATGTGATCGACCGGGCGGCCACGCTCACCGAGGGCCAAGACATGCCCGACGAAGTGCGCGCCCGTCTGCTGCTGGCGCGTGGACGCAGCCTGCTGGCCTCCGATACCGAGGCGGCGCCGCTGAGCGCCGACGCAGTTGCCCAGGCCATCGAAGACCTGCGCACCGCGATCCAGCTGCATGACAGCTGCGGCGGCAAGGAAGACCTCAAGCGCGCCGAGCGCCTACAGAAGAAGTTCGACGCCAGCCAGTCCAACGACTGACGTCACACCGAGCGTACCCCGCGACCCCGCCGGCTCGGGGCCGATCACCAAGACCTCTCTCCCTTGGTGTGACGCCCCGACCACCGGCGACCTACGGACACACCATGAGCGCCTTCACCGCCAACGCATCGCCCGCTCCCAAGCTTGCCCCTGTCACCGCCGGCCCGTTCTGGCCAGAGATCGACGTGGACGCGCTGCGCGAGGCCATCCGGGTACCGGGCGATGTGCTGGCGGCGCGGCTGCGCAACACAGTGGTGCTGGCCGTGGCCTCAGTGACGCGGGAGCTGGCGTTGTGGCAGGCCCGCAAGGAAGCGGACGGCTTTGCTGCGCTGGCAGACATACCGGCGCAGCAGATCGACGGCGAGTCGGTGCTGCTGCAGCTGTACCGGCGCGCCGTGCAGTGTGGCACCGCCGTGGAGCTGCACGAACGCTACCGGTCCTATGACGCTACCGCCCAGGGCAATCAACGCGCCGACGATCTGACCCCGACCATTGATGAACTGCGGCGCGATCACCGCAACGCCATCAGCGATCTGCAAGGGCTGCGCCGGGTCACGGTGGAGTTGATCTGATGCGCGTCCGCTCGCTACAGGGCGACACCATCGACGCGCTGTGTCATCGGCACCTCGGAACCACCGCCGGCATGGTCGAGAGGGTGATGGCGCTGAACTATGGAATCAGCCTGCATGGCCCTGTCCTGCCCATGGGCACCGTGGTGGAACTGCCGGACGTACCGACACCCTCAACCGGCGCAGTGATGCGTCCCCTTGTCCAGCTATGGGATTGAAGATGACCGAACCAACTTCCACCGGCAGCATGGCCGCACTGGCCACCGGCGTCGGCCTCGCCTCGCTGCTGCCGGGCATCGAGACGGACGCATTCATCGGCGCGTTCGCCGGTGCCACACTGTTCGTCGTATCGGCCAAGGATCTGTCGCTCTGGAAGCGGCTGATCTACCTGGCCATCAGCGTGGTGGCCGGCTACATGGGCGGCACGGAGGTCATGCGCCGGTTTGACGTGGCGTCCAGCGGCCTGGCCGCGTTCCTGTGCGCGGCCACCATCATCACCCTCACCTTGGCCCTGATCGAGCGCAGCCGCAGCGCCGATCCGAGCCGCCTGCCGCGCGGAGGCTCCGATGGCTGAACTACTGACCACCGCCACGCTGCTGTGCTGCGTGGCCATCTGCGTGCGCCTGCTGACCTACCGGCCGGCCCCCAACGCCAACCATCGCCACGGCATCGCCTGGTGCGCCTGGCTGCTGATTGCTAGCACCGGTGGGCAGGCCCTGCAGATCATCCTGCAGGGCGCCGGCGCCCGCGTCACCGCTTGGCAGCTGGCACTGTTGGTGGTGCTGCTGGTGGCCGTCTATCGGGCGCGTGGGAACGTGGCCCACCTGTTCGGGAGCAACTGACATGCTGACCCCTGCTCTGCTCGCTCAGATCATGCAGTGCCCGCTGCAGCGCGCACAGCGCTGGGCCGAGGCGCTGAACGCGGCCATGAGGCGCTTCGGCATCAACACGCCTTTGCGCGCGGCCTACTTCCTGGCACAGCTCGGCCACGAAAGCCTGAGCCTGTCGCGTGTCGAAGAGTCGCTCAGCTACAGCCGCGAACGCCTGCTGGAAGTGTTCGGCCGGTACATCTCGCCGGCCGAGGCCGCCGCGTTCGTTCATCAGCCGGCAAAGCTCGGCAACCGCGTCTACGCCAACCGCAACGGCAACGGTAGCGAGGCCAGCGGCGACGGCTATCTGTTCCGCGGCCGTGGCCCGCTGCAGCATACCGGCCGGGGCAATTACCGCCGCATGGGGCAGCTCATCGGCCAGCCGCTGGAAGAACAGCCGGGCCTGCTGATCGAGCCGGAGATCGGCGCCATGGCGGCGGCTGCGTTCTGGAAAGAGAACGGCCTCAACTCCTACGCCGATCAGCGCGACGTGCTGACCGTCAGCCGCGTCATCAACCTGGGTAACGCCCGCAGCCGCGCCACGCCCAATGGCATGGCAGACCGCACCGCCCGCACCACGCGCGCCCTGGCCGCGCTGGGGGCGCGCTGATGCTCTACCGCGCCCTCGCACTGGCCGCCCTGGTGCTGGCCACCGCCGGTCTCTTCAGCTGCCAGCAGTCGCGCGTCAGCCGCGCCACCATCGCGCTGGACAAGGCCAACGCGGCCTTGGCCAAGGCCGTCGCCGACAACGCCGCCCTGGCCAGCAGCCTCAAGCTGGCCGAAGGCACCACCCGCGTCGTGACCGAGTACGTGGACCGCGTACAGCTGGTGCACGAGCGCGGCGACACCATCGTCAAAGAGGTTCCCATCTATGTCACCGCGAACGCTGATGCTGCCTGTGTTGTTCCTGCTGGCTTCGTGCAGCTCCACGACACCGCCGCGAGCGGCAGCCCCACCGCCGGCCCTGCCGGAAATCCTGATGCGCCCGCCGCCGCCACTCCGCTCTCTGCGGTCGCCGAAACCGTCGCCAGCAACTACGCCACCTGCCACGCAACCGCCGAGCAGGTAGTGGCCTTGCAGGAACTGGCCCGCGAGCTGCACGCCGAGCTTGAACGGCAGGCAGGTACGCCATGAAGAAGCCGCAGCTGCTGCGCGACCACCTGGTCGCCGCCGTCCCGGCACTGGCCAGCGACCCCGACAAGCTGCTGATCTTTGTCGACGGTGGCGGCCTGGCCGGTACCTACCGGCCGGGCCTGGCGTTCGAGTACCGCTACACCCTGGACCTGGTGCTGACCGACTTTGGCAGCGCACCCGAGGCTGTCATGGTGCCTCTGCTGCAATGGCTGACCCGTCACCAGCCCGAACTACTGGCCAACCCTGTCAACCGTGAGAAGCTGACCTTTGAGGTGGACGTGCTGGGCGACAGCCTGGTGGATCTGGCCATCAAGATGCCGCTCACCGAACGGGTGTTGGTCACCCGCGCCGCTGATGGCAGCGTGCAGCTGCAGCACCTGCCCGAGCCGCCTGCAGAGGATGCCCACGCCGACACGCTGGCCGGCGGCGTCCTGGTCGCAGACGGTGTCCAGATCGCCACGCTGCCGGCGATTACGCAGTGAACGAGGATCTACAGCGACTGGAAGCCTGGGCCGCGCCCCTGCTGCGGCGTCTGCAGCCGGCCGAACGCGGCAAGCTGGCGCGCAAGGTCGGTACCGCGCTGCGCCGGGCCCAACAGCAGCGCATCGCAACGCAGAAGAACCCGGATGGCACGCCGTACGCGGCGCGCCGTGCCGCGCCCCTGCGTCGGGCCAAGGCCGGGCGCATCAAGCGCGGCGCAATGTTCGCCAAGATCCGGCAGGCGCGGCACCTTCGCGTACGCGCGACCCCAAATGAGGTGGCCGTCGGCTTCACCGGCCGTGTATCGCGCATTGCACTGATCCATCAGGAGGGCCGCAGCGATGCGGTCAGCAAGGGCGGTCCCCGCGTTACCTATGCACGTCGGCGCCTGCTGGGCTTCTCGCCAGCCGACGAACGGCTTGTGCGCGATCTGATCCTCGACCATCTGGAAGGTCTGTAGCGTAATCGCCCCCCCTACATGGCGTAGCCGATAGGCACGCGCGCGCGCGATGGGATGCTGAAACGCATCCCCGAATCGGCGCTGTCGTGTCCACATTTACCGCCATCGAAGTCGACAAGCTGCCGGCGCCCGACATCTTCGAGCAGCGCTCGTTCGAGTCGATCTACGCCGAGCGTCTGGCTGAGTTCCGCCGCCTTTGCCCGGAGTACACCGCCGTGGTCGAATCCGACCCGGTGGTGAAGATCCTGCAGGCCAGTGCGTACCGAGAGGTGCTGCTGCGCGAGCAGTTCAACCAGCGCGCTCGCGGCCTCCTTCTTCCGTACTCCCAGGGCGGCGACCTCGACAACCTGGCGGTACCGTACGGGGTTCAGCGAAAGCTACTGACCCCCGCAGATCCCGAGACGGGCACACCGGCGGTCTACGAGAGCGATTCCGATTTCCGGCGCCGCATCCAGCTGGCGCCGGAGGGCCTATCGGTTGCCGGCCCCGAAGGTGCCTACATCTTCCACACCCTTTCGGCCGACGTGGCCGTACTCGACGCCAGCGTGGCCAGCCCTTCGCCCGGTGAAGTCGTGGTGACCGTGCTTTCGCGGGAGGGCGATGGCACGCCCTCCGCGCAGCTGCTGGCTGCGGTGGAATCGGCCCTGCTCAACGGGAACGTGCGCCCCCTCACCGACCACGTGACTGTGGCGGCAGCCACCATTGAGCCGTACGAGGTCCGCGCGCAGCTGACCACCTTCAACGGACCTGACAGCGCCCTGGTCATTGCCGAGGCCAACCGGCGCATGCGGCTTTTCCTGAGCCAGTCGCAGCGGCTGGGCCGTGACGTTCCTCTCTCGGCGCTGTATTCGGCCCTGCATGTCGAGGGCGTGCAGCGCGTGCAGCTGGACAGTCCCGCCGCAGATATCACGGTCAGTGCGCAGAGCGCGGCGTACTGCACCGCTGTGGTGATCGAACACGTGGGCACCAATGACTGAGGTGCGCACCCTGCTGCCCCCCAATGCCACCACGCTGGAACGGGCCGTGGAGGGCGCCGATGCGCAGCTGATGGGCATCCCGATGGTTCACCACCTGCTGTGGAACCCGTGGACGTGCCCGGCGGAGTTTCTGCCGTTCCTGGCGTGGACGGTGTCGGTGGACACCTGGGACAGCGAGTGGCCGGAACAGATCAAGCGCGCCCGCATCGCCAGCTCGTTCCAGATCCAACGGCACAAGGGCACCGCGCAGAGCATTGCCGACGTGGTGGCCAGCTTCGGCGGACAGGTGCAGCTGCGCGAGTGGTGGCAGATGGACCCGCCCGGCCAGCCCCACACCTTCGAGCTGCTGCTGACCCTCAGCGGTCAAGGTGGGCAAGACGCCACCGCCGACTTTATCGACCAGGTTATGGCTGCGGTGGACCGCGCCAAGCCCGTGCGTTCGCACTACTCCTTCACTCAGGGCATCAACGCCGAGGGCGCCATCGGCGTCCTGGGCGTGGCTCGCGTGCTTACCTCTACCCGCCTGCAGCTGGCCGCCAGCGAACCGTAGGACATACCCATGCCCATCCCCCAGATCACCATTACGCCGGCTGGCTTTGCCGCCATCGTCAACGCAGAGAACACCGGTACCGCGCCGGTCAAGGTCACACAGGTCGGCTTGACTGCTCAGCACTTCGATGTGGGCACCGTGGGCGCATCCGTGCCGGCGGAGTTCAAGCGCCTGACCACCTTCGGTGGCAAGGCCGTTGCTGACGACACGCTGCACCTGAACGTGCGCGACGATGGCACCGATACCTACACGCTGCGCGGCTTTGGTCTGTACCTGCAGGACGGCACACTGTTTGCCGTCTACTCGCAGTCCACGCCCATCATGGAAAAGGCAGCGGCCGCGACCCTGCTGCTGGCCACGGACATTCGGTTCGCCAAGATCAACGCCACCAGCATCGAGGTCGGCGATATCGACTTCATCAATCCACCGGCGACGACCACGCAGATGGGTGTGGTGCGGCTGGCCACCGAGCAGGAGGCAGACGCCGGCAGCGATCCTGCCACGGCGATCACCCCGCGCGGCCTGGCCCGCTACATCAACAACCGCTTCGGCACCGGCGCGCCTTCCACCTTCGTCAAGACGCTGCTCGGCTTGGCCACCGCTGCCATGTTCCGCGTCGAGCTGGGCCTGAAGGGCGCAGCGCTGCGCGATGAAGGCCATGGGAACGGCCTCAACGCCGATCTGCTCGACGGTGCGCACGGTGATTACTACCTGGACTGGAAGAACTTCACCGGCGTCCCGAACAGGTTCACGCCGGCTCCCCACTCGCATCCCATCGACGAGGTAGACGGCCTGCAACCCGCGCTCGACGGCAAAGCCAACCGCGCCGGAGACACCTTCACCGGGCCGCTGGCGGTGAATGGCGCCATGCTGCGTTCTTACGGATGGAACGGTGTAGCCAGTAACGGAATCCTGGTGCTGGGCGATACCGGCTCGTACATTCAGAAGAATGGCGCCTACTTCGACTTCAACAACTCGGCGGGCGGATATACCGCCACGCTTTCTGCCGGCGGCACGATCTGGACAAGCGGGAACTTCGATCCCGCCAGCAGGGTCAAGAAATCGGGCGATGTGATGACCGGCTCGTTGACCATGCCGGAGCTGTGGCTCAAGAACGGCGGTAACGCGAATGGATGGATTGGAACGGCTGCCGGCTCCGTCTACTTCGATGCTCGACAGAATGGCTCCGACACACCCAATGCGAGCATGCGACTCCGCGCAAGCGACTTCACTTGGGCCAACAGCACTGGCGTCACCGTCGCGAGCCTGAGCGGCTCGGGGGCCTTCGTTGCGAACTACGGTGTCAAGGGCAGCGGCGCGTTCGATCCAAACGCACCACAGGCGGCGGGGCTCATCTCCTCCGGGTCATATGGCGGCGGCATCGCCATGCAGGACGGAAACCACTGGGCGTGGCTCTACACTGCGGCCGGCGACACGATCTTCGCACGCGTGCGGAACGGGTCCACCGGAGTCACAAAGGAGCTGTTCAACGCAAACACCAGCTCGTTCCGCACGGAAACTAATCACGTCATTCAGAAGAACATTCCGGAAATCCAGTTCTATTCGCCCGCCGGCAGCGTTGGCTATAAGGTCTTCGCCAACATCAGCGATTCAGTTGCCGATGGCATCCACTTCTTCAACATCGGCGCCAATCTCACTCTCGCAAAGATCAAAAATAGCAGCGCGGAATTCGTCGGCTCCGTCATCGCTGCCGGGGGCTTCGACTTCGGCTCGTCGCGCAAGCTGAAGGACATTGACGGCCCAGTGTCCTATGGCCTGGCAGCAGTCGAGCGCATGGAACTGGCCGCAGGTCGCTACAAGCCGGAGTACAACGGCGATGGGCGCCGGCGGTTGTTCTTCGTCGCCGAACAGCTGGCGCAGTTGGTTCCCGAGGCTGTGGATATGGATGGCGTCGAGTTCGACGGAGAGCGCGTTCCGTCCGTCAAGCTCGACCAACTGCTGCCGGTATTGGCCCGGGCGATTCAGGAGCTTGCTGGCCAGGTCCGCGAGCTGCGGGAGAGGGTCTGACATGGCAAGCGGATACCGTATCAATGGCTATGACTTCGACGACCTGTTCGACCCCGACGTGATGGGCGATGGCCCAACCGCCAGCGGATACCGGCGGAGCGGGCAACCGCTCCGGTATGCCCACATCCAGTACGGTCAGAAGCGTGGCGACGTGGGATATCGCTCCGGCGGCGTCGACGTGTCGAACCTGTGGGCTGCAAAGGGCACAGCAACCTACGTTCTGCCCTTTCACGGCAAGGGCTTCTCCGCACACAACCAATCCGACACCAACGCGCAGGGCAACACCTCGGCGCAGGTGGAGCTGCGCATCAACGCCGATGGCGCCTACGAGGTCTGGGTGTCGACCATCGGCGGCGGCAACAACTCCAGCCGCGTGGCTGAGCGCGGGATGTGGCTGCGCAACGGCGGCGTGGGTGAGTATGACGTGCGCTTTGAGTTCGCCAACGTCGGCGCGGCGAACGTTGGCAGTACGGCGCCGGACTGGCGCAATGCCAGCGCTTCGCAGTCGTGCTCGGCCCAGGTCAGCGTGCCCAGCGCTTCGGGCCAGAATGTGCGCGCGGATGTGGAGTTCCACTGCCTCATGCGAAGGGCCGGCGGGACCGTCAGCCGTTCCATCATGGTGGCCAGCGTAGGCGCGGCCGGCTGGTGGTAACCGCAGCTTTGTAGCGCGTCGATCTACGCGTGCCATTACGTGCGCGCGCGAGAGGCACGGCACAACATGGGCGCATGGATAGCGCCCAGCCCCAACAGATCAACAACCTGCTGCGCCATGGCGTGGTGACGACGGTCGATCATGCGCGTGCGCTGTGTCGTGTCCGCACGGGCGAGGCCCATACCGACTACATCCCATGGCTGGCATCCGCCGCCGGCACGCTCGCGGTGTGGGCACCGCCGAGCGTCGGCGAGCAGGTGACGCTGGTGTGCAGCGACGGCGACCTGGCCAATGCGGTCGTCCTGCGCGGCCTGTACTGCGATCAGTACCCCGCCCCGTCCGACAATGCGGATCTGGTCATGGTCAAGTTCAGTGATGGCGCTGTCATCAGCTACGACAGCGCGTCACATGCGCTCGCAGCCATCCTGCCCAGCGGTGGCATTGCCACGATCACCGCAGATGGTGGCGTGACGATCAACGGGCCGGTCACCATAAACGGCGATACCAGCATCACCGGCCAGGTCACCATCAACGGCAAGGCTGAGGCTTCCGAGGACGTTGTGGGCGGCGGCATCAGCCTCAAGCAGCATAAGCACGGCGCGGTGCAGCCGGGCAGCGGCACGTCGGGACCGCCGGCATGATCGGCATGGACGGTCAGGCAGGCAGTTTCAAGGACGACACCGCGCATCTGCGGCAGTCCATTGCCGACATTCTCACTACTCCCATCGGCTCGCGCATCCAGCGCCGCGACTACGGCTCGCTGCTGCCGGAGCTGATCGACCAGCCGTTCAACGAAGCCACACGGTTGCGCCTGTATGGCGCTACTGCAACGGCGCTGATGCGTTGGGAGCCGCGCCTGCGCCTCAGCCGCATCACCCTCGCGCGTGGTCAGGAGCCAGGCACGTTCGTGCTGGATCTGGATGGCCAGCGCACGGTGCCCGCCGGCGCCTCCAGCACCACCCGTCTCTCTGTCCCGCTTCGCTTCCGCACCCCATAACCGCAGGAGTTCCCTCATGGCCACCGACTACCACCACGGCGTACGCGTCATCGAAATCAACGGCGGCGTGCGTCCGATTCGCACTGTTGCCACCGCTGTTGTCGGCGTCGTCTGCACCGCGCAGGACGCCGACGCCACGCTGTTCCCCCTCGACCGACCGGTGCTGCTGACCGACGTGCTGGGCGCCGTCGGCAAGGCCGGCACCAGCGGCACGCTGCGCGCCACGCTGCAGGCCATTGCCGACCAGGCCAACGCCATTACCGTGGTGGTGCGCGTCGCCGAAGGTTCCGACGACAGCGCCACCACCGCCAACGTGATCGGCAAGAAGGACGGCGCCACCTTCACCGGCATGCAGGCGCTGCTGGTAGCTGAGGCGCAGGTAGGCGTGCGTCCGCGCATCCTGGGCGCACCCGGTCTGGACACCCAGCCGGTTTCGGCCGCGCTGGCGGTCATCGCCAAGAAGCTGCGCGCGATGGCCTACGTGAGCTGTGCCGCCAGTGCCTCGGTCAGCGAAGCCATCGCCTATCGCGAGCAGTTCAGCCAGCGCGAGCTGATGCTGATCTATCCCGACTTCGTCGCGTTCAACACTGCCGACGCCACCACCAGCATGGCGTTCGCGACCGCCCGCGCCCTGGGCCTGCGCGCGATGATCGATGAGCAGCAGGGTTGGCACAAATCGATCTCCAATGTGGCCGTCGCCGGCGTGACCGGCATCAGCCGCGACGTGCACTGGGATCTGCAAGATCCGGCGACCGACGCTGGCCTGCTGAACGCCGCCGACATCACCACCCTCATCAACTCCAACGGCTACAAGTTCTGGGGTTCGCGAACCTGCAGCGACGACCCGCTGTTCGCCTTCGAGACGGCCACGCGCACCGCGCAGATCCTGGCCGACACCATTGCAGAGGCGCAGATGGTCTACATCGACAAGCCCGAGCATCCGTCGCTCATCCGCGACATGCTGGAGAGCATCAATGCCAAATTCCGAGAGCTGGTGAACGCGGGCTACGTGCTGGGTGCATCGGCCTGGTACGACGAAGCCGCCAACGAGCCCAGCCAGCTGAAGGCCGGCCGGGTGACCATCGATTACGACTACACGCCGGTACCGCCGCTGGAGAACCTGGTACTGAACCAGCGCATCACCGACCGCTACTTCGCCGACTTCCCGGCCCGTATCAACGGCTGATGCCGTACTGAGGAACCATTCCCATGTCCATGCCCAGCAAGCTCAAGAATCTCAACCTGTTCAATGACGGCCTCAGCTACCTGGGCCAGGTCACCGAGGTCAAGCTGCCGACCTTGACCCGCAAGATGGAGGAATACCGCGCCGGCGGCATGCTCGGCCCCATCGATATCGACCTCGGCCAGGAAAAGATCGAACTGGAATGGAAGTGCGGCGGACTGATGCGCGACGTGCTGCGCCAGTACGGCGCCATCGCTCACAACGCCGTGCAGCTGCGCTTCGCTGGTGCATACCAGCGCGAAGATAGCGCCGACGTGGACGCGTTGGAGATCGTCATCCGCGGCCGCCACAGCGAGATCGACCCCGGCACCGGCAAGGTCGGTGACGACACCGAGTTCAGCGTGAAGACCACCGCCAGCTACTACAAGCTGAGCATCAACGGCCGTACCGAGATCGAAATCGACATGGTCGGCATGGTGTTCATCGTCAACGGCGTGGACCAGCTGGCCGGCCAGCGACGCGCCATCGGCGCCTGACCCACATAACCGGGCTGCCTCAGCGGCCCGGCCCACCTCTGCCCTGAGAGACCCACGACATGACTGACAAAGCCACCACCACCGCCGGCGCCGAAGCCATCGACGCCAACACGGTCACCCTCGACTACCCAATCCAGCGCGGCGAGCAGGTCATCGCCACCATCAAGCTGCGCAAGCCCAACGCCGGGGAGCTGCGCGGCATCAAGCTGGTGGACCTGCTGCAGATCGACGTGAGCGCGGTGGCCGCGCTGCTGCCGCGCATCACCGAGCCGACGCTGACGGCTGCAGACGTGAACAAGCTGGACCCTGCCGACTTGGTCGCCATCGGCACCCTCGCCGCTGGTTTTTTTGTGCCGAAGGCGCAGCGGGAATTCCTCAGCGCGTAGAGGATTTCATGGCCGATATCGCGGTGATTTTCCCATTCACTCTCACCGAGCTATCGGCCCTCTCGCTGTTTGAACTGATCGAATGGCGCGAGCGCGCCCGTGTAAGAAGTGGAGCCGAGCCGTGATACCTTTCGCCCATGGACATAGTGGTCTTCATCGCCTTGGCGGGCCTCCTGCTTTGCGGAGTCGGCACTCTGCTGACCTGGGCATTGAGCGCGCTGTGCCGCCTGCTGGCGGCGCTGGTTTCCTCACCGACCGACACGCCCTCGGCGTAGCCGGTACATCGGTTGTCGTCGCATGAGCGGCGGCAACCTTCGCCTGCAGGTGGTGCTGCAGGCTCTCGATCAGGCCACCGGTCCCTTCCGCAAAGTCATGGCCGGCAGCAAGGGGCTGGCTTCGGCCCTACAGGCGCAGCAAGCCACCCTCCGGCGCCTGAACAGCGCCCAGCGCGATGTGAGCGCCTACCGCCAGCAGCAGCAGGCGCTGCGCGGTACCGAGCAGAGCTACCAACAGGCGCAGGCGCGCGTGGCGGCGCTTGCCCGCCAGATGAGGGAGGCTGGCACCCCCACCCGCAAGCTGAGCCGCGAGTTCAGCCAGGCCAAGACGGCCGCCGCCCAGCTGAGCGCCCAGCAGAAACAGCAGCAGGTTGAGCTGCAGCGGCTGCGCTCGGGACTGGATCGGGCCGGCATCAGCACGCGCCAGCTCGGTGCGCATGAGCGCAGGCTGCGCACGGATATCGCCGCCGCCTCGCAGCAGATGGAGCAGCAGCGCGCTCGCCTGGCTGCGCTTGACGCAGCAAAGGCACGTAGCCAGAAGATCCACAGCGCCGGCATGAATGCAGCAGCCCACGGTGCGGGTGTTGCACTGGCCGCGTTCGGCGCGCTGCGCGCCCAGGTCCTGCCCATCGCTCAGGCCATGGACTTCGAGTCGGCTATGGCCGACGTGAAGAAGGTAGTGGACTTCGACACGCCGGACGGCTTCGAGAAGATGGGCAACGATATTCAGGAGCTGTCGCGGCGCCTGCCAATGGTGCCCACCGACATCGCCAAGATCGTCGCCGCCGCCGGCCAGGCCGGCATCGCCAGCAACGAGCTGACCCGTTTCGCCGAGGACGCGGCGAAGATGGGTGTGGCGTTCGATACCACCGCCGAAGACGCCGGCCAGACGATGGCTACTTGGCGCACCGCGTTCCGCATGGGCCAGGATGACGTTGTCGTGCTGGCCGACAAGATCAACTACCTGGGCAACACCGGCCCGGCCAGCGTGCAGAAGATCAGCGAGGTGGTGAACCGTATCGGTGCCCTTGGCGAGGTCGCCGGCCTGGGTAGCGGCCCGCTGGCGGCGCTGGGCGCGACGGTGGCCGGCATGGGCATCGAGTCGGAAGTGTCTGCCACGGGCATCAAGAACATGCTGCTCACGCTGTCCTCGGGCGATGCCGCAACTGCCCGGCAGGTGGCATCGTTCGACAAGCTCGGCCTCAAGGCAGGGGATCTGGCCAAGGCGATGCAGGACGATGCCGGCGGCGCGATTCTCGGCGTGCTGGAGAAGCTCAAGCAGCTGCCCAAGGCCGAACAGGCCGCGACCATGACGCAGCTGTTCGGCCGCGAGTCCATCGGCGCCATCGCACCGCTGCTGACGAACCTCGACCTGCTGAAGGAGAACCTGGGCAAGGTCTCCGATGAGCAGAAGTACGGCGGTTCGATGAACGCCGAGTACGCCGCCCGTGTCGGCACGGCCGAGAATGGCCTGATCCTGCTCAAGAACAGCGCCATCGTGCTGTCCCAGCGCATCGGCAAGACCCTGTTGCCCACGGTGAAGGAGCTGGCTGCGCGCGTGGCCAAGGTCGCCGACCGCATGGCCGAGTGGGTCAAGAGCAACCCTCAGATGGTCGCCACCATCGCCAAGCTGGCCATCGGCGGCACCGCGCTGGCTGCTGCGCTCGGCGGTTTGGTTGTCGCAGGTGGGGTCGGCGCGATGGCGCTGACGCAGATCCACAAGGCTGTGATGCTGCTCAGCGGTGGCGGCGGCTTGGGCAAGCTGGTGGGCCAGGTGCTGTCCTTGGCCGGCCGGGCGTTCCCGATGCTGTTCAACGTTGGCCGCATGCTGCTGCCGCTGCTCGGGGGCATCAGCCTGCCGGTGCTGGCCATCGGCGCCGCCATCGGCGTGGTGGCAGCGCTGGTGTGGAAATACTGGGAGCCGATCAAGGCATTCATGATCGGCACCTGGCAGGGCATTCTCGACGTGGTCAATCCGATCATGGCCGAGCTGGCCACCGCGCTCGAACCGCTCGGCCCGGTGTGGGACATGGTGTCCTCGGCGATGAGCCAGGCGTGGGGCTGGGTGATGAAGCTGTTCGCCCCGTTCGAGGCCACCAGCGAGCAGCTGCAGGGCGCCACCGATGCGGGGCGCGGGTTCGGCCAGATCCTGGCCACCGTGCTGACGGTGAACCTGCGCGTGGCGGTGAAGGCCATCGGCTGGCTGGTCAGCGCCTTTACCACCATCCTGCCGGTGATCCAGAACGCTGTTGGCGGTGCGTGGACGTACCTGCAGGGCGCGTGGAATCTGATCGTGGGCCTGTTCACCGGCAACGGCGACAAGATCCGCTCGGGCCTGAGCGCGATGTGGGCAGGCGTCAATCAGATCCTGCTCGGCTGGCCGGCGCAGATGATGCAGGCCGGCATCGACATGGTGCAGGGCCTGGTCAACGGCATCGTGTCCAAAGGCAGCGCGGCCATGGATGCCGTCGCCGGCGTCGCCTCGGGCGTGGTGGGCAAGTTCAAGGGCATGCTCGGCATCCACAGCCCATCGCGGGTGTTCGCGCAGTTCGGTGACTTCACCATGCAGGGCCTGGCCGGGGGTCTCGACCGCAGCCAGGGCGAGCCGCTGTCGCAGGTGGCTACCCTGGGCGACCGGATGAAGCAGGCAGGCGCAGGAATCGCCCTGGGCGCCGCTGCGCTGCCCGTCATGGCCAGCGCCGGCCCGGTAGTGGCGCCGGGTGCCGCGCAGGCCGCCACGGGCGCCGCAGGCGGCAACAGCTACACGATCCAGATCACAGCGGCACCGGGCAGCGACGGCCAGGCCATCGCCGACCTGGTCCGCCAGACCATTGAAACCATTGAGCGCGAGCGGGCCAGCCGCCGTGGCTCCCGTCTGAGCGATTGAGGCACGCCGCCATGATGATGACCTACGGCACGTTTGTGTTTTCCCTCT
The DNA here is from genome assembly GCF_037966425.1 of Stenotrophomonas sp. FSL W7-1447. Classification (NCBI taxonomy): domain Bacteria; kingdom Pseudomonadati; phylum Pseudomonadota; class Gammaproteobacteria; order Lysobacterales; family Lysobacteraceae; genus Stenotrophomonas; species Stenotrophomonas sp. FSL W7-1447. The sequence continues at coordinate 317,545 of NZ_CP150199.1, read as the reverse complement.
CCACAGCGGCCTATGAGCAGCTGCAGCGGCAGATGACGTGGCGCCACGCCAGCAGCGACCGGCTGGGCGCACGCCCGGCCCGTCAGTACGTTGGCCCAGGCGACGACACCATCACCCTGCAGGGCACCATCGCCGCCGAGCTGGTGGGCGATCTGCAGGTGCTCGACACGCTGCGGGAGCTGGGCGACCAGGGCAAGCCACAGGCGCTGGTGGAGGGCAGTGGGCGGGTATATGGCGCCTTTCTGCTGGTCAGCCTGAGCGAGACGCGCAAGGAGTTCTTTCCCGACGGCACGCCGCGCCTGATCGAATTTCAGATGCAGTTGGAGCGCGACGACGACGGCGCCACCGAGGCGGTCGCATGAGGGCGACACCGTACCCGATCCCCGCATGGCGAGTGGTGCTGGACGGGCAGGATCTGACCGACCGCCTCGCGCCGCGCCTGCTGGACCTGTCGCTGACGGAGAGCCGGGGCGACGAAGCCGACGAACTGAATCTGCGGTTGCACGACCATGATGGGCGCGTGGCGCTACCGCGACGCGGCGTCACGCTGCAGGTGGCCATCGGCTGGCGCGAAAGCGGATTGTTCGATAAGGGCACGTTCGTGGTCGATGACGTGGAGCACAGCGGCGCTCCCGATATCGTCTCCATCCGGGCGCGCTCTGCGGATCTGACCGGTGCTGTCCGCAGCCGCCGCGAGCGCAGCTGGCATGACGCCACCCTGGGCGACATTCTCGGCACAATCGCCGCCGAGCATTCGTTGCGCCCGTCCATTGCCGCAAACCTTGCGTCCGTCCGCATCCCGCATCTTGACCAGGCCAACGAGAGCGATATCAATCTCCTGACGCGCTTGGGGAAGCGTTTTGATGCGGTGGCCACGGTGAAAGCCGGCGCGCTGATCTTCGCGCCTATCGGCGCCGGCACTACCGCCAGCGGCCAGCCGCTGCCCGGTGTCCAGATCACTCGTGCATCCGGCGATCAACACCGCTACACCGTGGCTGACCGCGAGAAGTACACAGGCGTGCGCGCGTACTGGGGCGACCGCAAGGCAGCGCGTCGCACCGGTGTGCTGGTGGGCACGTCAGAGAACGAGAAGAAGCTGCAGCCCACGTATGCCACTGCCGAGGAAGCGCGCCAGCATGCCGAGGCGGAGTTCAAACGGCTGGATCGCGGCACGGCCCAGCTCAGCTACCGCCTGGCGCTCGGCCGCGCCGATATCTATCCGGAACAGACGGTGACGGTGAGCGGCTTCAAACCGGAAATCGATGGCACCGATTGGCTGGTGTCCAAGGCTACGCACACCGTCGACGGCGGCGGAGGCTTTGTTACCGCGCTGGAGCTTGAGCGCGGCGGCGAATCCAGCGCAGAAGTCTCGGCTTGAAGTAACGCGTGAGCGCGCCTGCGGCGAAGAACATGGCGGCATGCGCGAGCGAAGATCCGCAGTCATCCGCAACCGCTGCCGCCGGGTAAGTGGCCTGCCAGATCGCCAGCGCGATCAATGCTGTCGACAACGGGCGCCCCGTCTCCGTGGGCGCCCGTTCGCGTTCGTCGCCTTCCGCGCTGTGCTGGTGCGCATGGGGACACTGCATCTGCACATCGCCGGTAAACACCTGGCCAATCACGGCCCCCTCGAACACGGTGGGCCCGCCGCACACGCACACCACCTCGCCACGCTTCACATCACTGCTGCAACCCATATTCCCTCACATCGAAAACCGCGCCCCACCGGCGCCCTGTACGGGCGAGTTAGCGGCCTGAATGCGATGTGGGGTGAGCCTCAGCGGGCGGCTTTCTTCGAACCTTTCGGAGCCTTGACAACGATCTTTTGTCCGCGCAGATCAACATCGCCGCTGATCTGCTGGCCGATGCTGGTGTTCTCGAAAGAGGTTCGAGGCGCGCTTGTGGCCGACGCCGGCGCTACGCCACGCAACGCGGCCATCACGGCGGCACGTGCCGAAGGCGACGCACTGCGCCAGGCATCGAGCAGATCGGCATCGGCTGCGGCCAGGCGCTCGCGGGTGCCGGTCAGCAAATAGACCACGTCGACGCCGAGTTCATAGGCGGCGGTGAGGTAAGCCGCGCTGGCTCCCACACTATCCATCTCATAAAAAATCTGTGTGCGCTTGGTGACTCCACACGCGACACCCATGGCCTCTTGGGTAAGGCCCAGACGCTTCCTTTCTTCCTTCAGCCTAAGACCCACACTCACGCTCAAACCTCCTTGACAGGTGAAATATGTTTCACCGAAGATAGTGAAAGATCTTTCACTGCTCGCTTAACACGGGGAATTGGTATGACTGCCACACGCCGCACGAATCGCCAGAAACTGCGTACGCCGGAGGAAGCTCGCCAGCACCTGCGCAACATGGGAATCACCGTCGTCGCCTTTGCTCGGCAGAACAACCTCGACCGGCACGCGGTTAACGATGCGCTGCGCGGTGTCGGCAAAGGCAACTTCGGCAAGTCGCATGAAGCGGCTATCGCGCTTGGCATCAAGCGCGATCCCAATTCTTGCACAGTTCCCGCCAAATCCCGTCAGTTGACCGCAGGGCGTGGCAAGACAAACGAGGCCTCCCCCAAGCGCACGGCCGCCAAGCGGGCATCCAAGGTTCGGGGCAAGGTATGAGCGCCGCCGTTGGCCAGCGTGCTGTGTTCTGCTGTCCAGCCTGCAAAGCGCCGTTGGTGAAGCGCACCAGTGCGTTGCAGCACCAGTTCCTGCGAACCGATGCCTATGTGTGTCCCAATCCGATGTGCGGGGCGACATACACTGGCAATTCAGAGCTGACCAGCGTCGCCAGCCCGAGCGGCCTTCCGAGCGCACCCGCATGCGAACTGCCACCGACGCCCGGCTACCAGCGCACTTTGCTGCAACAGCGCTGGAAACAGGATCGGGGCGAGGTACAGCTCGACTGGATCGACTCGTTAGAGGAAGCACCACCCGGCGGTAGCGATCAGCCCGCCGTCTGAATCAAGGTTTCCCCTTCCACAACGAAATGACCTGGCGGCTTTGGCCGCTGGCTAGGAAGTGCTGCGCATGATGCGACATAAAACTCAGCGTGACGGTTGGTCCACCGCCACACAACCGAACTTCGTCACCAGCCCGAGCGGTGTTGAGTACGTGCCGTACGCGGAAAAATCCCGCAATGCGGCCGAACTGCGCGCCTTGGTCGAGGCCCACATTGCCGCCGGTGGCGACTACCAGCAACTGCCCTCAACTGTCGATGCGCGGGTGTCCGCATGAGCCTGCGTGTTGCTGAATCTCGTTTCCACACTTTCCGCCATTCCCCCTTGACTTCCCCGCAGGCAGGGAGCAGAGTTTGCCGCAAGGAGACTCAAAACTCCGAGGATACAGCGGCAACCGCGCCCGTCAGCATTGCGGTTTTTTTGCGCCTGCAAAACGAGCGCACCGACGCTTTCTGCGTCGGGAGGGCGGCAGCCATACAACACCCGCAAGGGGAAAACTGCCCGCCGGTCTGTATCCCGGTTTTGAGCCTCCCGACACCTTCGGCGCGACGACTCAAAACGTCTCGCCGAGGCCACACCTCGGATACAGGAGACGTCTCCATGCCCCATGGCGCCCCTTCCACGCCCGGCAATGCTTCCGCGCGTCAACTCTCGCTTACCCTCGGCCTGATCGCCGACACCCTCGCATGGCCCTCTGAGGACTATCAGGCGTTCATCGCCCGACTGGTCGGCGTAGGCATGTCCCCGCTCGCCATCACCCTGGGCGACGTGCTGATGGCCTACACGGCACAGTGCGATGCCCGCAGGGGCGCGCACCAGGACGACAGCAAGGGGGCGCACTGATGTCCCCCGCAAATGTCGTGATGCCGACCGAGGCGCTGCGCCCGGTCATTGTTCTGGAAACGCAGATCCCCGGCTTCGGCCTTCGCGCCTCCTTCGACCAGCGGCGAGTGCTGTACTTGGCCCTGATACACATCGATTCCGACACCGCCGCAACCGTCTCCGCGCACAACTCGCGGAATGTGCAGCGCGCCGCTAACGAAGGCATCCAGACCGGGACCGTTGTGTACTTCCTCGCCAAAGGCGAGGCCGACCGTTTCTTCGACTGGCTGCGCACCGGTGACAGCTATCCGGGCGGGGTGAATTGATGGCCAGTCACAACGGGCACACGCCACCGCACCGGAACCCCTCGCGGGCCGTTACCGAGGCGCATGGCCATCTCATCAGCGCCGACGACGTGACGCGCCTGTGGCGCATCTCCTACGCCGTCGAGCTGATCGCCGTACTCCCTGCTGAGGCCGCCAAGGTGCTGGGCATCACTGCCGACCACACTTCGGCCGTGGCCGAGTACATCAGGGACGACCTGCGGGGAATTCTCGCCCGGTCCAAGCCAGCAGACGAATAGGCCCGAGGCGGCGCACCACCGCCGCCATGGGTCGCAAGGAGAGAGCCATGCACGCCCCCGCGTCACCAGTCAGTACCCCGTAAGCCGACCACACCCGCATCGCCGGCAGCGCACCACCGCTGCCGACGGTGCCAGGAGAGAACCATGCACCACCACTACGCCGCAGCTGCGGCTTGCCAGGGCTGAACCGGCATGCAGGAAGAGATCCGCCAGCAGGTCCTGTCGCGCATCGAGCGCGACTACGGACTCAAACACCGCGTCGGCACGCCATACATGCGCGGGGGCAAGTGCCCTCATTGCGGCAAGAAGGAGCTGTACACCAGCCACCTCACGCCGTGGGTATTGCGTTGCGGCCGTCAGGCAAAGTGCGGACAGGAGGTGCGCGTGCGCGACCTCTACGACGACCTGTTCGACGACTATTCCAAGCACAATCCGCAGACGCCGCAGGCACCGCACGCCGCCGCTGACGCCTACTTGGCGACCGGCCGCGGCTTCAACATCAAACCGCTGCAGGGCCTCTACACGCAGGAGGACTACTACGACCGCGCCAAGCGCCAAGGTACGGCCACAGTGCGCTTCCCGCTGGTGAAGGGCGGCTGGTGGGAGCGTCTCATCGACCGCCCGCACCGGTTCGGGAAGATGAAAGCCCGTTTTGCCCCAGGCGAAAGCTACGCCGGGGTGTGGTGGGGCGCGGCTGCCCGCGACCAGCTGCGCACGGCCCGCGAAGTGTGGATCGTGGAGGGAATCTTCGACGCAATCGCCCTGCTGCAACGCGGGATCTGCGCCGTGGCCGCCATGTCGAGCAACGCCTATCCCGAACTGTCTCTCAAGGAACTGCGGGATGCACGCCCCAACGACCTACCGGTGCTGGTGTGGGCCTTGGACAACGAGCCCGGGGCACGTGGCTACACCGCCAAGCATGTGCGCCGCGCCGAAAGGCTGGGGTATCGCTGCAAGGCGGCACAGATCGAGCAGACCGGCGAGAGGAAGACCGACTGGAACGACCTGCATTTGCGTGCCCAGGCTGCAGAAGACGGCGACAGCCAGTGGCAAGCCGATATCGAGTTGGCACTGCACAATGGCGCGCTGCTCCTGGCGCGCACCGCCATGGACAAGGGCCTCATCATGTACGAGCGCGAGAAGAACACCGAGTTTCACCTTGAACACAACTCGCGCCTGTACTGGTTCGAGTTCGACGCGCTGCGCTACGAGAAGCTGTGCCGCGAGCGCGCCGGGGACCGCGACCTGGCCAGCGAAGATGAGCTGGAAGATGAGGAGCTGGCCAAGATCCAACGCGCAAGCGCGTCCGTTCGACAGATCGCCAACTGCTATCCAGAGGCGCTGTACTTCCAGAAGCACGAAGCCACCGACGAGAGCTGGTACTTCTTCCGCGTGGACTTCCCACACGATGCGCCCTCGGTAAAGGGCACCTTTACCGGCGCTCAGATCGCCAGCGCCACCGAGTTTAAGAAGCGCTTGCTAAGTCTTGCGCAGGGCGCGCTGTTCAGCGGCACGGGGAAACAACTGGACCGCGTGATGGACGCGCAGACGTTTGGCATCAAGGACGTGGCCACGGTCGATTTCGTCGGCTACAGCCCGGACCACAAGGCGTACATCTTCGGCGACCTGGCCGTGCGCAATGGTGAAGTCACCCTGGCCAACGCCGAGGACTACTTCGAGTTCCCCAAACTGCGTATCAAGACCACGCAGCGTTCGATCCGCATGGACATTCAGCGCGATCATGAAGCCTACCGAACCGACTGGCTGCAGTGGCTGTGGATCTGCTTCGGCACGAACGGCATGGTGGCGCTCACGTTCTGGTTTGGCTCGCTTTTCGCCAACCAGATCCGCAGCGCGCACAAGTCTTTCCCGTTCTTGGAGGCTACCGGCGAGGCCGGTGCCGGTAAGACCACGCTCCTGACGTTCCTCTGGAAGCTGCTCGCCCGCAGCGATTACGAGGGTTTCGATCCCGCCAAATCATCCAAGGCCGGCCGCGCCCGCGCCATGGGACAAACCTCGGGCATGCCGGTGGTGCTGCTTGAAGCCGACCGCGATGCCCCGGACAAGGCGCACGCGAAGTCGTTTGAATGGGACGAATTGAAGGACTACTACGGTGGCGGCACGCTGGCCACGCGTGGCGTGCGCAACGGTGGCAATGAAACCTACGAGCCACCCTTCCGAGGCACGATCGTCATCAGCCAGAACGCCGCCGTGGATGCCAGTGAGGCGATCATGACGCGCATCGTCAAGCTGCACTTCCGCAAGCCCAACGCGACGACGGAGAGCCGGCAGGCAGCGGACAACCTAAATGCCCTGCAGGTCGAAGATCTGAGCCACTTTCTCATCAAGGCCGTACGTGCCGAGGCACAGGTGATGGAGAAGTTCGGCGAGCGAGTGCGCTTCTATGAGGCCAAGCTGCGCGACAACAAGGATCTGCGGATGGAGCGCATCATCAAGAACCACTCGCAGATGCTTGCCATGCTCGATGGGTTGCGCCTGGTCATCGACATCCCCGAAGAGCTGGTAACAGCTACACGCCAAGCGCTGGTTGCCATGGCGATGGAGCGCCAATCGGCCGTCAGCGCAGACCATCCCCTGGTCAATGAATTCTGGGAAGCCTACGAGTATCTGGAAAGCCTCGGCAATGGTGAGCGGCCAGTGGTCAATCACTCCCGCGACCCGCAGCGCATTGCCATCAATCTGAACGATTTCATCGCCAAGGCTGCGCACCACAGCCAACCGGTGGCGGATCTAAAGCTGCTGCGGGCGTACCTGCGAGACTCGCGCCGCTACAAGCTGGTCGACGCGAATCTGACGGTGAACAGCGCCATCAAAACCAATAGCACCGGCGGTGGCGTGGCCGTTCGCTGCTGGGTATTCAAAAAATGACCGGCTCGAAGCACGTCACGGTATTGGACGCATTCTGGCATGTGGTCGCGCGAGGGCTGGCGTCGCGGGGCGTCGGCGATCACATGGGTGATTCCGATCACCTTGGCATTTGCATGCCGGAAGTCAGGACGGAAGCACGCCGCTTGGGGGTGCAGCTGCCGGCGGGCAAGCCGCTTCTTGACGCCGTCCGAACTTGCCCTCGGCTCGTTCGCATTTCGGCGGTCAGGAGCCGCATCCGACACAGCACCGTGAGGTGCTGGGTATTCAAGAAGTAAGCGCAACAGCGGTCCGGCGGGCAGAGCACCACCTCTGACCCCAAGGCCATCCACCAACGAAGTTCAGGAGAGAACCATGCACGACATGATCGGCAGTACCGACCACACCAAGGCATTTCCGCAGGATTCCGACACCGGACCAGTGGCAAAGGCTAGCACGGCTGGGGGAATGTGTGGATTTGACATGGCGCAAGGCCGCGATTGCAGCGCCACCATCACACTGCGGATCACCCACAACCAGGTGATCGCCACCGCCCAACTGGACATGGGCGGGCAGAAGGTCGCCCAGCGCGTGTTCGAGCGGCGGAAAGGCAGCTCAGCAGGATGGATTCTGGCCAGGGGAAATGAACACTTTTCTGACGAGGCGGATTGGATCTCGGCCGAGCTGGCCGCATTCGCTGACCGGCTTCCCTTTCCGTTCGCGGTAGCCAACATGCTTCCGGGTGCGAAGGCCAGCTCCAAGGTGGTTGCCCAAGCTGCGCAGGAGGTGGCCAATGGCTGATTTCGTCGCATTGCTGGCCATGTGCGTGCTGCTGCCGGTCGCTGGCGCCACCATGCTCAAGATGTGGCAGACCCGCCCCCCCCGCCGCCGGCACACCGGCCTGGCCGTGGGTCAGATCCCGCAGGCGCTGCGTCGCCGCGCCCCAATGGCCGTGCGCCGCGCCGGAGGTGCAGCATGACCACCGACAACAAGACCCTGGCGGACGTGCAGCCCGGTGGGAGGGTAAAGCTGGTGGATCTTGCCGAGCGGGCGCGGTTTGAGGGGTGGGCGCGTGCGCAGAGCTACCGAGGCGGCAACATCCTCACGGACCGCGATGCAGACCATCCGAACATGTACGCCGACCCGCTCGGCCAGCTGACGTGGAAGTGCTGGCGAGCCGCCCTCTCCGCCCAGCCCTCCCCGGGTGGTCCGGGGGATGCGCTGGTAACCGACGCGATGGTCATGGCCGCACTGCAGGCAACCACGCGTGAAACACTGGCAGGCGTTAGCGATTGCGAAAGCAAGGTGATCAGCGTTCTGACGGCCTACGGGATCGATGGCGCCGTGCATATCCCGACCATGGTGCGCGCCATGCTGGAAGCCGCCCTCGCCGCCCGCCAGCCAAGGCACGGCAGTTCATTCGAGAATTGAGGGCCGCCGCATGACACAGCAGCAGAAGGCACCGCCGCGCGCCCTCCCCGCCTGCCCGGCGGGCCATAAAGCCAGGTACGTCCATGATCTACGCCGTGAGAGCGCGGGCGGCGGCCACCTGATCGAGTGCCGTTGCAGCACCACTGCAAAGCATCCGTCGTTTGACCTGGCTTGGGCACATTGGCACAAGCAACACGGCCTGCAGGCAGTTCAACCGGCGACGCCTTTGCCGGCGCCCGCACCCCAGCTGCAGCTGCGGCTAGTTGGAGGAACAGGTTGATGGCAGCGCCGGGAACGGCAGGTGGAGGTGGGTTCGGCACGTTCTGGATGCTGTTTGGACAGTTTGGGGCAACTCTGACCGTCGCACAGTTGCGTGACGCCTTCTTCCCGTCATCAACCATGAAGACCATGGCCAACAAGCACAGCGCGGGTCTTTTGCCACCCCGTATCGGGGAGGTCTACGACACCCGCGACGTAGCAGACTGGTGGGACGAACAACGGACGAATAGGACGCACTGACTAGGTAACGAAAAAGCCGCCTTGCAAGGCGGCTTTTCCCTTAGCGCTGCTCTACTCGCTGTCGCTCAAGTAGTCGCTGCTTTGCCTTGGAGGTTTGTTCCTCAAGACGTGGCTCCCAATCGCGGCACATCCATTCAAGGTGTTCAAATGCGAGGTCTTGACCGGCACCGAGCGGCTTAGGATCACGAATCCACTTCACCAGCTTTTGCGATCTCTTAAATCGGCTCACAACGATCTGACCCACGGTATCTAGAAGCAGATCACAATCAATGTCATTCGCTCTGACGCCTACAGCCATAAATTCGAAGTAGTTGAGGATGTAGCGCAAAGCGGCGATTGCACGCGCTTGCTCAAGCTTGATGGGGCAAAGAGGTTCGTCTGCAGTGGCAGCATCCTTTAGGCGCTTTTCCGCGCCAGGAGCAAAGTACGGAATGTACTCATCGGGGATGTCTTCGACACTGGACGGGAAGTGATCGCTTACCAAAGCGTTGCGGGCGAGGTACTCCGAACTCTTCATCATCTCCATGACCAGCGCAAAACTGCTGTTCATGCGCTGAGTGCGAGCAGAGAACTGATAGTGCACATACCAGCCCAGACCACCAAAGACGATTGCAGTCAGAACCGGAACTACGTTCAAGATGCGGTCATTCTGGTCGTTCGCATTGAAGCCCGGCCAGTTGAAGAACCAGTAAAGGAACGTTGCTACTGCAGTAGCAAGCCAGACCACTGTCCATGCGCAGACAGTGGGAACGTGTTTGTGTCCTTTCTTAGCCGCTCGAAATACGGTGGGAGCCAAGAAGGCACCCAGGCCAAGCTGTGATACGACCGCCAAAAGGACCACTGCCTTAGCTTGGTAAGCGCCACTGCATGCCAAAGTGAGCGTTACAAGGCTAACGACAAGCGACAGCCAGCTCCACACTGGCGCGAACTTCAAATCCGTGAAGATCCTTTCCATTTTTCCCCTCATACGAGAGAGGCCCCTAACGTGTAGGGGCCTCTGCTTTTTCTATTCCGTTGCTTGGGCCTTAGCCTTCAACACCATTGTTCTTCATACAGACCTCCATGACGGGTGAAGCGGATGGGACGGCACCAGTGTATCTGGGTGCTATGAGGAAAGTGTAGACGGTCCGCAAGAATTTCCACACTCCCCCTCAGCTATCGGCTGGGCCTCCCGGCGACTTTAATGCGCCATTAATGTGCCTGAACCCGCAAAAGCCTTGTCCCACAAGGCTGTAGGTCCAGTCCATCATCGGGGCAACGGACAGGCGCAGGGAATCGGCGTAACGGGCGGCGGCGGACGTCATCGGGCTGGTGATCGCAGAGACTGGCATTGCCAGTGAGATCAATAGTTTACACCGACCGGCTGAATGGCGGCGGGTGGCCCCGGGACCGGTCGACCGGCCCCAGGGACGCGCAGGCCTTAGAGCCCGCGGTTGCGCACCTGTTCCTGCTGCTGTTCCTGTGCACGCGGGTTGAACTGGCTGTCCAACGCCTCGCTCTGCCGGCTGCTGGCCTCGACAGAGTGCGATACCGCTTGCTGGCGGTCGACGAAGGTCCGCTGCGCGGCCGGATCGCCCAGCTCGCCCTGCACTGCGAACAGGCCGGTGCCATCGGGGCGGGCCACGACGTGGTCGATCTGGCGCATGCCGGACACCTTGCTCTCGTAGGCCAACTGGCCGGCCGCACGCTCGGCCTCCTGCGGGTTGGCGAACAGCGGCTTCAGGCCGGCCTGGGCGCGCTGCTGCTCCAGCGCCTGCAGCTTGTCCAGGGCCTGGCCGAAGCGCGCGTGGTCGGCATGCCCGGGGTCGCGCATGCTGGCCGGCGCCGCCGGTTCGGCCCGACCCGGTGCTGCCGGCGGGGTGCTGGCCTTCACCGCGTTGGGGGCATCGACCTGCGCCAGGGTCTTCCGGCCGGCCTTGCCATCGTCGTCGAGGCCGTTGTTGGCCTGGAACTGCTTCACCGCTGCGACCGTGTCCTTGCCATACACGCCATCGGCATGCAGCGGCTTGCCGTCGGCCCCCGCGTAGCCCAGCGCCGCCAGCTTGCCCTGCAGGGCCTTGACCTCATCACCACGTTCGCCCTGCTTGAGCACGCCATCGGCCATCGGTGCCTGTTGCGTGCTGCGCGCGGCCTGCGCCGCTTCGGGGCCCTGCGCGTGGACCTTGCCGCCCAGGGTGATGCGGTCGTTGAGCATGTCACCCAGGAACCTGCGGTATTGATCGGGCTCCAGCTCGATATGCGCATGCACGGCACCCGGGGTACCGGCGTCGGACTGGCGGATCAGGGGTGCACCGTACTCGACGAAATCACCGGTCTTGTAGGGCGTGGTGCCACGCGCGCCGTGCAGTACCTGCCCCACCAGTTCGCGCTCCGGATGACCGGCCGGGTGGCTCCAGATGCTGATCGAGTTCCACTTGTCATTGTTGACCTGGACATACCCGGCGACCGGATTGGGAATCATCACCTCCCGGTCGCCGCGCGCATTGCTCAGGATCAGATCCTTGTGCACCAGCGGGATGCCGTTGCGATCACCGCGGGTCCGCACGGTTTCCAGTTCGCCCTCGACCATGGCCGACGGCCGGTCAGCCTTGGCGGCATTGCCGGTGCGCACGGCCTCGGCATTGGTGTTGGGGTGATGGATCTTCAACTCGCGATAAGCGTCCTCGCCACTGGTGCCATGGCGCAGTGTGCGGTTGCTGCTGCCGTTGCCAAAGGATTCGACCACGACGATGCGCTGGCCACCGGGCGCAGGGGCGGTATCGGGCTCACGCGCGGTTGCGGGTGCAGGCGTCGCAGTGCCTGCCGGGGCGGTCGGCGCTGCGGGCTGCACCGGCGTGTGCCCGCGTACTGCGGTATCCAGGGCCTGCAGGGTCTCCCGGCCGGCCTTGCCATCGACGGTCAGCCCGTGGGCCTGCTGGAACGCGCGCACCGCATGCTCGGTATTGGCACCGTAGTGGCTATCGGCCGCCAGCGGTTGCCCGTCGTGGCCGGTATGGCCCGCCTGGATCAGCTTGGCCTGCAGGGCCTGGACCTCGGCCCCACGCTCGCCTGGGGTCAGCACGCCGTCGGCCATCGCCGCTACCGCCGCACGCTGGCCACGCTGTCCGGGTTCGGGCTCACCGAACGCCTGCTGGTAATCCTTGCCCTGGTACGCCTCGGGATTGCGGTTGACCTGGTCGTAGCGCGCCAACCCGACCAGCGCAGTCTTCTCGGTGAGCGCGCGGTCACGCAGCGAATCCCACAGGGTCGGCGAGCTCTGGAAGTGCGACTGCACGTTGGCGTGCTTGTAGTCCTGCACCGCGCGGACAATCTGCTCGTCACTCAGCTCAGCCAGCTTGAAGTCTTCGCCGTAGGTGTGCTGGAGACCCTTCTGGAACACCGAGCGGGTCATGCCGCGGTACTGCACCGAGGTGCTCCACAGCGCATCCTGCACGGCCGGACCGCGGCCGGAAAGATCGATGCCCACATCCTTCAGGCGCCCCATCTGCACGTCATAGTATTTGTGCTGGATGAAGTCGTGCTGGTCCCTGGCAAAGCCTGCCGGGTCGGCAGCCGCCACCTCCTTCCAGCGTTCGGTAAAAGCCGGGGTTCCGGCCTGCAGGCCATGGAAGCGGTTGCCGTAACGCGATGCAGCGATGTACTCGTCCACGCCACCCACATTGGTCGCGTACTGGTAACTGCCATACGACACGCCACCGTGGTCGCCCCTGCCGGTGGACACGTGGCCGGGGCCGCGACCGCCGGTTTCGAAATGCGCCGACGTCTGGCCGCGATGCCAGCTATCCATCGCCTGCTTTGCCTGGGTCACAACATCCATCGTCCTGCACTCCTTGGCGGGGGAATTACTTCGAGGTCAGTGCCTGCAGCACATCGGCACGGTTGGCCGTGCGATTGATCCGGCAGGACTGCGCGTCCAGCATCTGTCCCTGCCCGTCTTCGGCAGGGTTCCAGCTGCAGTAGCGATTGGTATCGGACATGTAGGCCGCCTGCTCGTCCATCAGCCTGTCCTTGTCCTTGCCATCGGGGCCGTCGACGATCTTCATGAAGGCCTGCTCGAGGCGCTGCTCCTGCCAGGCAAGCTCCTCATCGCCACACGCCTGCAGTGCGGGGGTCTCGCCGCCGCTGGAGTTCACGCACGTGGCGTACTGCGGCCGCAACGTGGCCTTGTTGTAGGAATCATCCGGGCGCCGGGGTGGCATGTCTTCGTCATAGGCGTCCGTCGCTGTCGTGGCAGGTGCAGCACGTGCAGGCTCTGCAGTGGCCGGCGCCGATGCAGTGGCAGGCGCGGCCGCAGCAGGCGCATGCGTCGTATCCGCCTGCGGGTTCTTGGCCTGGCATGCTGCCAGGCTGAGGCTCAGTGCCAACGCAAACGCGATGGCTGCGGCCTTACCGAACGTTTCGCGGGGGGCCGCTGAAAGGTGATTCGTTCCCTGCATTGCTTGCATCTCCTTGGCATCCAGGCACGTGGCCCGTCAACGCGAAGCCGTCCATCGGCCCGATCGGGAACTGCATGCTACGTCAGCACGGATTTCAGATGCCTGACTGGATTCAGAATGTGTGCACCGATCGCAGCCGCTTTGGCCCGGTCCCGCGCGGGGCGCGGCGGCGCTCTACAATCGCTCCATGGCCGCCGATCGTCCGCAGTTCTTCGACTCCACCACCGAACAGGGCGTACTGCGCCTGTCCATCGCCGCCTCATTGCTGCTGGCTGCCGCTGCGGTGGTATTCGGTCTTCTGGCCAATTCCTCGCTGATCATCTTCGACGGCATCTACGGCCTGATCGATGTGGTGATGACCTGGCTGTCGCTGCTGGTCGCGCGTCTGATCGCGCTTTCAACCAGCACCGACGCGCTGCAGTCGCGGCTCAACCAGCGCTTCACCATGGGCTTCTGGCACCTGGAGCCGATCGTGCTGGGGGTGAGCGGCACGCTGATGATCGGGGCGGCGCTGTATGCGCTGGTCAACGCGGTGGATGCGCTGATGTCCGGCGGCCGCCACATCGCGCTCGGCCCGGCCATCGCCTTCGCCGGCTTGTCGATCGTTGGCGAAGGTGCGCTGGCCGGGTTCATCCTGCGCGCCAACCGCCGCATCGGTTCGGAGTTCATCGCGCTGGACGCGAAGAACTGGGTGATCGCCGCCAGCATGTCGGCCTGCTATCTGCTGGCCTTCCTCGGCGGCGTGCTGGTGCGCGGCACCTCGCTGGCCTGGGTCGGGCCGTACATCGACCCGGCCATCCTTGCCTTCGTCTGCGTGCTGGTGATGATCGCCCCGCTCGGTACCGTGCGCCGGGCGCTGGCCGGCATCCTGCTGGTCACTCCGCCGGAACTGCAGGCGCACGTGGACGCGGTGGCACGCGCGATCGTGGCCAAGCATGGCTTCGTCGAGCACCGCAGCTACGTGGCCCAGGTGGGGCGTGGCGAACAGATCGAACTGTTCTTCGTGGTGCGCGAGGACGACCCGCCGCGGCCGCTGGTGGAATGGGACCGGCTGCGCGACGAGATCGGCGATGCGCTGGGCGAAGCCTCGCCCGACCGCTGGCTGACCATCATGTTCACCACCGACCGCGAATGGACGATCTAGGCCAACAGGACGATCGATCAAGTTTTTCGTACGCGTTGCAACCCACCGTACGCGGAAAGCGGGCAAAGTAGGCTCCAACGCAACACCCACCCACTGACCAGGAGCATCCCGATGTCCATCGAAAAGGTTCTGTACACCGCCCAGGCAACCTCCACCGGCGGCCGCGAAGGCCGTTCCGTCTCCTCCGACAACGTGCTGGACATCCAGCTGTCGACCCCGCGCGAGCTGGGCGGCGCCGGTGGCCCGGGCACCAACCCGGAACAGCTGTTCGCCGCTGGCTACTCGGCCTGCTTCCTGGGTGCGCTGAAGTTCGTGGCCGGCCAGGCCAAGGTCGCGCTGCCGGCCGACACCACCGTCACCGGCAAGGTCGGCATCGGCCAGATCCCGACCGGCTTCGGCATCGAGGCCGAGCTGACCATCAACGTGCCGGGCGTGCCGCGCGAGCAGGTGGAAGAACTGGTGCAGAAGGCGCACATCGTGTGCCCGTACTCCAACGCCACCCGCGGCAACATCGACGTGACGCTGGTCGTGGCCTGATGCAACGGGGTCAGAGCCCTTTCGCGTTGCGAGAGGGATCCGACCCCAGGGAACCCACCCCAAAAAAATGGGCGGATGCCGGTCGAAACCGAACATCCGCCCATCCCACCTTCGTTGTCCCACAGGGGGGCATGAGGTTGCCGGCCAGCGGCCGGCACTACCAGGTCACTTTTCGCTGGTGATGAGCTGCACGACGCTGGAGAAATCCAGCTTGCCGCGGCCGGCCTGGTGGTTCATCGAGTACAGGTTGCGCGCCACTTCGCCCAGCGGGATCGAGGCGCCGACGCTCATCGCCGCTTCCACCGCCAGGCCCATGTCCTTCAGCATCAGATCACTGCCGAAGCCACCGCTGTAGCCACGCGAGGCCGGCGCATTCTCCAGCACGCCCGGCCACGGGTTGCACACCTCGGTGGCCCAGCTGCGGCCGGTGCTGACCGCCATCATCTGCGACAGCACCTTCGGGTCCAGGCCGTGCGCCACGCCCAGTGCGATGGCTTCACCGGTCACCGCCATGATCACGCCCAGCGCCATGTTGTTGCACAGCTTGGCGACCTGGCCGGCACCGCTGGCGCCAACGTGGAAGATGTTCTTGCCCATCGCCTGCAGTACCGGGCGGGCGCGCTCCAGCGCGTCCTCCTCGCCACCGACGATGAAGGTCAGCGTGCCCGCCTGTGCCCCTGCGGTACCACCGGACACCGGTGCGTCGATCATCTGCAGGCCACGTGCGGCGGCGGCTTCCGAGACCTTGCGGGCGCTGGCCGGCGCGATCGTGCTGCAGTCGATGACCAGTGCACCGGCAGGGATCGCGGCAAGAATGCCGTCGTCGCCCAGGTACACGCCTTCGACATGACGGCTGGCCGGCAGCATCGAGATCACCACTTCGGCATCGGCCAGGGTGTCGCGCGCCGACGCGGCGGCGCTGGCGCCGGCGTCGACAGCGGCCTGCACCGCGGCCGGGACCAGATCGAACACGCGCACGCTGTGGCCGTTCTTGACCAGATTGGCGGCCATCGGGCCACCCATGTTGCCCAACCCGATGAATGCAATGCGGCTCATGCAAGGCTCCTTTCAACAAGGGGAGTGCCCAGGTCGGCCAGCGGATGCGCAGCGTCGGCCCAGGGGGAAGCGAAGAAGGTGTCGGCCCACGTGCCGGTGGCCCCGGCCAGGGTGGCCGGGTTCCACTGCGGATTGCGGTCCTTGTCGATCAGCAGCGCGCGGATGCCTTCGGCGAAATCACCGTGGGCGGCGCAATGCAGGGCGACGATGTACTCCAGGCGATAGATCGCGGCAAGGTCCTGGCCGGCACTGCGGCGCTGAAGTTCGTACGCCAACCGTGCCGAACCCGGTGCACCGGCCGCAAGGGTCTTCTGAGCCGCCTGCAACCAGGCGTCGTCGGTCTGCAGGCCGGCAATGCGCGCCACGATGGCTTCAAGGTCATCGCCTTCGCACAACGCATCGACCTGCGCCGCGTGGGCCAGCAGTGGACCGGTGGCGGCATCGCTGGCATGCGACTGCAGCAGATGGGTCAGGCGTTCGTGGTTGTGCGCGGTGTCATTGGACCAGGCCACCTGCAGCAGCGCATCGAACACTGCACTGCGGCGTTCTTCGGCCACGTGCACGTCGGCCAGGCCGGCGTAGATAGCGTCGCCCGGGTTGAGCAGCGCGCCGGTCAGCGCCAGGAACAGGCCGCCCTTGCCCGGTACGCGCGGCAGCAGCCAGCTGCCACCGACATCGGGGAACAGACCGACGGTGATTTCCGGGAAGGCCAGCTTGGAGCGCTCGCTGACCACGCGGTGGCTGGCGCCGGACATCAGGCCGATGCCACCGCCCATCACGATGCCATGGCCCCAGCACAGGATCGGCTTGGCATAGGTGTGGATGAGGTAATCGACGCGGTATTCGACGTCGAAGAACTCGGCGGCGTAGTCGTTCCCGCGGATGTCGCTGCGGCCGGCCTCGCGGAAGGCGACCATGCTCTTGTACAGGCTGTGCAGGTCGCCGCCGGCGCAGAACGCCTTTTCACCGGCGCCCTGCAGCACCACCATGGCGATGCCGTCGTCGTCGGCCCAGGCGTTCAACTGCTTCAGCAGCAGATGCGCCATCGGCAGCGAGAAGCCGTTGAGCGTGCGCGGCGCGTTGAGCGTGGCGATGCCGATGCGCGTGCCATTGCCGGCCACGCGCTCTTCGAACAGCACCGGTGCGTCGTCGGCAGCGGTGTCGGTGCTCATGCGTTCTTCCACTGCGCGGCGCGCTTTTCCAGGAAGGCCGTCACGCCCTCGACCTGGTCGGCAGTGTCGAACAGGTCGACGAAGGCTTCGCGCTCGGCCACCAGCGCCGAGGCGTGGGTGCCGGTGCGGGTGGCCTGCACCAGGGTCTTGCAGGCGGCGATGCTGGTCGGGCTCTGCTTGCCGGCCTTCTTCGCCCATTCCAGCGCCAGTGCCTTGGCTTCGCCCTTGCCGACCTTTTCTTCGGCCAGGCCAATGCGCACCGCGGTCTCGGCATTGATGCGCTCGCCCAGCAGGATCATGCGCTTGGCCCAGCCCTCGCCGACCAGGCGCGGCAGGTTCTGGGTGCCGCCAGCACACGGCAGCAGGCCGACGGTGGCCTCCGGCAGCGCGACCTGGGCGTGGTCTTCGATGATGCGCAGGTCGCAGGCCAGCGCGCATTCCAGGCCACCGCCCATGGCGTAGCCGTTGATCGCGGCGATCGACACGCCACGGAAACCGGACAGCGCCTCGAAGGCTTCACCGAAGCGGCGCGCGGCCTCACGTGCGTCGGCCTTGTCGCCAGAGGCGAACTGGTTGAGATCGGCACCGGCGGAGAAGAACTTCTCGCCCTCGCCAGTGATCACCAGCGCGTAGATGTCGCGGTCTGCGTTGAGCGCGCCGACCAGGTCGCGCAGCGCCGACAGGCTGTGCACGGTCCAGGTATGCGCCGGCGGGTTGTTCAGAGTGACCACGGCGGTGTGGCCATCGACCTCGACCTTCAGGCCCACGTGCTCCTGGGTACGCCAATCCTTCATCGCAGTTCCTCTTCGGTGTTGAGCAGGTGACGGGCAACGATCACCCGCATGATCTCGTTGGTGCCTTCCAGGATCTGGTGCACGCGGCAGTCACGCAGCAGGCGCTCGATCGGGTACTCGCGGATGTAGCCGTAGCCACCATGGATCTGCAGCGCTTCGTTGCAGACGATGAAACCCGCATCGGTAGCAAAACGCTTGGCCATCGCGCACCACACATTGGCATCGCTGGCACCGGCATCGAGCTTGCGCGCGGCGGTGTGCACCATCTGCCGCGCGGCCACCAGCTGGGTGACCATGTCGGCCAGCTTGAACTGCAGCGCCTGGAACTCGGCCAGCGCCTTGCCGAACTGGCGGCGCTCGCCCATGTAGCGGCGCGCGGCATCCAGCGCACCCTGCGCGGCGCCCAGCGAGCAGGCGGCGATGTTGATGCGGCCGCCGTCGAGCCCCTTCATCGCCAGCTTGAAGCCGCCGCCTTCCTCTCCCAGAAGGTGGCTGACCGGCACGCGGACGTTTTCGAAGGCGATGCCGCGGGTGGGCTGGCTGTTCCAGCCCATCTTCTCTTCCTTGCGGCCGAAGCTGATGCCTGGCAGGTCCGACGGCACCGCGATCGCGCTGACACCGCCGGCACCGGCACCGCCGGTACGCGCCATCACCACCAGCAGTTCGGTGGCCCCGGCGCCGGAAATGAAGGCCTTCGAGCCGTTCAGCACGAAATGGTCGCCCTCACGCACGGCGGTGGTCTTCAGCGAGGCCGCATCGGAACCGGCGCCCGGCTCGGTCAGGCAGTACGAGGCCAGCTTGTTGCCCGAAGACAGGTCGCTGCCCCAGGCGTCGCGCAGGGCCGGCTGGCCCCACGTGGACACCATCCACGAGGCCATGTTGTGGATGCTGATGTAGGCCGCAGTCGACGGATCGACGTTGGCGAGCTCCTCGATGACGACGGCGGCGTCCAGTCGGCTCAGGCCGCTGCCGCCCACTTCCGGGTCCATGTACAGACCGCAGAAGCCCAGTTCCCCGGCCTTGGCGATCGCCTCGCGCGGAAAGATGCCCTCCGCATCCCATCGCGCGGCGTGCGGCGCCAGTTCGGCCAGTGCGAAGTCGCGCGCAGCCTCGCGGTACGCCTGCTGTGCTTCGTCCAGTTCCGTCGTCATCGAGTGGCTCATGGCTGCTCCTGCGCTTACTTCAGGCTGATCGTGGTGTTGACGCCGTGGCTCAGCGTCTCGTCGTCGAACCAGCGCGCGGTGACCGTCTTGGTCTGGGTGTAGAACAGCACCACCTGCTTGCCGTACGGGCCCAGGTCGCCCAGCTTGGACGCGCGCGAACCGGTGAAGGAGAACAGCGGCACCGGCACCGGGATCGGCACGTTGATGCCGACCTGTCCGACGTCGATGTCTTCCTGGAACTCGCGCGCGGCGGCGCCGGACTGGGTGAACAGTGCGGTGCCGTTGCCGTTCGGATTGCTGTTGACCATCGCGATGGCGTCTTCCAGCGTGTCCGCTTCGAGGATGACCAGCACCGGCCCGAAGATCTCTTCCTGGTAGATGCGCATGTCGGTGGTAACGCCGGCAAAGATGGTCGGGCCGACGAAGTTGCCCTTCTCGAAGCCATCCACCTGCGGCTTGCGGCCGTCGAGCACCAGCTTGGCGCCCTGCTCCACGCCCGAGGCGATCAGGCCTTCCACGCGCTCGCGGGCGCTGCAGGAAATGACCGGGCCGACGTCGGTGCCGGACACGGTGCCGGCGCTGACCTTCAGCGTCTTGGCCTTTTCGACCAGGTCCTGCACCCAGCTGCGCGCTTCGCCGACCAGCACCAGGGTGGACGCGGCCATGCAGCGCTGGCCAGCGGCGCCGAAGGCGGCACCGACCATCGCGTTGAGGGTCTGTTCCTTGTTGGCGTCCGGCAGCACCACGGCGTGGTTCTTGGCGCCCATCATGCACTGCACGCGCTTGCCGGCCAGCGAGGCGCGGTTGTAGACGTGGGTACCGACGCGGGTGGAACCGACGAACGACACGGCCTTGATGTCCGGGTGGTCGCAGATCGCATTGACCACTTCCTCGCCACCGTGGACGACGTTCAGCACGCCCTTGGGAATGCCGGCTTCCAGCGCCAGTTCAACCAGGCGCATGGTGACCATCGGGTCCTGTTCGGACGGCTTGAGGATGAAGGTGTTGCCGGTGGCAATGGCCATCGGGAACATCCACAGCGGGATCATCGCCGGGAAGTTGAACGGGGTGATGCCGGCGCACACGCCCAGCGGCTGCATGATCGTGTAGGTGTCCACGCCATTGGCCACGTTGTTGGCCAGCTCGCCCAGCTGCAGGTTGCCGATGGCGGCGGCGTGCTCGACCACTTCCAGGCCGCGGAACACATCGCCTTCGGCGTCCGGCAGGGTCTTGCCCTGTTCGGCGGTGAGGATGTGGGCCAGCTCGCTCATGTTTTCGCGGATCAGCTGCTGGTACTTCAGGAAGATGCGTGCACGGGTGCCGATCGGGGTCTTGCGCCAGGTCTTGAAGGCTTCCTTGGCGGCGGCGACGGCGGCGTCCACTTCGCTGGCGGTGGCGAACGGCACCTGGGCCAGCACGTCCTGGGTGGCCGGATTGATCACGTCCTGCCAGTGGGAGGTGGCCGATTCAACGAACTGGCCATCGATCAGCATGCGGATACGGGGCGCTGCAACAGTCATGACGACAATCCCACGGGGTGCGAAAGATGCTTGGCATTATTCACAGCACCCACCTCGATTTCCGGCCTGAATCCGCTTAATCTGGCCAATGCGCCCTACGATTCCTGTTAATTCTGTGAATTATTCAGCCCCCCAACGGCAACTTGGCCTGCGCCTGCTGCGGCTGCGCGAGCAGCGCGGCTACAGCCAGGCCGATCTGGCGCGCGCGCTGGGGCTGTCGGCCAGCTACCTGAACCAGATCGAGCGCAACAAGCGCCCGTTGACACCGGCGGTGCAGAAGAAGCTGGGAGAGGTGTTGGGCGACGTTTCCTCGCTGTTCGATGACGATGAGCCCGCCGCCCTGCAGGAAGCGCTGGGCGAAACCCTGCGCGACCTGGGCCTGGCCGAGGTCAGCGCGACTGAGCTGCGCGCGCTGGCCGGCAACCTGCCGCAGGTCAGCCGGGCGCTGCTGGACCTGCACCGCCGCCACCTGGCGCTGCGCGAGCACGCCGCCGCACTGGAGTTCCAGCTGGGCGAGCCCGGCGCCGGCAGCACCCTGCCGGCCGGCGACCAGGTGCGCGAGTTCTTCAACCGCATGCACAACCACATTCCCGAACTGGACGAACTGGCCGAACGCCTGTTCGCCGAGTGGGGGCTGTCGCCCGGGCGTGTGGCACCACGCCTGCGCCAGCTGCTAGCCGACCGCCACGGCGTGCTGGTGGAAGTGGCCGCGCTGCAGGCCGGGCGCGAGAAGCGCCAGTACGATGCGGGCACGCGACGGCTGTGGCTGCCGGACTACCTGGAGCCGGGCCAGCAGGCGTTCCAGATGGCCGCCGAACTGGCCCTGCACGGCTACCTGCCGCAGATCGATGCGGTGGTGGCGCGTGCCGGCTTTACCGATGAGGCACGCATCGCGCAGGCGCGGGTGGGTCTTTCAAACTACTTCGCTGGCGCGCTGGTGATGCCGTACATGCGTTTCCTGCGTGCGGCCGAAGCCAGCAGCTACGACATCGAGCTGCTGGCGCACCAGTTCGGTGTCGGCTTCGAGGCGGTCTGCCACCGGCTGAGCACGTTGGCACGGCGCAGCGCACCTGGCCTGCCGTTCTTTTTCATCCGCGTGGACCGTGCGGGCAACGTATCCAAGCGCCATTCGGCCACCGATTTCCACTTCTCGCAGGTGGGTGGATCGTGCCCCCTGTGGATCGTCTACGAGGCGTTCAACCAGCCCGGGCGCATCCTCACCCAGACCGCGCGCATGCCCGATGGCCGCCGCCATTTCTGGCTGGCGCGGCAGGTCAGCAGTGGCCCGGTGGGCCATGGCCAGCCCCGCAAGACCTTCGCGGTGGCGCTGGGCTGCGATCTACAGCATGCCGAACGCCTGGTGTATTCGCTGGGGCTGGATGTGCAGAGCCCGGGCAACTCGGTGTCGATCGGGCCGGGTTGCCGGGTGTGCCCGCGCGAGGACTGCATGCAGCGCGCGTTCGCGCAGTTGCCGGGGCGATAGGGTTGGTTCGGCAGGGCTGCGCCCTGCACCTGCTTCAATCCAAGGCAACAGCAAAAGCAACAACGGGCTTTCCGTGGGATGGCGGGGTGGGTCCGGTTGCGGGGGACGCCGTAAACCCGTCCTTGGGGGCTTGGCCGCGGCATCCATGCCGCGGACACCCCCGCAACCGGACCCACCCCGCCTTCGACAGTTTCCCGCTGCTGTGGGTGGGTGCCGACCGTTCGTCGGCACGCTGCTCTTGGTGGGTGTCGACCAAGGTCGACACGCTTGATCCACACATCGCGTGGATCTACTAAACCTTTCGTGCGTAGGCTGCATCCCATTGCAATGCCTGCCCATGGAGACACCCATGCCCCTGTTGCGCTCTTGCCTGGCCCTGCTGCTCGCTGCCACCGCCACACCGGCGTGGGCGACGTTCTCCATTGCCGCCTGCAACGAGGCCGGCGACTGTGGGGTGGCGGTGGCCACGCATAACCTGGCGGTCGGCGGCGTGGGCGTGCCGTGGGCGCAGGCGAAAGTGGGTGCGGTCGCCAGCCAGTTCGAAACCAACCCGACCTATGGGTCGAAGGGTCTGGAGTTGATGGCCAAAGGCCGCACGCCTGCGCAGGTGCTGAAGCAGCTGTTGGATGAAGATGGCAACTTCGATGGCACCACGCTGGCCGAGCGCCAGGTGGGGCTGGTCAGCGCACGCGGCGGCAATGCGCAGTACACCGGCGCTACCGCGCAGCAGGCGGATTGGGCCGGTGCGCAGGGCGAGGGCATGCTGAGCGTGCAGGGCAATGGTCTGGCCGGGTGGGAGGTGCTGGCATCGATGCAACGCGTCTTCGCCACCTCACGTGGGCCGCTAGCCGCGCGCCTGCTGGCGGCGCTGGAAGCAGGTCAGGCAGCGGGTGGTCAACGCAGCGGACAGTGGTCGGCGGCGCTGCTGGTGCGTACGCCCGGCGGCGACTGGCAGGACACCGACCTGCGCGTGGACGCTGACCCACGCGCGGTCGCAAGGCTGCGCGAGCTGTACGACATGCGCCTGTCCAACGAGGCGATCATCCGCGCCGAGCAGCGCTGGGAGAAAGGCGATGTGGCAGGGGCGCGTGCGGCACTGGCGACCTCGTTGTCGCTGGCCCATGGCTGGGACCGCACCTGGGCGCGCGCTGCGCGCCTGGCGATGCGGCAGGGGGATATCGCGCTGGCCCGCGAATACCTGGCCGGCCTGCGTGCGCTCAATCCGGGCTGGGTGAAGCAGGAGCTGGCGCTGCCGTTGTATGTACCCATGCAGGGTGATGCGGTGGTGGCGTCGTGGCGATGAGGCACCGCAGGGGTCAGATCGTGCCGACCAAGGTCGGCACCCACCAGAACAGTTCAATCGGCTGCGGCGGAGATCAGTAGATCGGCGTGACCTTCATCTGCGGCAGCGGTCGCGGCGCCCCATCGGTAAGGTCAGGGCCGAGGTCGTCCCAGCTGCGGCCCTGCTCGACCATCAGCCCCCACAGTTGCTGCGAGGCCAGCCGCTTGTCTTCCGAGCCCAGCTTGTACGAGGGCGGTGACGGTTCACCGCGGGCGACCATCGAATACGCCGCGCGGTAAGCCAGCACCTGCTGCGCCGGATCATCGGTGCGCGCCACCTCCAGCGTGTAGCGCTGGTAGGCCGAGGCCAGGTTGCGCCAGCGGATCCAGTAGTGGTTCTCGAACGAGAACGAACAGAAACGCGCACCGGCCAGGCTGCCCTTGTCGGCGATGCGGGTCAGCACCTCCTGCGGCATGTCCAGGTTCATGCCACCCTCGTCGCCCTGCAGGCTGACGTGCACGATGCGGTCGCGATAACCCGGTGCGCGCGCCTGCAGCAGGTCGCGCCAGTTCTGCATGGTCGCCACGACGGCGAACAGGAAGCGCCCCAGTTCGGCTGCGGCCAGCGGCGTGGCAATGGACTGGTAATGCCGTTGCCAGCCGTGGCGGTTTTCGGTGGGCAGGAACACCGCATGCTCCAGCGCCTGCCGGCTGCCGCTGCCCTGGCTCACTGCTTCGGCGTGCTGCGGATAGACCAGGTTGATGGCGAAGGTCGGCCAACGCGGCAGGGCGGCGTCGAACAGATGGATCGGGAAGTTGCTGCTGATGCCGCCATCGGAGAACCAGCAGATGCGGAAGGCGGTGATCACCGGACCGCAGGCCTGCCCGGCACTGGTCAGCCCCTCCATGCTGTCGGCCACGTTGTGCTCCGGGTCGGCCGCAGGGGCGGTCGGTTCGCAGCGTCGTTCGCGGCGTGAGGGTTCATGCAGCGGCACCGCGCTGATCAGCAGCGGGAAGCTCAGGCTCATGCGCGTGGCCACCAGCACCGGCAGCTTCGGGCCCTGCGGCAGGTGGTAATACTGCCGCCCATCCACCTCCAGCGGCGGGCCGGCCTGGCTCACCAGCCACTGCACGACGCTGGCGGGGAACAGCTGTTCGAACTCCTCGCGCAGGAACCAGAACTGTGCGCCGCCCAGCGGCAACGTGCGCGGCTCGTTGTGCGAGATGCAGGTGGTGATCATCTGCAGGCTGATCGCATGCGGGCTGTCCGGCTCACCGGCATAGCGCGGCGCATCGTGCAGGTCGGCGAAGGTCAACGGTGCATCCAGCGGCTTGCCGGACAACTGCTGCAGGCACGCATGCAGCCACTCGGTCAATGCCGGCTTGCGTGCATCGCGACCGAGACCACTGCACAGGCCCAGCAGGTTGCGCCGCGCCACCCGTGCCACCCGCAGCACCGCGCCAGCGACGCCAGCCCCGTACGCGCACAGCAGTGACGGCAGCAGCGTCGCGGCCACCCCGCTCCAGCCACCGCCCCACCCGCCCAGCCCGAGCAGCAGCGCCAACGACACCAGCACTTCCAGCGGCGCGATCTCGAATACGGCGACGGCCAGGCACAGCAGCTTGTGCGGCAGGCTGGCATTGCCGGTCAGCACCACCAGCAGGCGATAGGCCGCGCGCGCGCCGCGCGCCGGCTGGAACAGGCTGTAGATGAAGCCGCGCCGCGACAGCTGTGCCGACACCGCCGACAGCCCGCCATAGCCGGCGTCGCCGGCAAGCTGCTCGCCAGCCTGCATCCGGCGATCACCGCAGGCCGCCGCAGCCGCCACCGCTGCCGCAATGGCGCCGGCTGAAGTGCCGCCGATGCTCTTGAACCGATACTCGCGGGCCAGCGCCAGTACCGCATTGGGGTACACGATGCCGCTGGTGATGCCGCCTTTCATGACCAGATCGCAGTACTTGTCCGCCACTGTCTTGCCCCCGAGCATGCCGTCCGCCGCGTGGGTTGCAGTATGGCGCAGAGGCTTCTCAGGGCCTGAGAACAACGGCGCAGTCCGCGCACGCAATGCGCCGTTCAGCAGAAAGCGTGGCTGCAGGCTTGACCGGCCCGTCCATCGGCGTAGCATCTGCAGCAAGCCAAGGGACAGACCCGCGGCTGCCACAACGACATGAGGGATTCTCATGGAATTCGACTATCTCGTCTTCATCGGGCGATTCGAGCCCTTCCACAACGGCCACGCCGCCGTTGCCCGCCTGGCCCTGAGCCGGGCCCGCAAGCTGATCTTCCTGGTCGGCTCTGCCGATACCCCCCGCAGCCTCCGCAATCCCTGGACCGTGGCCGAACGTGCCGTGATGATCCAGGCGGCCCTCGACGGCCACGGCGACCGCCTGCTGATCCGCCCGCTGCGTGACCACCTGTACAACGAAGCACAGTGGATCGCCAACGTGCAGCGCCAGGTGGCTGACGCCCTGCGCAACGACGGCGCCGCCGCCGATGCCAGAGTCGGCCTGATCGGCATGGACAAGGATGCGTCCAGCTACTACCTGCGCGAGTTCCCGCAGTGGCCGCTGGTGGACGTGCAGCACACCGCCACGCTGTCGGCCACCGAACTGCGGCGTTACCTGTTCGAGGCCGGCGACGTGGACTTCCACGGTGCATTGCTGATGCTGCGTGGCAATGTGCCGGCGCCGGTGTTCGACATGCTCGAAGCGTTCCGCAAGAGCGCGCCGGCCTATGCCCAGCTGGTGGCCGAGTACCGCTTCATCGAACAGTACAAGGCCGCCTGGAAGGATGCGCCCTACGCGCCGACCTTCGTCACCACCGATGCAGTGGTGGTGCATTCGGGCCACGTGCTGCTGGTGCGCCGCCGCTCGGAACCCGGCAAGGGGCTGTGGGCATTGCCCGGCGGTTTCGTCGGCCAGGAACAGAGCCTGCTCGACAGCTGCCTGCGCGAACTGCGCGAGGAAACCCGGCTGAAGATCCCGCTGCCGGTGCTGAAGGGGTCACTGAAGGGCCAGCAGGTCTTCGACCACCCCGACCGCAGCCAGCGCGGCCGCACCATCACCCACGGTTTCCACTTCGAATTCCCCGCCGGCGAACTGCCGCCGGTGCGCGGCGGCGATGACGCCGACAAGGCGCGCTGGATACCGATGAGTGAAGCCCTGGACATGGGCCCGCAGCTGTTCGAAGACCACCTGCACATCCTGGAGTATTTCCTCGGCCGCGGCTGACAGGCCCGGCCTCCCCACCGGCGGATAGACCGCCGGTGCCACCCGACGCGAAGGAGCTTCCGTCATGCACTACCTCGATAATCTTCTCCTCAACACCGACAGCTACAAGGCCAGCCATTGGCTGCAGTACCCCCCGGGTACCGATGCCACGTTCTTCTACGTCGAATCGCGTGGCGGCCTGCACGATCGCACGGTGTTCTTCGGCCTGCAGGCGATCCTCAAGGACGCGCTGGCACGGCCGGTCACCCACGACGACATCGACGACGCTGCTGCGGTGTTCGCCGCGCATGGCGAACCGTTCAACGAGACCGGCTGGCGCGATATCGTCGACCGGCTTGGCGGCCACCTGCCGGTACGCATCCGTGCCGTGCCCGAGGGCTGCGTGGTGCCCACCCACCAGGCACTGATGACGATCGAGTCGACCGATCCGGCCGCGTTCTGGGTGCCGTCGTACCTGGAAACGCTGCTGCTGCGCGTGTGGTATCCGGTCACCGTGGCCACCATCAGCTGGCACGCACGGCAGACGATTGCCGCGTTCCTGCAGCAGACCAGCGACGATCCGCAGGGGCAGCTGCCGTTCAAGCTGCACGACTTCGGCGCGCGCGGTGTATCGAGCCTGGAATCGGCCGCGCTGGGCGGTGCCGCGCACCTGGTCAACTTCCTCGGCACCGATACCGTATCGGCCCTGTGCCTGGCCCGCGCGCACTATCACGCGCCGATGGCCGGCTATTCGATTCCCGCCGCCGAGCACAGCACCATCACCAGCTGGGGCCGCGAGCGTGAAGTGGACGCCTACCGCAACATGCTGCGCCAGTTCGGCAAGCCCGGTGCGATCGTGGCGGTCGTGTCGGACAGCTATGACATCTACCGCGCGATCAGCGAGCACTGGGGTACCACCCTGCGCGATGCAGTGATCGCCTCGGGCGCCACCTTGGTCATCCGGCCCGACTCGGGCGACCCGGTGGAGGTGGTGGCCGAAAGCCTGCGCCGGCTGGATGAAGCATTCGGCCACGTGATCAACGGCAAGGGCTATCGCGTGCTCAACCACGTCCGGGTGATCCAGGGCGATGGCATCAACCCCGACACGATCCGCGCCATCCTGCAGCGCATCACGGGCGACGGTTACGCGGCCGACAACGTGGCCTTCGGCATGGGCGGCGCCCTGCTGCAGCGACTGGACCGCGACACGCAGAAGTTCGCGCTGAAGTGCTCGGCGGCACGGGTCGACGGTGAGTGGGTCGATGTATACAAGGATCCGGTCACCGATGCCGGCAAGACCAGCAAGCGTGGCCGCATGCGCCTGCTGCGCCGCCAGGGTGACGGCAGCCTGCATACGGTGCCACTGCCGGCCAACGGCGACGACACCCTGCCGGTCGGCTTCGAGGACGCGATGGTGACCGTGTGGGAGAACGGGCGCCTGCTGCACGACCAGCGGCTGGACGACATCCGGGCCCGGGCGGCGGCGGGATGCTGAAGGCGTTTGCGGGGGTCAGGGCCCGGTGCGGGTCAACGGGGATCCGACCCCGGGCCTTGACCCCTGCGGCCAACAGGTCCACCTTGCACACGCCGAAGGTATCCCTGCCGTGTCTGGATGGTGGCAGGGATTTAAACGGGAATCCGGTGAAGGCGCCTGGCGCGCCCATTCCGGAGCTGCCCCGCAGCGGTGAATGGAAACGAATCCTGCCAACAGCACTGGGCTCACGCCTGGGAAGCGGCAGGGAGTAGGTGGGCTGCGGCCCGTGTCCATCAGCCCGAATACCGGCCCCGGCCGGGGGACACGACCGTCCCCTGATTCGACCTGGACTCTCCGCGGGGAGGGTGCCGGGGCCGTCGTCGTCCTGCGCGTGCAGGCGGTGTGGCCGCGCGCGTCCTGTTCACGGTATCCGGCCAGCCCGCTTCCACGCCCTGACGCACCCGACGATGACCGAGTTCCAACGCCCCACCCTGACCCTGCCCGCCGACGGCAAGCGCCTGCTGCTGCATTCATGCTGCGCGCCCTGTTCCGGCGAAGTGATGGAAGCGATCACCGCCTCCGGGATCGACTACGCGATCTTCTTCTACAACCCGAACATCCACCCGGTGAAGGAGTACGAGCTGCGCAAGCAGGAGAACATCCGCTTCGCCGAGCAGCACGGCATTCCGTTCATCGATTGCGACTACGACACCGACAACTGGTTCAGCCGCGCACGCGGCATGGAGAACGAACCCCAGCGCGGCATCCGCTGCACGATGTGCTTCGACATGCGTTTCGAACGCACCGCGCTGTACGCGCACGAACACGGCTACGACACCATCAGTTCGTCGCTGGGCATCTCGCGCTGGAAGAACATGGCGCAGATCAACGACTGCGGCATCCGTGCCGCCTCGCGCTATGAAGGCCTGCAGTACTGGGACTACAACTGGCGCAAGGGCGGCGGTGCCAGCCGCATGATCGAGATCAGCAAGCGCGAGCAGTTCTACCAGCAGGAGTACTGCGGCTGCGTGTACTCGCTGCGCGATGCCAACCGCCACCGCCGCGAGAACGGCCGCGAGCGCATCAGGATCGGCCTGCTGTACTACGGACAGGCCGCTGGGACGCCGCAGGGCGATTGACGTGTGCGCATGGGGCGGCCACGCTGGTCGCCCCTTCTGTTGTACCGGAACTGCCATGACCGCCCTGCCCGCCGATGTCGCCCTGCTGGTGATCGACCTGCAGCCGGACTTCATGCCCGGGGGCGCCCTGGCCTGCGACCAGGGCGATGCGCTGGTGGCCCCCATTGCCGGACTGTTGGCGCAGCGCCGCTACCGCACGGTGGTGGCGACCCAGGACTGGCACCCGGCCGACCATGCCTCGTTCGCCAGCCAGCACCCGGGCCAGCGTCCGTTCGAGACCATCCTGCTGCACGCGCAGCCGCAGACCCTGTGGCCCGACCACTGCGTGCAGGGCAGCGCCGGTGCCGCCCTGCACCCGGGCGTGGACTGGACCACGGCCGACCTGATCCTGCGCAAGGGCACGCGCCAACAGGTGGATTCGTACAGCGCTTTCCGCGAGAACCACGGCCCCGAGGGCGAGCGCCCGGCCACCGGCCTGGCCGGCTGGCTGCATGAGCGGCGCATCCGCGAAGTGCACGTGTGCGGCCTGGCCCGCGATTACTGCGTACTGTGGAGCGCGCAGGACGCAGTGAAGTCCGGCTTCCGGGTGAAGTTCCTGTGGGACCTGACCCGGCCGGTGACCGAAGCCAATGACGCGATGGTGCGCGAGGCGCTGGGCAAGGCGGGGATCGCGATCGCCTGACCTACAACGGTCGTGCCGGCCGCTGGTACAACGCCTGGATCCCTGCAGTTGCC
The DNA here is from genome assembly GCF_037966425.1 of Stenotrophomonas sp. FSL W7-1447. NCBI lineage: Bacteria > Pseudomonadati > Pseudomonadota > Gammaproteobacteria > Lysobacterales > Lysobacteraceae > Stenotrophomonas > Stenotrophomonas sp. FSL W7-1447. The sequence continues at coordinate 287,220 of NZ_CP150199.1, read as the reverse complement.
TACCAGCGGCCACTACCGGGTCACACCCGTGGGTAGCGCCGGGCCATGCCCGGCGGACCACGAAGGGGCAGCACGTTACCGGAACACCACCGTGCGGTGCCCGTTGAGCAGGATGCGGTGCTCCACATGGCGGCGCACGGCACGCGCCAGCACCAGCGATTCGGTATCACTGCCCAGCCGTACCAGTTCGCGCGGCGCCATCGCGTGGTCCACCCGGGCCACGTCCTGTTCGATGATCGGGCCTTCGTCCAGGTCCTCGGTGACGTAGTGCGCGGTGGCACCGATGATCTTGACCCCGCGCGCGTGTGCCTGGTGGTAGGGCTGCGCGCCCTTGAAGCTGGGCAGGAAGCTGTGGTGGATGTTGATCGCACGGCCGGCCAGCGCGCGGCACAGCGTGGGTGACAGGATCTGCATGTAGCGCGCCAGCACCACCAGGTCGATGCGCTCGCGCTCGACCAGATCGATGATCTGCTGCTCCTGCACCGCGCGCGTATCGGCGGTCACCGGCAGGTGGTGGAACGGCACCTGGTAGGAGGCGGCCAATGGCGCGAAGTCGGCGTGGTTGGACGCCACCGCCGCGATGTCGACCTTCAGCTGGCCGCTGTGGGCGCGGAACAGCAGGTCGTTGAGGCAATGCCCCTGTTTGCTGACCAGCACCAGCAGGCGTGCGCGGCGGCGGCCATCGTGCAGCTGCCAGTCCATGCCGAAGTCCTGGGCGAGCGTGGCCATCGCGGCGTGCACGGTCTCCAGCGGCAGGCCGGCATCGCGATCGAAATGCACGCGCAGGAAGAAGCGGCCGCTTTCCTCGTCGCCGAACTGCTGGGCGTCGAGGATGTTGCAGCCGTGGTCGAACAGCAGGCCGGACACGCGATAGACGATGCCGGTACGGTCGGGGCAGGACAGGGTGAGGATGGAATCGGGGCGCATCGCCACAGTGTAGGGCAGCATCCTGCCCAGCGGCGGGATGATCGCCGATGCAGCCGAACCGATGGGTTCAGTCCCAAGCGATACTTGGCCTCCATCGTGGCAAGCTGGTTGGTCATGAACCTGTTGCAACTGATCCGCAGCTTCACCCGCACCGCAGAGACCGGCAGCATTGCCGCCGCGGCCCGCATCCTTGGCATCAGTGCCACCGCAGTCGGGCAGAACATCAACCGGCTGGAGGCGCACCTGGGCGTACGGCTGCTGAACCGCAGCACGCGCCAGCTGGCGCTCAGCGAGGCCGGGGCGCTGTACCTGGCGCAGGTGCGCCACATCGAGGCCGACCTGGCGCGTGCGCAGGCGATGGTCACCTCCGGCGACATCGAACCGGCCGGGCCGCTGCGCATCGCCAGCAGCAGTGCGTTCGGCCGCCATGTGCTGGCGCCGTTGCTGCCTTCGCTGCAGCAGCGCTACCCGCAACTGCAGCTGGAGCTGCGCCTGACCGACCGCGCCGTGCAGCATGGCCCGGAAGCGGTGGATGCCAGCATCCGCATCGGGGCGCAGCTGGAGGACGGGGTGGTCGCGCGGCAGCTGGCGCGTGTTCCGTTCGTATTCTGCGCCTCGCCGGCCTACCTGAAGGCCCATGGCACGCCGCAGGAACCCGCTGAACTGGGTCGCCATCGCGGGCTGCTGCACCGCTTTCCCACCGATGGCCGGCCATTGCGCTGGGGCCTGCTCAAGGACGGCCAGCGTGTAGACGCTGCGCTGCCGCCCAGCATGGTCTGCGATGACATCGATGCGCTGGCGTCGCTGGCGGTGGCGGGTGCCGGCATCACCCGGCTGGCCGCGTTCGTGGCCGAGCCGTACCTGCGCGATGGCCGCCTGCAGGCGGTGTTCGGCGCCGACAGCGCGTGGCGGCCGGAACCGATGGACGTCTATTTCTGCGTCAGCGACCGCCGCGACTTCACCGCCAAGATCCGCGCGCTGTTCGAACACCTGCGGGCCGGCATGGCGCCGGCCTGGCGGGTGTGAGCCTCAGCGCGCCTTGAACACGCCGCGCGCCTCGCGCGGCTCGCAGCGCAGGTACTGCGGCGCCGCGTCCACGCTGTCACGCAGGGCAGCGGCGGCATGCCACGGCCAGCGCGGGTCGTAGAGGATGCCGCGCGCCAGCGCCACGGCATCGGCGTGGCGATGGCGCAGGATCGATTCAGCCTGCTCGGGCTCGGTGATCATGCCCACCGCGATGACCGGCATGCGCACCTTGGCCTTGATCGCCGCCGCGAACGGCACCTGGTAACCGGGGCCGACGGTGATCTTCTGGCGCTCGTCCAGGCCACCGCTGGAGACATGCAGGACGTTGCAGCCGCGCGCGTCCAGCACCTGGGCCAGTGCTTCGCTCTGCACCAGGTCCCAGCCACCCTCGACCCAGTCGCTGGCGGAAATGCGCACGCCCACCGCGACCTTGTCCGACACCGCCGCGCGTACCGCGTCGAACACTTCCACCAGCAGGCGCAGGCGGTTCGGCAGCGAGCCGCCATAACCGTCGGTACGGTGGTTGCTCAACGGCGACAGGAACTGGTGCAGCAGGTAACCGTGCGCGGCATGCAGCTCGATCAGCTCGAAGCCCAGGCGCTCGGCACGCACCGCACTGGCGGCGAACGCGGCGATCACTTCGGTAATGCCCGCCTCGTCCAGTGCCTGCGGCGCCGCATCGGCGGCGTGGAACGGCAGCGGCGACGGCGCCACGGTGACCCAGCCACGCGCATCATCGGCCGCCAGCTGGCCACCGCCGTCCCAGGGGCGGGCGGTGGATGCCTTGCGGCCGGCATGGCCCAGCTGGATGCCCAGCGGCATCGGCGACCAGCGGCGGACGCTGGCCAGTACCTGTGCCAACGCGGCCTCGGTGCCGTCGTCCCACAGCCCCAGGTCGGCCCAGCTGATGCGGCCGCGCGGTTCGACCGCGGTGGCTTCCAGGATCAGCAGGCCGGCGCCGGACTGCGCCAGGTTGCCCAGGTGCATGGCGTGCCAGTCACTGGCGCGGCCGTCTTCGGCGGAGTACTGGCACATCGGCGCGATGACGATGCGGTTGGACAGGGTCAGGGGGCCGAACGAGATCGGCGAGAACAGCTGGCTCAAGACAGGAATGCACGACGTAGGGGATGCGTATTGCACCGCTGCGCGGCTCGTGGATCAACCATCTGGATGGATCGCTGTTTCGCGGGGACGGGTTGCCGGTAGAGTCGACTGACCGTCGACTGCTTTTCCAACGGCTCTCGAAAGGCCCGCGCTGCGCGCGATAGTCGACTCTACCCAGCCAGTGGCTCGATAACCGACGCCAGCGCCTCGGCGCAGTCCCGCTCGTCCTTGAACTGCAGCAGGTCGTCGGCACGGGTGCGGCCACGATTCACGGCGGCCACCGGCAATCCGGCCCTGGCGGCCGCCTGCACGAAGCGGAACCCGGAGTAGACCATCAGCGACGAGCCCACCACCAGCACGGCGTCGGCCTGCTGCAGGTGATCGTGCACTGCCCCCACGCGGTCGCGTGGCACGTTCTCGCCGAAGAACACCACATCCGGCTTCAGCAGGCCGCCGCAGTACGCGCAATCGGGTACAACGAAGCCGGAGAAATCAGCCTCCAGGTCGGCATCGCCGTCCGGCGCGATGCCGGCCTCCAGCGTGTCCCAGCCGGGGTTGGCGTCCAGCAGGCGCTGCTGGAACTCCCCGCGATCGCTGCGCCGCTCGCAGCCCATGCAGCGCACCTGATCCAGGCGCCCATGCAGGTCGATCACCGTGTGGCTGCCGGCACGCTGGTGCAGGCCATCCACGTTCTGGGTGAGCAGCAGCTGCAGTTTGCCGCGGCGCTCCAGCGCGGCCAGGGCGTGGTGGGTGCCGTTGGGCCGGGCCAGGCCGAAGCGCGGCCAGCCCAGCAGGCTGCGCGCCCAGTAGCGCTGGCGGGTGGCCGCCTCGCCCATGAAGGCCTGGTAGGTCACCGGCGGGGTGCGCTTCCACTGGCCGTCGGTGTCGCGGTAATCGGGGATGCCCGAGGCGGTGCTGCAACCGGCGCCGGTCAGCACGAACAGGCGCTGGGCGCGGTCGATGAAGTCGGTCAGCGGCAGGGTCATGGCTGCCAGATGGGGGCGCCGCAGCGCCCCTGCAAGCGCCGGTTCAGCCGGCGTGCTCAGGCGGCCGGCAGCGGCGGTACCGCGATCGGGTGGCCTTCCTCGTCCAGTGCGATCATCACGAAGTGGCCGCGGGTGCACAGCTTGCGCTCGCCGCTGTGCAGGTCTTCGGCGACCAGTTCCACCTCCACCTTCATCGAGCTGCGGCCGACCTCGACGATGCGGCCGATGGTTTCCACCATCTGGCCGATGCGGATCGGCAGCTTGAAGTCGACCTGGTCGCTACGCGCGGTCACCACGGTACGGCGCGAGTAGCGGGCGGCAGCCAGAAAGGCCGCCTTGTCCATCCAGGCCAGCGCCTGGCCACCGAACAGGGTGCCGAGATGGTTGGTGTGGTTGGGGAAGACGATTTCGGCCATGCGCACTTCGATGGGCGGCACGGTCTCGGGGATCGGGGTCATGGGGGTGCTTCGGTGTGGGGTGCGGCAATTTTAAGCCAGGCCCCGTGCAGGCAGCGCTACACTGCGCCACGCCCACCGCCAGGACCGCCCATGCCCGCCACTTCCGACCTGCTGGCCTTCGCGCTGGTTTCCCTGGCCATGGTGCTCACGCCCGGGCCGAACATGATCTACGTCATCTCGCGCTCGATCTGCCAGGGGCCGATGGCTGGCCTGATCTCGCTGGGCGGGGTGGCGCTGGGCTTCGTGTTCTACATGCTGTGCGCGGCACTGGGCATCACTGCCCTGCTGATGACCGTGCCGTTTGCCTACGACGCGCTGCGCATCGGTGGCGCGCTGTACCTGCTGTACCTGGCGTGGCAGGCGCTCAGGCCCGGCGGCCGTTCGCCGTTCGCGGTGCGCGAGCTGCCGCAGGACAGCCCGCGCAGACTGTTCACGATGGGCTTCCTGACCAATCTGCTGAACCCGAAAGTGGCGGTGATGTACCTGTCGCTGCTGCCGCAGTTCCTGCATCCGGACAGCGAAGGCAGCGTGCTGCTGCAGTCGATCGTGCTGGGCTCCACCCAGATCGCGGTGAGTGTGACCGTGAACGGCATCATCGCGCTGACCGCCGGCAGCATCGCCGGCTTCCTGGCCGCGCGCCCCACCTGGCAGACAGTGCAGCGCTGGCTGATGGGCACGGTGCTGGCCGGGCTGGCGGTACGCATGGCGGTGGAAGGGCGGCGCTAGCCGCGCCTTGTAGCGTCGAGCCATGCTCGACTGCTGTTTGCGAAGACCAGTCGAGCATGGCTCGACGCCACAGAAACGAAAAACCCCGGCATTGGCCGGGGTTTCTCGTTGCGACAGGCCTGACCGGTCCGATCAGAAGTTCATGTCGAAGGCGACTTCGCCCTGCACGCCGACCTGGTAGGCCGAGACGCGGCGTTCGAAGAAGTTGGTCAGTTCCTGCACGTCCTGCAGTTCCATGAACGGCAGCGGGTTGCGCACGTTGTACTTCTTTTCCATACCCAGCTTGGCGAAGTGCTGGTCGGCGCAGTGCTGCAGGTACTGGCGCATGTCGCGGGTCGAGATGCCGGCCACGCCGCCGGACAGCACGTCCTCGGCGAACTGCACTTCGCACTCGATGGCTTCGGCCAGCATGTCGTAGACCTGCTGCTTCATCTCGTCATCGAACAGGTCCGGCTCTTCCTCACGCACCACGCGCACCGACTCGAACGCGAACTCCATGTGCGCGCTCTCGTCGCGGAACACCCAGTTGGTGCCCGAAGCCAGGCCCGGCAGCAGGCCGCGCGAACGGAAGTAGTACACGTAGGCGAAGGCAGCGAAGAAGAACAGGCCTTCGATGCAGGCGGCGAAGCAGATCTGGTTGAGCAGGAACTGGCGACGCTGCGCGCGGGTCTCGATGCGGGTCAGGTCCTGGATCGAGTCGATCCACTTGAAGCAGAAATCGGCCTTCTTCTTGATCGAGTCGATGTTCTCCACCGCCGAGAACGCCTTGGCGCGCTCTTCCGGATCCGGCAGGTAGTTGTCGAGCAGGGTCAGGTAGAACTGCACGTGCAGTGCTTCTTCATACAGCTGGCGCGACAGGTACATGCGCGCTTCGGGCGCATTCAAGTGCTGGTACAGGTTCAGCACCAGGTTGTTGGACACGATCGAATCGCCGGTGGCGAAGAACGCGACCAGGCGGTGGATCAGGTGGCGCTCACCCGGCGACATCTTGCTGTGCAGGTCGGTGATGTCGATCTGGAAGTTGATCTCTTCCACCGTCCAGGTGTTCTTGATCGCGTTCCGGTACATGTCATAGAACTGCGGGTAGCGCATCGGGCGCAGGGTCAGTTCAAAACCGGGATCGAGCAGCATCTGCTTGGGCTTGTCGGCCATGGGTGTTTCCTTGAATTCCTGGGTGAGCCGCCGGGCGTGGCCCGGCGCTACCGTGGGTGATGATCGTTGGCCGGGGTTGCCGGCCAGCGGCCGGCACTACCGCGCGGCGGTGCCGCTGTTACTGGCAGGCCTCGCAGGCTTCCGGGTTTTCCAGCGAGCAGGCAATGGCTTCGTCCGGGCTGAACACCTTGGCCGGGGCCGCCGCGCTCACCGTGGTCTTGGCGATCTTGGTGGCCGGACGCGAACGCAGGTAGTAGGTGGTCTTGATGCCCTGCTTCCAGGCGTACATGTACATGGAGGACATCGCGCCGATGTTCGGGCTTTCCATGAACAGGTTGAGCGAGGCCGACTGGTCGATGAAGGCGCCACGCTCGGCGGCCATGTCGATCAGCGAACGCATCGGCAGTTCCCACGCGGTGCGATAGACCTCGCGCAGCGCTTCCGGGATCTGCGGCAGACCGGCGATGGAACCCTCGGCCAGCTTGATGGCATCGCGCATTTCCGGCGTCCACAGGCCCAGCTTCTTCAGCTCGTTGACCAGGTAACGGTTGACCTGCAGGAAGTCACCGGACAGGGTCTCGCGCTTGAACAGGTTGGACACCTGCGGCTCGACGCACTCGTAGCAGCCGGCGATCGAGGCGATGGTCGCGGTCGGCGCGATCGCGATCATCAGCGAATTGCGCAGGCCGTGTTCCTTGATCCGGGCGCGCAGGGCGTCCCAGCGCGCGGTGTCTTCCGGCACCACGTTCCAGGCGTCGAACTGCAGTTCGCCACTGGCGGCGCGGGTGTCGTTGAACGACGGGTGCTTGCCGCGTTCCTGGGCCAGCTCGCAGGAGGTTTCCAGCGCGTGGAAGTAGATCGCTTCGGCAATCTTCTTCGACAGGGCGCGGGCCTCGGCGCTGTCGAACGGCAGGCGCTTGCGGAAGAACACGTCCTGCAGGCCCATGCAGCCCAGGCCGACCGGTCGCCAGCGCAGGTTGGCGCGGCGGGCGGTCTCGATCGGGTAGAAGTTCAGGTCGATGACACGGTCGAGCTGGCGCACGGCCAGGCGCACGGTCTCGGCCAGCTTCTCGAAGTCGAACTCGTTGTGCTCGTCGAAGTGGTTGCCCAGGTTGATCGAACCCAGGTTGCACACTGCGGTTTCATCGTTGGAGGTGACCTCCAGGATTTCCGTGCACAGGTTGGACAGATGGATCACGTTGCCCGGACGCAGGGTCTGGTTGCTGGCGCGGTTGCACTTGTCCTTGAAGGTCATCCAGCCGTTGCCGGTCTCGGCCAGGGTACGCATCATGCGGGCATACAGCTTGCGCGCGGAGATGGTGCGGTTGGCCTTGCCCTGCGCTTCGGCCTGCAGGTAGGCCTGCTCGAAGGCTTCGCCGAACAGGTCGGTGAACTCCGGCACGACGCGCGGATCGAACAGCGACCATTCCTGGTCGGCCTCGACGCGCTTCATGAACAGGTCCGGCACCCAGTTGGCCAGGTTCAGGTTGTGCGCACGGCGGGCTTCGTCACCGGTGTTGTCACGCAGTTCGAGGAAGTCCTCGATGTCGGCGTGCCAGGTTTCCAGGTACACGCAGGCCGCGCCCTTGCGCTTGCCGCCCTGGTTCACCGCGGCCACCGACGAATCCATGGTCTTCAGCCACGGCACGATGCCGTTGGAGTGGCCGTTGGTCGACTTGATCAGCGAGCCACGCGAACGCACGCGGGTGTAGCTGACGCCGATGCCGCCGGAGAACTTCGACAGCTGGGCGATGTCGCCGTACTTGGCATAGATCGACTCCAGCGAGTCCTGCGGCGAGTCCAGCAGGAAGCACGAGGACAGCTGCTCGTGGGTGGTGCCGGAGTTGAACAGGGTCGGGCTGGACGGCAGGTAGTCCAGGTTGCCCATGCGCTTGTACAGCGCCAGGGTCTCGGACACGTCCTCGCTCAGCGCACTGGCGATGCGCAGGAAGAACTGCTGCGGGGTCTCGATCACCTTGCGGGTGTGCGGGTGGCGCAGCAGGTAACGGTCGTACAGGGTACGCAGGCCGAAGTAATCGAAGTTCAGGTCCAGCGCGCCGTCGATGGCGTCGTTGAGCTTGCGTGCATTGGTCTGCACGAAGTTCAGCAGGCGGTCGTTGATCAGGCCGACTTCATGGCCACGGCTGACCGACTGCGAGAAGGCGTAGATTTCCTGGCCCGAGACTTCCTTGGCGATGTAGTTGGCCAGCAGCCGCGCGGCAAGGCGGCCGTACTCGGGCTCTTCACCGATCAGCAGGGCGGCGGTGCGGATGGACAGCTCGTCCAGCTCGCGGGTGGTGGCGCCGTTGTACAGGCCGGAAATGGTGCGGGTGGCCACGCGCATCGGATCGACGGCGTGCAGGCCTTCAGAGGAACGCTGCACCGCACGCACGATCTTGTTCAGGTCCACCAGTTCGGTGGTCCCATTGCGCTTGGTCACACTCATCGCGTTGGCCGTCGGCGGCGACGTCAACAGGAATTCGCTTTCCTTCTCGATGGTGGCGCTGGATTCGGTGCTCACGGCGTGTGTCCTCTTGGCGTGATTGGGGGTGCTCGATGCATCGGGTGACGCGGCCCGGGACATGACAGCCCAGGGTGACAGGACGGCGTCGCAGGGAATGAGACCTGCGCCGGCCACTGCCGTTGACGATCGCGGAGGGGTACTGGGGCCACCCCCTGGAATTGGGGTTGCTGCGACCGACGGCCACAAGATAGTGGGGGTAATGGGGTCCGTCAACGCCAAATGTAGTGAAATTCGGCAATCCCTTGCGCCGCAAGGATCGTGCCATCGGCGCCTGGATCGGACGCTTCAGACCTGCCGGAACGGGCTGCGCAGTCAAGCCCGAAAGGCGTCATTGCGGTGGCACAACGCACCGCGAAAACGGAACAATGACAGCTTCACATGACAGTGATGAAACTGGCTAGGGACAACCCTGTGGATAGATCGTGGGCAGCCGGTGGGAATCCGGTGGATGCCGGGATCACCCTCCGGGCAGCGACGCGAGGCTGAGTATGTCGGCCGGACCGGAAGAGCGGCCGCAGGGAAACGCCGTTGCGCCCTATCCCCCGATCATTGCCGGCCAGCGGCCGGCACTACCGGAATCCCAAAGTGGGCGTGCTGGCCGCTGGCCGGCAATGCACGCCCGCAGAGTCGCTCACGCCCGGTGCGGGGTGCCCAGGTACTCGGCGCTCTGCATCTCGATCAGGCGCGAGGCGGTGCGCTCGAAGGCGCCCTGCAGGCGCTGGCCGGTGTACAGCTCGATCGGCGAGGTGCTGGCGGTGCAGACCAGGTTGACGTGGCGGTCGTACAGCTCGTCGATCAGGTTGACGAAGCGGCGCGCGGCATCCTCATTCAAGCGGTCGAAGGCGGGAATGCCGCCCAGCAGCACCGTGTTGAACTCGTGCGCGATCTCGATGTAATCCGACGGCCCACGCGGGCCCTCGCACAGCGCGGCGAAATCGAACCAGGCGATGCTCTTGCCGCGGCCCCGGACCGGGATCTTGCGGCCCTCGATCTCGATGTTGCCGGGCTTGGCCGGCTGGCCGCCGCTCAGTTCGCTCCAGCGCGTGGCCAACCAGTCGTCGCTGTCGGCCGCCAGCGGTGCGCGGTACACCGGCGAGCGGGTCAGCGCGCGCATCCGGTAGTCCTCGGTGCCTTCGGCGTACAGCTCCACGCAGAAGCGCTGCAGCAGGCCGATGGCCGGCAGGAAGCTCTCGCGCTGCAGGCCGTTGAGGTAGAGGTTCTCCACCGCGGTGTTGGAGGTGGTGACCAGGGTCACGCCCTCGGCGAACAGGCGCTCCAGCAGCCGCGCCAGCAGCATCGCGTCACCGATGTCGGTGACGAAGAACTCGTCCAGCACCAGCACGCGCAGGTTGCTGCGCCATTCCTGGGCGATCTTCGCCAGCGGGTCGCTCTGGCCCTGGTGCTCGCGCAGGCGCTCGTGGACGCTGCGCATGAATCGGTGGAAGTGGGTGCGGTACTTCTGCCTGATCGGCAGGCCGTCGTAGAACAGGTCGACCAGGAAGGTCTTGCCGCGGCCGACGCCGCCCCAGAAGTACAGGCCCTTGACCGGCTCGGGCTTTTTCCAGAACGAGGACAGGCGGTCCAGCCAGCCGTCCTCGGCACTGTCCAGCAGGGCCAGGTGGATGCGGTCCAGCTCGGCCAGCGCCGCATGCTGGGCCGGATCGTCCTGCCAGTCACCGCGGGCGACCCCTTCCGCGTACCGCTGCGACGGGGTCAGCTCGGTTGTACTCATGCCGCCGCGCCCAGCCAGTGCTTCACGCCGTGGGTCAGCGCGCCACGCAGGTCGATCAGCTTGCGGTGGAAGAAGTGGCTGGTCTCGGGCATGCGCACCAGCTCATGCGGGAACTCCAGCGTGTCCAGCCACTGGTAGACGGCCTGCGGATCGACGATCTCGTCCTGCTCGCCCTGGATCACCAGCCAGCGCGCCGGCGGCACGATGCCATCGAAATCCCAGCGCCCGGCCGGCGGCGCGATCGAGATCAGCGCTTCCGGCTGCAGCGCGGCGGCGGCCTTCAGCGACACGAACGAACCGAAGCTGAAACCGGCCAGCCACAGGCGGTCGTGCGGGCGCTGGCTGCGCACCCAGGCGGCGACCGCCTTCAGGTCGTCCTGCTCGCCCACGCCGCCATCGAAGGTACCGGCCGAAGCGCCGACGCTGCGGAAGTTGAAGCGCACCGTGGCGATGCCCAGCTCGCGTAGGGTCGTGGCGGTCATGGTGACCACCTTGTTGTGCAGGGTGCCGCCCTCGGTGGACAGCGGATGGCAGACGATGGCCACGATCGGCTGTGCCGGCACGTCGGCCTTGGGCAGGTCGACGACCACTTCCAGCGGGCCGGCCGGGCCGTACAGTTCGAGGCAGGCGGTTTCGCCGGGGGCGACGGGGAACGAAGGCTTGTGCATGGCACCATGATACCGTCCCCCGCCCCTGCCCTGTGCCCGTCCCATGCTCTTCCTGTCTTTAGCCGTGATCTGCAGCGTGCTGGTTTCGGTGTTGTTGAAGATGGCCGGACGCCGCCAACTGGATGTTGCGCAGATGGTCACCTGGAACTATCTGGTGGCGGCAACGCTCACCGCCGTGGTGCTGCAGCCGCCGCTGGATGCGCTGCGCGCGCCACATGCCCCGTGGCTGTCCTTGCTGGCGCTGGCGGTGGTGCTGCCCTCGATCTTCCTGGTGCTGGGCCGCGCCGTGGCGGTGGCCGGCATCGTCCGCAGTGACGTGGCGCAGCGCTTGTCGCTGCTGCTGTCACTGGCCGCCGCGTTCCTGTTCTTCGGCCAGACCGCCACGCCGTGGAAGCTGGCCGGGCTCGGCCTGGGCCTGCTGGCGATGGTGGCGATCAGCCTGCGCCCACGCAGGCCGGTGGTCGCGTCCGCGCCCGGCGGCTGGGGCTGGCTGCTGGGGGTATGGGCCGGGTTTGCGGTGGTGGACGTGCTGCTCAAGCAGGTGGCGCTGTCCGGCACGCCGTCGATGGCGGCGGTGCTGGCCAGCTTCAGCGTGGCCTTCGTGCTGATGCTGGCGTTGCAGCTGTGGCGGCACTTCAGCGGTCGCAGCCGGCTGGCCTGGCGCAACCTGGGCGCGGGTGCGCTGCTGGGCCTGCTCAATGGCGGCAACATCCTCTTCTATGTACACGCGCACCAGGCGATGCCGGACAGCCCGGCCACCGTGTTCGCCGGCATGAACATCGGGGTGGTGGTCTTGGGCGCGCTGGTAGGTGTGTTCGCCTTCGGCGAGGCCACCACGAAGTGGAACCGCGCGGGGCTGGCGCTGGCGGTGCTGGCGATCGGGTTCATCGCCTGGGGGTGAGCGTTGGTTGCGGCGGGCCATTTCCGCGCCCGCGGTGGGATGTCACTTTTCTTTTCGCGCGAAAAGAAAAGTAACCAAAAGAAACGCGCCGCCAGCCGCGAGCCGGTGCTGTGCACCGGTACCCTGCGCTTCTCGGTGAACCAGGGGACGGCGCCGAACTCGCTGCGCTCAGACATCGGCGCCTCTTCGCCCCTGATTCACCTGCGATGCTCGGCTCGCTTGAAGGCGGACTGGTAGATCAAAAGCAACGGCAGCATCCGTGCCGATCAAGGTCCCTCCCAGAGCAGATCCCCGGCGAACCCTATCTGTCGAAGCCCAGCAGCAGCGGGTCGTGGTCGGAGCTGCGCCACGGGCCCTGCACGTTGCGGCCCTGGTAACCGCTGGCGTCCTGCTCGTCGGCGTTGCTGTGCCATTCGGCGGCACCACGCAGGCGCTTGGCCATGCCCGGGTTCAGCAGCGCGTGGTCGAGACGGCCGGTGTAACCGTTGTAGACGTAGCTGTAGGGATGCTCGACCTTGGCCACCTTGAACGCGTCCTGCCAGCCCAGGTCACGCAGGGTGCGGATCGGATCTTCCATCGCGTAGGCGTTGAAATCGCCAAGCAGCACCGCGTCCCTGGCACCGGTACCGGTCGGGTCGGTCTGCAGCCAGGCGTGCAGCTGCTGCGCCGAGGTCACGCGGGTGGCGTTCCAGCAGCCCTGGTTGTCGTTGTGGTCGGCGTCGGCACCGCTCGCATCGCGGCAGCCCTTCGACTTGAAGTGGTTGGCGACCACCACGAACGGCGCACCGTGCTTGCCCTGGAAGGCCTGCGCCAGCGGCACGCGGCTGTGCTCGACGAACGGGCCGCCGGTCAGTGTGGCCGGCTTGCCCAGCGGTTGCAGGCGGTTGCTGCGATAGATGATGCCGACCCGGATCGGGTTGTCGCCGGGGCCGTTGCCGGCGTCGACGAAGTGCCAGTCGCCCTGCGCGCCGCGGTCGCGGTTGAGCGCATCGACCAGTTCGGCGATAGCCGACTGCGGGCCGTAGCCGTCGTTCTCCAGTTCCATCAGCGCAGCGACATCGGCGCCCAGCGCGTTGACCGTGGTGACCAGCTTGGCGAGCTGCGCCTTGTGCTCGTCCAGCGTGCGCGCGCCGCGCAACGTCGGGAAACCACCGCCCTGGCCGTCACCATTGAAGAAGTTCTCCAGGTTGAAGGCGGCCACGTGCAGGCTGCCCGGCACCGTGGGCACTGCCGGGCGCTTCAGTTCCGGCAGCTTCAGCGCGCCTTCGACCCGCAGGCGCGGATGGCCCTGCGCGTCCACGCGCACGATGCCCTCCACGTTGCGCAGCTGCATGCCGGTGCGCAGCACCGGATTGCCCGGCAGGTAAGGCACGCTGGCGGGGTCGCGGGCATCACGGCCATCTTCCAGCACCAGGCGGCGGCGCTGGTTGTCGGCCATCACCTGCTCATAGCCGGCAGAGCCCGGCGCGGCCACTTCGGTCGGCTGCCAGAGGCGGCCATCGAAGGCCACGGTGAGCTGGCCGAAGCGCTCCAGGCCGTCGGTACCGGCCAGGGTGAGCGGCGCAGCGATGCGCACGCGCTGCCCATCCAGCGCGCGCCAGTCGGCCGGCGCGGCGGTCAGCACCACCGGGGCGCTGCTGCGCGCGGCAGGGGGCGTCGCGATCGGCGTGGCCTGCGGCTGGGCCTGGGCGAACGCGCCGGCCGGCAGCAGCAGGGACAGGGCAAGGGCGAGGGAGCGGCGGCGCATCGACGGGCGATTCCTGGGAAGAGGGCGCACAGACTAACCCTGAAATGCGAAGCCCCGCCTGCAGGCGGGGTTTTGAGCTTGGTGGGCAAAGCCGCAGGCGGCGGACGGAGAACGACCGGGGCGATGGGGCGACCGGCGGGTAGAGTCGACTGTCAGTCGACTATCGCGCGCAGCGCGGGCTTTTTCGGTGGCGTTGGGAAGAGCAGTCGACTAGCAGTCGACTCTACCCCCGTTCCGCGGTTCCGCCATCCGGTTCGGCCGTTCCCTGTTTCGACGTTTCCGCCGTTTCGCGGTTTGGCCGTTCCGGCGGTTACTTCAGGTTGGCCAGCATCCAGTCCACGGTGGCGTGGATCTGTTCTTCGGTCAGCGCCGGGTTGCCGCCCTTGGGCGGCATGATGCCGCCGTCGGGGCCGGTATAGCCCTCGATGGCGTGCTTGTAGAGGGTGTCCTTGCCCTGCGCGATGCGCTTGTCCCAATGCGAATGGTCCAGCGTCGGTGCCATGCCCACACCGTTGGTGTGGCAGGCGGTGCACAGGTTGTCGAAGATCACCTTGCCATCCTTGGTGCCGCCGTAGGCCACCTGCGACGCCGCCTTGGCCAGCGCGGCGGCCTTGGCCGCGGCCTGCGCGGCGGCGCCGGTGCTGCCGGCATAGACCGCGCCGGTGGGCGAAATGCGCTGTTCGGTGCGCTTGGCCGCAGTGGGCGACACCTCGGGCGGAATCCGGGTGTGCAGGTAGGCGGCAAGGAGGATGAGGCCGAGGGTGATGGTCGCCAGCAGCGCGATCACCATGGAGAAGCGTTTCAGGAACTCCAGATCGTAATTCCGCACTCTTCGTTACCCCTGGCTGATAGTCGTTGGACCACGGCTGAGCGACTGCGTGATGGACCGAGTATAGAACGCGCCTTGCGTGCGACAACAGGCGTCAATGCTGGTGCGGCGCAGCATGCCGGGGGCTGGGGTCAGATCTCTTTTGCGCCGCAAAAGGGATCTGACCCCAGCAACAGAAGCCGGCCAGCGGCCGGCGCTACCGGATTACCGGGGCGCCGATCGCGCGCAGGCAGAAGCTGCAGATCGCATCCACCAGCGCATCCTCGTCGCGGTGCGCTTCGCGGCTGGGTGCGGTGGGGCCGACCATCGCCTCGGTGAAGGCTCCGACCAGGCAGGCGGCGGCCACATGCGCGTCCTGCGCCGGCAGTTCGCCGGCCGCCACGCCTTCTTCGACCAGCCGCAGGAACACGTCGCCAAACGCACGGCGGCCGCGCATGCGTTCGGCTTCCACGTCCGGATCGACCGGTTCGACGATGAAAGCGTGCGCCAGCCCCGGCCCGGCCAGGGCGCGGCGGACGAAGGCGGTGATCGCCAGCCGCAGGCGCTCGCTGGCCGCCTCCGGGCCACTGGCGATGCGCTCCATGATCGCGACCTCGTGGGCCACGGCGGCGTTGAGGACCTCCACGAACAGCTCGGCCTTGGACGGGAAGTGGCGGTAGATCAGGCCGGTGGACACCCCCGCCTGGGTCGCCACGGCGGTCACCGGGGCGTTGCGCCAGCCGCCGGTCGCGACCAGCTCGCGGGTGGCCAGCAGGATCCGTTCACGGGCGCCCGCCAGGCGTTCTTCCATCAATGCAGAGCGTTTATAGGCCATGTTCTGATTCTAGTTTCAATTTTTGAATTCGTATTCACTTCTTATCCGAACCCCGCTACGCTGGGGCCATCGCCCGTGCGGGTGGCGGTCCTGCCGACCGCCGCCCGCTCCCCCGCCGGGTGCGTCCATTTCCTGCCATCCCGCCGTGGAGCCACCACAATGCACGTGCCATCCCTGAACTTCGATCTTGGCGAAGACATCGACCTGCTGCGCCAGAGCGTGGCCCATTTTGCCGCCGCCGAGGTCGCACCGCTGGCCGCCGAGGCCGATGCCAGCAACCAGTTCCCGCTGGCCCTGTGGCCGAAGCTGGGCGAGCAGGGCCTGCTCGGCCTCACCGTGGAAGAAGCATACGGCGGTACCGGCATGGGCTACCTGGCCCACGTGGTGGCGATGGAAGAAATCTCGCGCGCCTCCGGTGGCATCGGCCTGTCCTATGGCGCGCACTCCAACCTGTGCGTGAACCAGCTGCGCAAGAACGGCAATGAGGAACAGAAGCAGCGCTTCCTGCCCGGCCTGTGCGATGGCAGCCTGGTCGGTGCGCTGGCAATGAGCGAGCCGGGGGCCGGCTCGGACGTGGTGTCGATGAAGCTTCGCGCCGACAAGCGCGGCGACCGCTACGTGCTCAACGGCAACAAGATGTGGATCACCAACGGCCCGGATGCCGACGTGCTGGTGGTCTACGCCAAGACCGACATGGACGCCGGCGCCAAGGGCATCACCGCGTTCCTGGTCGAGAAGGGCATGAAGGGCTTCTCCACCGCGCAGAAGCTGGACAAGCTGGGCATGCGTTCTTCGCCTACCTGCGAGCTGGTGTTCCAGGACTGCGAGATTCCCGAAGAGAACGTGCTGGGCCAGGTCGGCGGTGGCGTGCGCGTGCTGATGTCCGGCCTGGACTACGAGCGCGTGGTGCTGTCCGGTGGCCCGCTGGGGCTGATGGCCGCGGCCATGGACGTGGTGATGCCCTACGTGCACGAACGCCACCAGTTCGGCGAACCGATCGGCAGCTTCCAGCTGATCCAGGCCAAGATCGCCGACATGTACGTGGGCCTGGGCGCCTGCCGCGCCTACGTCTATGCCGTGGCGCGCGCCTGCGACCAGGGCCGCACGACCCGCCAGGACGCCGCCGGTGCCATCCTGTACGCCGCCGAGAAGGCCACCTGGCTGACCGGCCAGGCGATCCAGATCCTCGGTGGCAACGGCTACATCAATGAATACCCGACCGGCCGCTTGTGGCGCGACGCCAAGCTGTATGAAATCGGCGCCGGCACCTCGGAGATCCGCCGCATGCTGATCGGCCGCGAACTGTTCCAGCGCACCCTGTAAGGCCACCGCGATGACCGTCCTGACCAGCCAGCTGCAACCGGGCAGCGAAACGTTTGAAAGCAACCGCGCGGCCATGCAGGCCGTGGTCGACGACCTGCATGCCACCCTCGCCCGCACCGCGCTGGGTGGCAGTGAGGCGGCGCGCGCCAAGCACACCGCACGCGGCAAGCTGCTGGTGCGTGAGCGCATCGACGCCCTGCTCGACCCCGGCAGCGCCTTCCTGGAAATCGCGCCGCTGGCCGCGCACGGCATGTATGAAGACGCCGTGCCCGCCGCGGGCGTGGTGGCCGGCATCGGCCGGGTGAGCGGCGTGGAATGCGTGATCGTGGCCAACGACGCCACGGTCAAGGGCGGCACCTACTACCCGATGACGGTGAAGAAGCACCTGCGCGCGCAGGAGATCGCCGAGCAGAACCACCTGCCCTGCATCTACCTGGTCGATTCCGGCGGCGCGTTCCTGCCGCTGCAGGACGAAGTCTTCCCTGACCGCGATCATTTCGGCCGCATCTTCTACAACCAGGCCAACCTGTCGGCGCAGGGCATTCCGCAGATCGCCTGCGTGATGGGCAGCTGCACCGCCGGTGGCGCCTATGTGCCGGCGATGAGCGACGAGACCGTGATCGTGCGCGAACAGGGCACGATCTTCCTCGGCGGCCCGCCGCTGGTGAAGGCGGCCACCGGTGAAGTGGTGACGGCCGAGGAACTGGGGGGCGCCGACGTGCATACCCGCATCTCCGGCGTGGCCGACCACATGGCCGACAACGATCTGCAGGCGCTGGCACGGGTGCGCGCCATCATCGCCCAGCTCAACTGGCGCAAGCCGGAACCGGCGATGGCGGTGCAGGCCCCTGAAGCGCCGTTGCTGCCGGCCCATGAACTGTATGGCGTGATCCCGGCCGATACGCGCAAGCCCTACGACGTGCGCGAGGTGATCGCACGGCTGGTGGATGGCTCGCGCTTCGACGAGTTCAAGCCGCGCTACGGCGCAACGCTGGTGACCGGTTTCGCCCATCTGAACGGCTACCCGATCGGCATCATCGCCAACAACGGCATCCTGTTCTCCGAGTCGGCCCTGAAGGGCGCGCACTTCATCGAGCTGTGCACCCAGCGCAACATCCCGCTGGTGTTCCTGCAGAACATCACCGGCTTCATGGTCGGCCGCAAGTACGAACAGGGCGGCATCGCCAAGGACGGCGCCAAGCTGGTGATGGCGGTGGCCTGTGCCAAGGTGCCCAAGTTCACCGTGGTCATCGGCGGCTCGTTCGGTGCCGGCAACTACGGCATGTGCGGCCGTGCGTACTCGCCCAACTTCCTGTGGATGTGGCCGAACGCGCGCATCGGCGTGATGGGCGGCGAGCAGGCCGCCAGTGTGCTGGCCACGGTCAAGCGCGATGGCATCGAAGCCAAGGGCGGCCAGTGGCCGGCGGCGGAAGAGGATGCCTTCAAGGCACCGATCCGCGACCAGTTCGAACAGCAGGGCCACCCGTACTACGCCAGCGCGCGCCTGTGGGACGACGGCGTGATCGATCCGGCCGACACCCGCCAGGTGCTGGCGCTGGCGCTGTCGGCCAGCCTCAACGCCGCCCCGCAGCAGACGCGCTTCGGCGTGTTCCGCATGTGACCCGTGCCATGACCGAGCACGCTCCTATGAAGCACGTTGCCATGTTCAGCAAAGTCCTGATCGCCAACCGCGGCGAAATCGCCTGCCGCGTCATCGCCACCTGCCGCCGCCTCGGCATCGCCACCGTGGCGGTGTACTCCGATGCCGACCGCAACGCACGCCATGTGCGCCTGGCCGACGAAGCCGTCCACATCGGCCCGGCCGCCGCACGCGAGAGCTACCTGCGTGGCGATGCCCTGCTTGACGCCGCGCGCGCTACCGGCGCAGAGGCCATCCACCCCGGTTACGGCTTCCTGTCGGAGAACGCCGACTTCGCCGATGCCTGCGCCGCCGCCGGCATCACCTTCATCGGGCCACCGCCCAGCGCGATCCGTGCGATGGGTGACAAGAGCGCGGCCAAGGCGCTGATGGCCAAGGCCGGTGTGCCGCTGACGCCGGGTTACCACGGTGACCAGCAGGCGCCGGACTTCCTGCGCGCACAGGCCGATGGCATCGGTTACCCGGTGCTGATCAAGGCCAGCGCCGGTGGCGGTGGCAAGGGCATGCGCAAGGTCGAGCGCAGCGAGGACTTCGTCGATGCGCTGGCCAGCTGCCAGCGCGAGGCAGCCTCGGCGTTCGGCAACGACCACGTGCTGGTCGAGAAGTACGTCGAACGGCCGCGCCATATCGAGATCCAGGTGTTCGGCGACAGCCACGGTGAAGCGGTCTACCTGTTCGAGCGCGATTGCTCGGTGCAGCGCCGCCACCAGAAAGTCCTGGAAGAGGCTCCCGCCCCAGGCATGAGTGCCGAGCGCCGCGCCGCGATGGGCCAGGCCGCGGTCGATGCGGCGCGCGCGGTGGGCTACGTCGGTGCCGGCACGGTGGAGTTCATCGCCGGTCCGGACGGCGATTTCTACTTCATGGAAATGAACACCCGCCTGCAGGTCGAGCACCCGGTCACCGAATACATCACCGGCACCGACCTGGTGGAGTGGCAGCTGCGCGTGGCTTCGGGCCAGCCGCTGCCGCTGCGCCAGGACCAGCTGGCCATCCATGGCCACGCGATCGAAGCGCGGCTGTACGCCGAAGATGCCGATCGTGGCTTCCTGCCGTCCACCGGCACCCTGCGCCGCCTGCGCCTGCCGGCAGCGTCGGCCCACGTGCGCGTCGATACCGGCGTGGAGGAAGGCGACAGCATCACCCCGTACTACGATCCGATGATCGCCAAGCTGATCGTCTGGGACGTGGACCGCGACGCCGCGCTGCGCCGCATGAGCCAGGCACTGGCCGACTGCCAGGTGGTGGGCGTGACCACCAACGCTGGTTTCCTGCGCCGCCTGGTGAATACCGGTTCGTTCGCGCAGGCCAGGCTGGATACCGCGCTGATCGAACGCGAACAGGCGGCATTGAGTGCCGTCGGCGATGCGGGTGCGGACCTGTGGCTGCTGGCCGCCGTGGCCGCAGTGGCAAGCACGGCACCCGCCAGCACCGACGCGCGTGATCCGCATTCGCCGTGGCAGTCACAGGGTGGCTGGCGCCTGGGCGCGTGCGCGCCGCGCGTGCTGCCGCTGCAGCAGGGCGAGCGCCGGCACACGCTGAAGGTGTGGGCGCAGGCCGATGGCTGGCGCGTGCAGTGCGATGACGCAGCACCGGTGCGGGTGATCGGCACGGCCGATGTACGCGGGCTGGCGGTGCAGCTGGGCGGGCGCCGCTGGACACTGCAGCTGCTGCGTGACGGCGACCAGCTGTACCTGTTCGGTGCCGATGGCCAGCATCGCTTCACCCTGCACGATCCGGTCAGTGAATCGGACCATGCCGTGGCCGACGCCGGCAGCCTGCTGGCCCCGATGCCGGGCAAGATCGTGGCCACGCTGGTCGCTGCCGGTACCGAGGTCAAGCGCGGTACGCCGCTGGTGGTGCTGGAGGCAATGAAGATGGAGCACACCCTGCAGGCACCGGCCGATGGCACGGTGAAGGGGTACCGTGCCAAGGCCGGCGACCAGGTCGGCGACGGCGCGGTGCTGGTGGACTTCGAGGCGGCCTGATCGCCGGGGCGGCGGCCGCTCAGGGGCCGTCGCCCGCCACCACCCGCCCGGCCGGATCGAATTCGGCCGTATCCAGCGTGGCGCTGCGCCAGCCCAGGCCACAGATGGCCATCGCGCTCTGGCCGATGCCATCGAAGCCGAAGGCACGATCGACATCGGCATCGTTGATCGCCGCGGTCACGAACGCTGCCAGCCCGCGCTCGGTGGCGCACAGGTACAGCAACTGCGAAATGTGGCCCACGTCCAGCGTCACCGCACGGTGCGCCTTGGCATGGTTGCGGTACTTCCAGAAGCAGCGGTCATAGCGCGGCGCCAGCACCAGCAGCGCCGGCGCATCGGCGAACCACGCCTGCCCGGACAGCATCCGCCGTGCCATCGCAGGCAACGCCTGCGGCGGCGGCGACGGCAGCGGCAGCACGGCGTGCTGCACCGGATGATAGTGGTACAGGCCCGGTGCCAGTCCTTCCACGTTCTGCACCAGCAGGAAGCCCTCGGTGGGATGCAGGCCGCCACCGGAAGGCACGTTCTTCTTCAGGAACTCGGTATCACGCTCGACCTTCTGCACCGCGTGGGCCATCAGCGTGCGCTGCAGCACCTGGGCCAGCAGCGGCAGTGGCAGCGCGCGCTGCGGGTCGAAGTTGCGGCAGGTCGTGCGGCGCGCCAGCAGGGCGTCGAACGCCGCCTCTTCGCTGCGCGGCAGAGGCTGGTAGTCGCCCTGCATCGGCTGCACCACCGGCGGCGGCGGCCCGAGGCGCTGGCGCAGGCCGGCGGCGGTGTCCAGGCCCTGCCGGCGCATGTCGTCCACGCTGTCCACGGCCTGCCAGCGCGCGTGGCGATGGGCCAGCGCGGCCAACGGCCACCACTGGCTGCGCCGCAGCGCCTCGTCGCGCATCTGGTGCCCCACCTCGCTCGGTGGGTCGGTCAGCAGCAGGCCCTGTTCGACCAGGCGGGCCAGCATGGCCGGGGACGCATCGGCCGGCGGTTCGCTCCAGCGGTGCGCGCTGAGCTCGCCCAGCAGCTGGCGCTCCTCGGCATCGACCGGCAGCGGCTGGTCCAGATGGGCGGCCAGCGCCACCCAACTGATCTGACTGTCCATCTCGGCATGGCCGGCCAGCATCGCGCGCAGGTCCAGGGTGACCGCCTCGCGCGGCTCGAACATCAGGCTGGCGCAGCGGCGCAGGCGCATCGGTTTCCTTCCTTGTGCCGCACAGCCGGCATAGCAGCAACGACCGCAGCGCGGCCAACTTTAGCGATGTGCACCGCCCGGCCCTCAATGGCAGGCTGTCGCGGCCGATACGAGTAGCTCCACCTACGGACGTTCCCCATGAGCACCCATCCCCGCCTCTCCGCCGCGGACGCCAGCACCCTGCTGGACCATCTGATCGGCAATGACGACTTCCGCCGCCACTTCACTGCTGCGCCGGGCGAGGCGCTGGCCTCGATCGGCCTGGATGCGGCCGTCGGTGAAAGCGACTGCATGAAGATCGACACCCTGGCCCCGGTCGAGGAGCTGCGCCGGGTGCGCGATGCACTGCAGGCCCATCTGTCCGGTTCGGTGGCAGCCATGACGGTGGTGTTCTGCTTCGAAGCGGGCAGGGTCGGCGAACGCATCGACGGTTGAGCCGCCATCAGGGTGCGCCCGTCGCGGCCGGCGTCGCCCAGGTCGAGACGTCATGCACGTTCAGCGGTTGCCATACCTGCAGCGCGGTGACCTCGGCAATCGCCCGGCCACGGTGCTGGGCCAGCCAGGCCTGCTGCCGGCGCACGGCCGCGTCGTCACCCTGCGCACGCAACGCGAGCAGCAGCACCACGTGGGCCTGCACCGGCTCGTTGCCGTCGAGCATCGGCTCGATCAGGGTGCGGGCGGCATCCGGTCGCTGCATCTGCAGCTGATCCTCCGCGCTGACGATGCGCAGCCAACGTTCCGCGACCGGACTGCGCAGGCTGCGCAGCAGCGGCCGCTGCTCGTCCAGCCAGCGCCTGGCCAGATCGAACTGGCCCTGGCGCTGGGCCAGGTGCACCAGCGCCAGCCATTGCAGGCCACGCGCATGCAGCATGGGATCATCGCGCTCCTGCAGCATCGGCTGCAGCAGTGCGGCAGTCGCCTGTAGTCCGGTCCGGTCCGCCGTGCCGCACAGCGCCGATACGCTGGCGTGCTGCAGTCGCTGCTGCACCTGGAAGTCGACCAGCGCCGGCGCCGGTGCGTCTTCGCGTACCGCTTGCTGCATGGCCGCGCAATCGCGCTGCGCGGCCGCCAGCAGCAGTTGCGCGCGCAGCTTCATGCGCTGCTGCAGGGCATCGGCGGCACGGATCTGCGGCAGCAGTTGCGCGGCCTTGGCGTACTGGCCCTGCGCGACCAGCACGTCCACGCCGGTCTCATCGGCATCATCACGACCGCGCAGGACCTGTGCCTGGGCCAGCGTCTCGGCCGCCAGCTGCGGCTGGTTGGCGGCGATCTGTATCCGCACCAGGTGGACCAGCGGATACAGGCGCAGCGGATCCTGCGGCACCGCGGCCGCACGCGCATAGGGTTCGGCCTCGCTGAACTGGTTGGCCTGCAACAGGTACCAGGACGTGTTGGACAGCCCGGCAAACGAATCCGGATAGACCTTGGCCAGCGTGCGCCAGTGCTCCAGTGGCCAGCCACCGGGCTCCAGTTCGGCCATCCAGGCCTTCAGGTACAGCCGCTCGCGTGGCGGCAGGCGATCCTGCAGGTCCAGCGCGTGCTGCATGGCTTCGCGCGCGCGCCGCCCTTCCTCGACGCGCGCATGCAGCTTGGCCACGCCCATGTAGGCCAGGGCGAAACCGGGATCGATGTCGATCGCGGCCTGGTAGAGGTTGCGTGCCTCCTCGAAGCGACGCTGGCCCAGCGCGCTTTCGGCCAGCGCGAACGCACGCAGCGCGCGCAGGTCCTGGGTCGAAGCGCGCGGCAGCGGCAGCGATTGCTCGAGGCTGGCCACCGACTCGCCCAGTCCGCGGCGCAGGCGACCGACCACGTCGTCCACCGCGAACACCATCTGGTCGGATCGATCGGCGGTGGCGGTGAAGGTCTGGATCACCTGGCCACTGCCCGGCGCGGCAACATCGATGGCCAGCTCGTAGCCACCGATCTTCTGCCGCACGGTCGGCAGCAGCACCGCGCGCGCGCCCTCACGCACCGCCACATCGACCGCGGTATCGCGGTTGAGCCGGGTATCGCCCGAGAGCCGCGCCATTTCCAGGCTTTCGCGGATCTTGCCTTCCGACAGCACGTTCACGTAGCGCGACTGCTCCAGCGCGATCCGGATCGCGTGCCGCATCGAGTCATCGAAGATCGGATCGCCGGTAAGGTTGTCGACATCGCCAAGCACCACCCAGTCACGTTCGGCGAAGGCAATGGCCGGCTCCGACCGCAGCAGCAGCCAGCCGCCGAGCACGGCCGCGGCCAGGATCAGGCCTTCGGCGGCCATCACCAGCGGTTGCCGCCACAGCGGCAGGTCGCGGCGCGCCTTGGCGTTGGCGCGCGGCATGCGCAGCGGCGCCGAGCCGATCTCGCCCACTTCGATCACTTCCTGCACCACCGGCACGCCCTTGAAGCGCCAGCGCCCGTGCGACTTCCACAGCAGGCGCGCGCCACGCTCACCCAGTGCATCGGTGGCGCGGCGGGTGAGCGATTCGGCGACCGCCGACAGCAGGATCTGGCCGGGGCGGGCCAGCGTCATCAGGCGCGCGGCCATCGGCTTGGCCAGGCCTTCCACTTCCATCGACTTGGCACCGGCGCGAACCGCTTCGGCGCTGTTCTCCCAGGTCAGCACGTCGCCCACGTGCAGGCCGGCGCGCGCGCGCAGTTCAATCGCGCGCTGCTGGCCCAGCGCGTGCAGTTCGCGCTGGTAGTCCAGGGCGAAGCCCAGGGCGTCGACGGCGCGCTCGAACAGCATGAACAAACCATCGGAGCGATCGATCAGCTGGCCGTTCCAGCGCTGCTGCAGCACCAGTACCAGGCGGTCGTGTTCCTGGAACAGGCTTGCCGCCGCCACATCGCCGATCCGCTCGACCAGCTGCAGCGAATCACACAGATCGGTGAACAGCAGGGCGCGTAGCTGGGGGCTATGCGGGGCTGACGTTCCGTTGTCGCCATTCATCGCCTGCCTCTCCCTATTGGCCGTCCGGATCATCCGCCCAGCGCAGGCAGTTGCCGCCATCGCGCTTGGCCTGGTACAGCGCACGATCCGCGCAGGCATACCACTCGCTCCAGCCTGCCTCCGGCGCCAGCAGGCAGGCACCGATGCTGACCAGGCTCACATGCGGCGTGCCATGGCTGCGCTCGAGCAGGCCATGCACCGCACTGATGATGAACTCGGCCGCGTGCTGCACGATCTCGCGGTTGCCGCGGCGCAGGATCAGGCAGAACTCATCGCCGCCGAGCCGGCATGCCAGGTCCTGCTCGCCGGCCATGGAGCGCAGGATGTTGCCCATGCTCTGCAGCACGCGGTCGCCGGCCTGGTGGCCATGGCGGTCGTTGATCTGCTTGAAGCGGTCACAGTCGATCAGCAGCAGTGCCTGCGGTGGCCCGTCGGCATGCACGCGGCATTCCTGCAGGTACAGGGTGAGGCCACGGCGGTTGTGCAGGCCGGTCAGCTCATCGGTTCGCACCAGCTCACGGGTGTGGGTCAGCTGGTGGGTGGTGATGTACAGGTTGTCCAGCGCGGTTTCCAGGTCGTGGTTGCGGCGGCGCAGCTGGCTGATCAGGGCCTGTTCGTTGGTCAGCACGCGCATGATCGTGCGACGCAGGAAGTACGCCACCAGCCCGGGATCGGATTCGACCAAGCGGTGGAAGTCGGCCGGCCCCAGCTCCAGCACATCGCAGTCGACCAGCGCACGCGCGCTGGCGCTGCGCAGATGATCGCCGACCAGCAGGCCCAGTTCTCCGAAGAACTCGTGCCCCCCGAGCGTCTTGATCACCAGGTCCTCGCCGAAGTCCAGTTCGATCTGGCCGTCGAGGATCACATACATGCGCTCGCCGCGGTGGCCACGCTGGAACAGCCACTGTCCGGCATGAAGCTTGCATGGGCGGGCGAATCTGGCAAACAATGCCACCTCGGCATCGGACAACAGCGCGTGCACGATCTCGGCCATCGCCACGCGGGCGATACCTGTCGTCATATCACTGTTCTCGGCCGCACCCCTGCCGGTCATTCCCTGCACCCGCCGCCAGCGTCCCCTGGTGAGCCGCGGAGCATAGCACCGCTTTAAAGTGTGCGTCCTATCTCATTTTGAGCCTTCCGCCCCGCTTCCCGGATGTGAAGATCGGCGGTGGCCCGTTCTGGTCACCGGTGTCCGGGCAAAACCCTTGCCGGATCAATCCGATGCCGGGTTTCACAGGGTTTCGGCCAAGTTGCCGGGGCCGGGGTGCGCCTGATTGACGCTGCCCGCTGGCCGCCTGCTTGCATCGATACAACAACGCCGGCAGGTCCCCCGACCGGCCGGCGTTGTCTGGCCCTTCCCTGGCCACCCTGATCACCCGGTGCCCGGTAGTGCCGGCCGCTGGCCGGCAGCTGCATGGGCTTCGGAAACATCGATGGGTTGCCGGCCAGCGGCCGGCACTACCGGATCACGCGGCGCGTTCGCTGCGCCCGCCGTGGAACTGCTCTTCCTCGGTGGAGCCGGTGAGCGCGGTGGTCGACGATTGGCCCTGCTGGATTGCCTGGGTCACCGCGTCGAAGTAGCCGGTACCGACCTCGCGCTGGTGCTTGACCGCAGTGAAGCCACGCTCGGCCGCTTCGAACTCGGCTTCCTGCAACTCGACGAACGCGCTCATCTGGCGGCGTGCGTAGCCGTGGGCCAGATTGAACATGCCGTAGTTCAACGCATGGAACCCGGCCAGGGTGATGAACTGGAACTTGTAGCCGTAGCTGCCCAGTTCGCGCTGGAACTTCGCAATGGTGGCGTCGTCCAGGTTCTTCTTCCAGTTGAAGCTGGGCGAGCAGTTGTAGGCCAGCAGCTTGCCCGGGAACTTCGCGTGGATCGCCTCGGCGAACCTGCGTGCGAACTCCAGGTCCGGCTTGCCGGTCTCGCACCACACCAGGTCGGCGTAGGGCGCATAGGCCAGGCCGCGGCTGATCGCCTGGTCCAGGCCGTTGCGGGTCTTGTAGAAGCCTTCAACGGTGCGCTCACCGGTGGTGAACGGCCTGTCGTTGCCGTCGATGTCGCTGGTCAGCAGATCCGCCGCTTCGGCATCGGTGCGCGCCACCAGCAGGGTCGGCACACCCAGCACATCGGCGGCCAGCCGGGCGGCATTGAGCTTCTCGATCGCCTCGCGGGTCGGCACCAGCACCTTGCCGCCCATGTGGCCGCACTTCTTCACCGAGGCCAGCTGGTCCTCGAAGTGCACGCCGGCAGCACCGGCCTCGATCATCGCCTTCATCAGTTCGAAGGCGTTGAGCACGCCGCCGAAGCCAGCCTCGGCATCGGCCACGATCGGCTGCAGGAAATCGATCTCGTCCTTGCCTTCGGCGTGGTGCAGCTGGTCGGCGCGCAGCAGCGTGTTGTTGATGCGCTTGACCACCGCCGGCACCGAATCGGCCGGGTACAGCGACTGGTCCGGATACATCTGGCCAGCCAGGTTGGCGTCGGCCGCCACCTGCCAGCCGGACAGGTAGATCGCCTTCAGCCCGGCCTTGACCTGCTGCATGGCCTGGTTGCCGGTCAACGCACCCAGCGCGTTGACGAACTCGCGCTCGTGCAGCGACGCCCACAGCTTCTCCGCACCCAGGCGGGCCAGCGAGTGCTCGATGTGGACGGTGCCGCGCAGGCGCACCACGTCGGCGGCGCTGTAGTTGCGCTGGATGCCTTCCCAGCGCGGGTTGGTGTCCCAGTCGTGCTGGATCTGTTCGGCAGTGGGCAGCGTGCTCATGTCTTTCTCCAGTTCGGTTCGTGCGTACAGCGGGGAGGGAAACGGCGGGAGGGCGGGCAGTCGGTCAATCGATGCGCGCGTAGGCCGGCAGGGTCAGGAAATCGGTCAGTTCGTCACTGCGGCTCAGTTCGCCGAGCAGGGCGATGGCCTCGCCGATGCGCGCGCCGCCGGGCAGCGCGGTGGTGTCGCCCAGCCGCGCCGGCAGCTGCGCCAGGGTGGCATCCAGCAGGGCCAGGTCGATCGCAGTGCCGTCATCCAGCTGCTGGCCCGGGGTGTGCAGCCATTGCCACAGCTGGCTGCGGCTGATCTCGGCGGTGGCCGCGTCCTCCATCAGGTGGTGGATCGGCACGCAGCCGTTGCCATCCAGCCAGGCGGCCAGGTAGCGCACGCAGACTTCCACGTTGCCATCGAAGCCGGCGCGGGTGATGGTGCCCGGCGGCCGCGCGATCAGGTCGTCGCGGCCGACGCGCACATCCTGGCGCAGCACGCCGTGCTGGTTCGGGCCGGGCATGTGCTCGTCGAAGATCGCCATCGCCACCGGGATCAGCGCCGGGTGCGCGACCCAGGTACCGTCATGGCCGGCGCTGACTTCGCGCAGCTTGTCGGCGCGCACGCGGGCCATCGCCTGTTCGTTGGCGGCGGCATCGTTGTTGATCGGAATCTGCGCGGCCATGCCGCCCATCGCATGCGCACCGCGGCGGTGGCAGGTCTGGATCAGCAGTTCCGAATACGCCTTCAGGAACGGCTGGGTCATGGTCACCTGGCCGCGTTCGGGCAGCACGCGGTCGGCGTGGCGGCGGAAGGTCTTCAGGTACGAGAAGATGTAGTCCCAGCGCCCGCAGTTCAGGCCGACGATGCGGTCACGCAGCGCGTGCAGGATCTCGTCCATCTCGAACACCGCCGGCAGCGTTTCGATCAGCACGGTCACCTTGATCTGGCCATGCGGCAGGCCCAGCATGCCCTCGATGTGCGACAGCGCGGTCTCCCACAGCGCCGCCTCTTCCATGCTCTGCAGCTTGGGCAGGTAGAAGTACGGGCCACGGTCCTTCGCCTGCAGGGTGCGGGCGTTGTGGAAGGCGAACACCGCCGCGTCGAACAGGCCACCGGCGAGGAACTGGCCGTCGATGCGCACGTGCTTTTCGTCCAGGTGCCAGCCACGCGGGCGCACAATCAGCACCGCCTGTTCGTCGTACGGGCGCAGCGTGTAGTGCTTGCCATTGGGGGCGGTGTACTGCAGATCACCGCGCACCGCCGCAGCCAGCGACTGCTGGCCGGCCAGCAGGTTGCGCCAGGTCGGCGAAGTCGAATCCTCGAAGTCGGCCATGAACACCTTGGCGCCGGAGTTCAGCGCGTTGATGACCATCTTCGGGTCGGTCGGCCCGGTGATCTCGACGCGGCGGTCCTGCAACGCGGCCGGCAGCGGGGCCACGCGCCAGTCGCCGCTGCGGATCGCGGCAGTGTCCTCGCGGAAGTCCGGCAGGCCGCCCTGGTCGAAGAACGCCTGGCGTTCACGGCGGGCCTGCAGCCTCGCCTGCCGGCCCGGTTCCACCGCACGGTGCAGCGACACCAGCAGGGCCAGCAGCGGCGCCGGCAGCAGGGTGTCCTGGCCGGCCACGCGGGTCGCCAGAGCGATACCGGGGGTGGCCTTCGCGGCGGGGGTGGGAACAGCGGAAGCGACGGCGGACATGGGGCGACTCCAGCGGTGGGGGAACGACTCCACGGTGCCGCCGGGCCTGAGTATTTGGCAAAACAGTTTTTGCAATGTTCTACATAAGTTGTGCTAATACTCGTGACACGATGAGCACACGCACCCCGCCAAGTCCGCGTTTTTCCTACAAATCGGATCGGCTGAAGCCGTTGCGCGCGTTCTGCCAGACCGTGCGTCTGGGTTCGGTCTCACGGGCAGCTGAGGCTCTGTTCGTCAGCCAGCCAGCCATCAGCCTGCAGTTGCAGGCCCTGGAACGGGAGCTGGGCGTGCCGTTGTTCGAGCGCAGCGGGCGTCGCCTGGTGCCCAGCCGCGAGGGCCAGCTGCTGTACGAGATGGCGCAGCCGCTGGTGGAGAACCTGGACGGGCTGGAGGCCCGCTTCCGCGACAAGGTGCGCGGCCTGGATGCGGGCGAGCTGAACATCGCCGCCAACAGTTCGACGATCCTGTACCTGCTGCCGAAGATCGTCGAGCGCTTCCGCCTGCACCACCCGGACGTGCGCCTGACCCTGCACAACGCGATCAGCGCCGACGGCACCGACCTGCTGCGCGAGGATGCCGCCGACCTGGCAATCGGTTCGATGACCGATGTACCGGCCGACCTGACCTACGCCCCGGCCTACCGCTTCGAGCAGGTCCTGATCGCACCGCACGACCATCCTCTGGCTGCCGGTGGCGAGCTGGAGCTGGCTGACATCGCGCGCTATCCGCTGGTGCTGCCGCCGAAGCGGCAGATCACCTACCGCCTGGTCGACCAGGTGTTCCAGCGCCACCGCATCGCCTACACGGTGGCGCTGGAGGTGGGGGGCTGGGAGGTGATCAAGCAGTACGTGGCGATGGGCATGGGGATTTCGATCGTGCCCGCGCTGTGCCTGCACGAGGCCGACCGCGAGCGGCTGGCGGCGCGATCAATGAAGCGCTGGTTCCCCGAGCGCAGCTACGGGGTGATCGTGCGCCGTGGCAAGGCACTGTCGGCGCAGGCGCGGGCGTTCATCGAGCTGATCCAGCCGGAGTTGTTCAGTCCGCGCGATTACGACCAGAGCGGGCATTCGGAGCGGTGAGGGGTGTTCGGCAGGGCTGCGCCCTGCACCCGCAGAGGCCGAAGCAACAGCAACGGCGACAGCGGGCTTTCCGTGGGATGGCCGGGTGGGTCCGGTTGCGGGGGACGCCGTAAATCCGTCCATGGAGGCTCGGTCGCGCCATCCATGGCGCTCACGCCCCCGCAACCGGACCCACCCCGCCTTCGACAGTTTTCTGCGAACTGTGGGCGGGGTCGGATCCCGTTGCGGCGCAACGGGCTCTGACCCCGCCTCTGATTCATTTCCGGCTGACGATGAATAAACTGGACCCATGTCCATCGAACTCCGTCACCTGCGCTACTTCCTCGCTGTCGCCGATACGCTGCACTTCGGCCAGGCGGCGGAGCGGCTGGGCATGTCGCAGCCACCGCTCAGCCAGCAGATCCGCCAGCTGGAGGAACTGATCGGGGCGCGCCTGTTCGTGCGCAGCCATCGCCGCGTGCAGCTGACGCCTGCTGGGGAGCTGCTGCAGGAACGCGCGCGCGCGATCGTGCAGCAGGTGGAAACCGCAGTGGACGAGGTGCAGCGTGCGCAGCGCGGCGAGCAGGGTGAACTGCATATCGGCCTGACCCGCGCTACGCCGCTGTCGCCGCAGATTCCGCGTTCGATCCTGCGCTACCGCCAGCAGTACCCGCAGGTGCGGCTGCAGCTGAGCGAGATGAACACCCTGCAGCAGATCGATGCGCTGCTGGAGGGCCGCCTGGACGTGGGCATCATCCGCAAGCGCGCATTGCCGCCGGAGCTGGTGGCGCACAGCCTGTTCGTCGATCCGCTGGCGCTGATCGTGCATGCCGACCACCCTGCCCTGCGCAGGCTGTCGAAGCAGGGCACGGTGTCGTTGCGCGACTTCGCACAGGAGCCGTTCGTGGCATTTCGCCGCAGTGCGGGCGCGGGCATCCATGACCACATGATCGCGTTGTGCGCGGCCGCCGGGTTCACGCCGCGCATCGTGCAGGAAGCTGGCGAGGCGTCGACATTGATCAGTCTGGCCGCCGCCGGGCTGGGCGCGGCGATCCTGCCATCGTCCTGCGACCACATCCGGGTGGAAGGCGCACGCTTCGTCCCGCTGGCCGACGCCGGCGCGCATTCGGAGGTGCAGCTGGCGTGGCATCGCGAGCGCGTCACGCCGCTGATCCGCAACTTCGCCGGGCTGCTGCGCGGGGCGTTCGCCGGTAGAGTCGACTGTTAGTCGACTATCGGGCGCAGCGCGGGGGTTTTCGCGGTCTGATGGAAGAGCAGTCGACTAACAGTCGACTCTACCTCGGCAACCCCGCCACACCGTGGTTGCCGGCCAGCGGCCGGCACTACCGTACGCGGTGGGTCACGCGGTGACCGGCTGCGGGGCGCGCTGCTGCAGCGCCCAGACGATGCCGCCCCCGATCAGGGTCAGCACGGCAGCGAACGCGCACACGCCCAGCCAGTCCCAGGCCGCGTAGGCCAGGCCACCCACCCCGCCCAGCACGCTGGAGCCCAAGTAGTAGGCGAACAGGTACAGCGCCGAGGCCTCGGCGCGCATCGTACCGGCGCGGCTGCCAACCCAGCTGCTGGCCACCGAGTGGCCGCCGAAGAAGCCGAAGGTCACCAGCGCGATGCCCAGCGCCATCGTGCTCAGCCACGGCATCGCCAGCAGCGCGATGCCGGCGCCGATCAGCGCGAACGAGATCGACAGGATGCGGCCGCGCCCGTACCGCGTGGCCTGCTGGCCCATCCACGCCGAACTGAAGGTGCCCACCAGGTACACGCTGAAGATCAGGCCGACCACGGTCTGGCTGAGGTGGTACGGCGGCGCCAGCAGGTGGTAGCCCAGGTAGTTGTAGAGGGTGACGAACACGCCCATCAGCACGAACGAGGTGGCGAACAGCCACGGCAGGCCCGGGTCGGCGAACAGCAGGCGCCAGCGCGACGGCAACTGGCGCAGGCCATCGCGGCGGGGATGGAAATGGCGCGACGGCGGCAGCTGCAGCCACAGCAGCACGGTGCTGGCCACGGCGATGATCGAGACCACGCCGATGCCCCAGCGCCAGCCCCAGTGATCGGCGATGATGCCGGCCAGCAGGCGCCCGCTCATCCCACCGATGGCGTTGCCGCCGATGTACAGGCCCATCGCCAGGCCCAGCGCGCGGCTGTCCATTTCCTCGACCAGGTAGGTCATCGCCACCGCCGGGACGCCACTCAGTGCCAGGCCGAGCAGGGTGCGCAGCACCAGCAGCGTGGTCCAGTCATCCACCAGCGCCGTGCTCAGCGACAGCATGGCCGAGGCCAGCAGCGCGACGATCATCAACGGGCGGCGGCCGACCGCGTCGGACAGCAGGCCGGCCAACAGCATTGCCACGGCCAGCGTGCCGGTGGTCAGCGACAGCGACATCGCGCTGCCGGCGGCCGACACGCCGAAGTGGCGGCTGAACTCGGGCAGCAGCGGCTGCACGGTATACAGCAGGCCGAAGGTGGAAAAGCCGGCCAGGAACAGTGCCAGCGCGGTGCGGCGGAAGGCCGGCGTACCCTGCTGGATGCGGGTCTCGGCGCTGAAGTCGACAGTGGGGGGGCGGCGTTCGACGGCCGCCGCGGTTTCGCCAGTCATGGGATCGATGGGCCGGTGGGGGACGGCGGGGCATGGGAGGGAACGGGCCTCAGACTAGGCCCGTCGATCCAGTCGATCCATAACCTGATAGATCAGGATTGATATATAGGAAGTATCAATTCAGCTTACAGGCGTTGCCACTCGAAACCGTCACCGCGGCGGTAGTACACCGCCACCGCGCGGCCGTAGATCTTGTCGGCATCGACGAAACCGAAGAAGCGGCCGTCGAAGCTGTTGCCACGGTGGTCACCCAGCACCAGCACCTTGCCCGCCGGCACCACCAGGTCGGCGATGTCCGGACCGCCCCCCATGTCCAGATCGAGGCGGGCACGGCGCTCGCCGAAGGCTTCCACGTCCTGCAGGTCGGCAATCTGCAGCGGCTGGCCGTTGATGCTCAGATGGCCCTCGCGCATCTGCACATGGTCACCGGCCACCGCCGCCACGCGCTTGATCAGCCGGGTGCCGTCGGCCGGTGAATCGAACACCGCCACTTCACCACGCTGCGGAACGCCGGTGGACATCAGTTCCTTGCCGGTGAACGGCAGGCGCAGGCCATAGGCACGCATGTCCACCACCACCCGGTCGCCGGGCTGCAGGGTGGGCTGCATCGAGCCACTGGGCACCACGTAGTGGTTGGCCAGGGTATCGCGGGCCGCGGCGAGCAGGCCGAGCATCACCAGCAGCGGCAATGCTTCCTTCTTCAGCCAGAGCAGCGCGCGTTCGGGAAGGGGAGGACGGGCAACAGCATCCATGACAGGCTCCGGGTAGGGGAAGCTGCATCAGACCCCATCCGGGCCGGAGAGGTTCCCGTGCCGCCCTGCGAGCCTGGGCCCGGCGCTACGAAAGGGGTTACGCAGGTTTTACGCCCCGGCCCGGCTGCGGGCATCGCACCTTTACGGGCACCACGCGCATCGTGTGCCCACCGCGCCACAGGGCGCATTCCGCAAGGTGTTGTATGACCCTCCTGGTGATCCGCCACGCCTCTTCGTCGGCACCGCGTCCCCAACTGCCGGCACAGCTGGCCGGCCATCGCGTGCTGTGCAGCGACTGCGCCAGCCTGTCCGAAGTGCGCCAGTGCCTGTGCCAGCCGCAGGCGCGTTCGGCCGACTGGGTGCTGCTGGATGTCGGCGTGGCCGATGACGCGCAATGGCAGGCCGAGGGCGGCGCGTTGCAGGCGGCGCTGGAGCGGCTGCCGGCGCAGTACATCGAACTGCAGTCGCCCAGCGAGCCCGGCCTGGACGCGCGCCTGCGCCTGCAGCACGGTCCGGCCGCCGTGGTGGTCGACCAGCGCAGCCAGCAGGCCGGGTACCCGTTGTCGCTGGCCATCGTCGGCCGTCGCCTGGCACAGGAGGGCTGAGCCATGTCGATCTTCATCATCCGCGGCCCGGAAGCGGCCGGCGCACTGATCCGTACCGCGATGCCACTGCCGGCGCCAGTACTGAAGTCGCTGGTGCATCGCGCGATCGACGCCGGAACCAGCGTGGCGATCCGCGCCTGCGGGTCGGAACAGGAACTGCTCGATGCGCTGCGCGTGGCCGATCACAGCCGCGGCGAAGTGACGCTGCTCGACCCGGGCGCATGCGCCAACAGCCTGCGCCTGCAACGCCTGCTGCCCTACCTGCACAATGCCTACGTGGAGGTCCACGACGACGGCGCGGTGGCCGAGCCCTGCCTGCCGGCCGGTGTCGGCCAGCGCCTGGGCATCGCCGCCGGCTATGGCGCGCAGAGCTACGTGCTGGCGCTGGATATCGCGCTGGATCACCTGGGGTTGGCCGAACAGGCCAACCGGGTGCACGTGGGAACGTGATGGCCGGGCGGTGCCCGGTACCCGGTACCCGGTACCCGGTACCCGGTAGTGTCGGCCGCTGGCCGGCAACCTCGACGGCAACGGCTGGCATTCCGTGGGATGACGCGATCTGCAGTGGATGCACGCCCTGCGTGGATGAGCGGCACAAAGCGGAATCTGTCGATGGCATCCACGCAACGAAAAACGGCGGGGTTTCCCCGCCGTTATTTCTTTCGTACTTCAGGTCACGCTTACTTCAGCCCGCGGAACTTCAGCAGCGGTTCCACCGACGGATCCTTGCCGCGGAAATCGCGGTATAGGGTCGACAGCTCCACGCTGTTGCCGCGCGAGAGGATCTTGTCGCGGAACTCCTGGCCGTTGGCCGCCGTCAGCCCACCGTGCTCGGTGAACCACTGGTAGGCGTCATGGTCGAGCACTTCGGCCCAGAAGTAAGCGTAGTAACCGGCCGAGTAACCACCACCCCAGATGTGGTCGAAGTAGGTGGTGCGGTAACGCGGCGGCACCTGCGGCAGGTCGACCTTGAACTTCTTCAGCGCGCTGGCTTCAAAGGCGCCGACATCCTGCAGCGGCGCATCGGCCTTCTGGGTGTGCCAGGCCAGGTCCAGCAGCGCGGCCGACAGGTACTCGGTGGTCGCATAGCCCTGGTTGAAGCTGCGCGCCTTGAGGATCTTGTCGACCAGTTCCTGCGGCATCGCCTCGCCGGTCTTGTAGTGCTTGGCGTAGTTGGCGAACACCTTCGGGTCCAGCGCCCAGTGCTCGTTGAACTGCGACGGGAACTCGACGAAGTCGCGCGAGGTGGCGGTGCCGGCGATCGACGGGTACTTCACGTTCGAGAACATGCCGTGCAGCGCATGGCCGAACTCATGGAACATGGTGGTGACGTCGTCGAAGCTGATCAGCGCAGGCTGGCCGGCGGCCGGCTTGGTGAAGTTGCAGACGTTGTAGACCACCGGCTTGGCACCGGTCAGGCCGTCCTGTTCGACGAACACGTCCATCCAGGCGCCGCCGGACTTGCTGTCACGCTTGAAGTAGTCGGTGTAGAACAGGGCCAGCGAGGTGCCGTCCTTGTCGAACACTTCGTACACCTTCATGTCCGGGTTGTAGGTCGGAATGTCGGTGCGCGGCTTGAAGGTGATGCCGTACAGCTGGGTGGCGGCGTAGAAGACGCCGTTCTGCAGCACGTTGTCCAGTTCGAAGTACGGCTTGATCTGCGACTCGTCCAGATCGTACTTGGCCTTGCGCACCTGCTCGGCGTAGAAGTCCCAGTCCGATGCGGCGACCTGGAATCCGCCCTTCTGCGCGTCGATGACCTTCTGGATCTCACCGGCTTCGGCGCGCGCCTTGGCGGTGGCGGCCGGCACGGTGTCGGTCAGCAGCTTGAGCGCGGCAGCCGGGGTCTTGGCCATCTGGTCGCCCAGCTGGTAGTCGGCGAAGGTGTCGAAGCCGAGCAGCTTGGCCTTCTGCGCACGCAGCTGGGCCAGGCGCTGCACGGTCTGCCGGGTGTCGTTGGCATCACCGCGCTCGGCGCGGGTCTCCGAGGCCTTCAGCACGGCGGCGCGCTGGTCGCGATCGCTCAGCGAGCCGAGCACCGGCTGCTGGGTGGTGTTCTGCAGCGGCAGCAGGAACTTGCCGTCCAGCTTGCGTTCCTTGGCGGCGGCCGCGGCGTTGTTGATCGCATCCTCGTCCAGGCCGGCCAGCTTGGCCTTGTCGTCGACGACGACGGCCGCAGCGGCGGTGGCGGCCACCAGGCGGGTATGGAACTGGGTGGAGAGGGTGGTCTCTTCCACGTTGAGCTTGCGCAGGGTCGCCTTGTCAGCGTCGGACAGCTGCGCACCGGCGCGTACCAGGCCATCGTAGTAGTGCTCGACCAGGCGCTTCTGCACCGGGTCCAGCTCCAGCGTGTCACGCTGGTCGTACAGCGACTTCACGCGCGCGAACAGCTTCGGGTCGAGGTTGATCTCGTCCTGGTGCGCGGCCAGCTTCGGCGCCACTTCTTCCTGGATCTTCTGGCGCGCATCGTTGGTGTCGGCCTGGACCAGGCCGAAGAAGATGCGCGACACGCGGGTCAGGGTCTCGCCGCTGCGCTCCATCGCCACGATGGTGTTGTCGAAGGTGGCCGGCTCGCTGCTGTCGGCGATCTTGCGCACGTCGGCCAGGTGCTGGCGCATGCCCTCTTCGAAGGCCGGCAGGTAGTCGCTGTCCTTGATCTTGTCGAACGGCGGGGCCTGGAACGGCAGCGTGCTGGCACTCAGCAGCGGATTGGTGGAGGCTTCGGCCGGCTGCTGGGCCGGGGTCTTCTGGGCATCGGACACGGGGGTGGACTCCTTGCCGGAACAGGCCGCCAGCGCCAGGCTGATGGCGGCGGCCAGGACTACGGTACGCGACATGTAAAACGCTCCTTGGGCAGACGGTATGGATACCAGCCCTCCACCCTACTCCTGTCGCGCTCGCCCGGCATGTGCCGGACGTGGCGTGTGTGCGGCGGCCTGCAACCGGCTCAGACCGTGCCGCGGGTCTTGCCGATCCAGGGCCGGTAGAACTCCCGGATGGCAGCCATGTCGGCCACATCGTCGCCGCTCGGGGTGAACAGCGGACCGATGCCGATGGTCTTTTCCGGATAGTGGAAATACGCGGTCAGGATCGGTACGTCAGCCATCCGGGCAATCTTCAGGAAGCCGGCCTTCCAGTCCTTTACTGCCTTGCGGGTGCCCTCGGGGGTGATGGCGAACCACATCTTCTCGTTGTTGCGCAGCAGGTCCACGGCCTGGCCCACCGTGCCCTGCGGCGAGCTGCGATCGAGCGGGATCACGCCCAGCCGGTGCAGCAGCGGGCCCAGCGGCCACCAGAACAGCGACGCCTTGCCCAGCACCTTCACCTTCATGCCCAGCGCGATCTTCGCTGCCATGCCCCACAGCCCGTCCCAGTTGGACGAGTGCGGGGCAATGATGAAGACCAGCCTGGGGATGTCAGGCAGGGTGCCGGTCACCTTCCAGCCACCGAGGCGCAGGGTGCAGCGCGCCAGCCAGCGCAGGAAGGCGTTGGGTTTGACCTGCGGCATCTGCGGCGGCACCGCCGGCAGCAACGAAGTCGGGTTGTTCAAGCAATCACTCCCAGTCACGTGATGAGCGCCCGCGCTTGATCTGCGCGCGCCCGCGTTTGGCGTCCAGACGACGCAGTTTCGACCCGAGGGTCGGCTTGGTGGCCTTGCGCGGTTTGGGCACGCTCAGCCCGGCCTGGATGAAGGCCGCCAGCCGCTCGCGCGCATCCTCGCGATTGCGATCCTGGG
Source organism: Stenotrophomonas sp. FSL W7-1447 (assembly GCF_037966425.1). Classification (NCBI taxonomy): domain Bacteria; kingdom Pseudomonadati; phylum Pseudomonadota; class Gammaproteobacteria; order Lysobacterales; family Lysobacteraceae; genus Stenotrophomonas; species Stenotrophomonas sp. FSL W7-1447. The sequence continues at coordinate 249,311 of NZ_CP150199.1, read as the reverse complement.
TGCGGAAACGTTGCGCGTCGATGACCAGCACGCCTTCGCCGGTCATGCGCCGGTCACGCCGCGCCAGCAGCCGCGCGCGCAACGGTTCGGGCAACGAGGGCGAGTTGGCCACGTCGAAACGCAGTTCCACCGCGGTGGACACCTTGTTGACGTTCTGGCCGCCGGCGCCACTGGCGCGCACGAACCGCTCGACGATCTCGCCGTCGGGGATTTCAAGCTGCGCGCTGATGGTGACCGGTCCACTGCCCATCCGCGCATTGTAGCGGCAGGCACGTGGTGGAGTGCGCCATCGCGCCCCGTATGCCGCCGATCAGGCACCGAACACGCCGCCTTCGCCTGGGCTGCGGGTATGCTGGCGGTCCCATGTACCGCAGGAAGCCCCGCATGACCCGCTTCACACCCGCCCTGCCGTCCCTGCTGCGCCGCGCCGCCCTGCTGCTGGCGCTGGCCGTGGCCAGCGTTCCGGCCCTGGCCGCCCCGCCGACCGACGGCGACATCAACCGCCTGCTGTCGGCCTCGCGCGCGCAGAGCATGATCGACACCATGGTGCCGCAGATCGAAGCCATGCAGCAGCAGCAGTTCCAGCAGGTGGCCGCGCAACGCCAGCTCACCGCCCAGCAGCAGGAACAGCTGAAGCGGATCCAGGCCCGGACCAGCCAGACCCTGCGCCAGGCGATGTCGTGGCAACAGCTGCGGCCGATGTACGTGGACCTGTACAAGAAGACCTTCAGCAAGGAAGACGTGCTGGCAATGGCCGAGTTCTACGAGAGCGCGGCCGGCCAGAGCCTGCTGGACAAGACCCCGGCGCTGATGCAGAACGTGATGGTGGCCATCCAGGCCCGCATGCAGCCCCTGTTTGCAGAGCTGCAGAAGGACCTGGAAGCGATCGTCAACGAACCGGAAAAGAAGTGAGGTAGTGCCGGCCGCTGGCCGGCTCCCCAGTACATCTGGCATCACGCAGCTGCCGGCCAGCAGCCGGCACTACCGTCAAACGGTGTCCACCTGCCAGCCGAACAGGTCAAGCGCCTTCTGGAATTCACGGTCCAGCGGCGCACTGACATCCACGGCGCCGCCGTCGGGATGCGAGAAGCGCAGGCGCTCGGCGTGCAGCAGCATGCGATGCACGCCCTGCATGCGGAAGATCCTGTTTGCAGAGCTGCAGAAGGACCTGGAAGCGATCGTCAACGAACCGGAAAAGAAATGAGGTAGTGCCGGCCGCTGGCCGGCTCCCCAATACATCTGGAATCACGCAGCTGCCGGCCAGCGGCCGGCACTACCGTCAAACGGTGTCCACCTGCCAGCCGAACAGGTCCAGCGCCTTCTGGAATTCACGGTCCAGCGGCGCACTGACATCCACGGCGCCGCCGTCGGGATGCGGGAAGCGCAGGCGCTCGGCGTGCAGCAGCATGCGATGCACGCCCTGCATGCGGAAGATGCGGTTGTGGCGACCATCGCCGTGGCTGGTATCGCCGATCATGTGGTGCGACAGGTGCTTGAGATGCCGGCGGATCTGCCGGAAGCGCCCGGTCTGCGGCTGGCAGCGCAGCAGCGCGTAGCGCGAGCGGGTGAATTCACCCACCGGCACCGACAGCTCGCCGGTGGCCAGGCGCTGGAAATCGGTGATCGCCGGCTTCTTCACCGGCTTGCCCGGCCCACCATCCAGGTCATGGTCCACCCGCCACGACAGCTCGGCCGGCCAGCCCCGGCAGACCGTCAGGTAGTCCTTGGCCACTTCGCCACCCATCAGCGCCTTGCCCAGCGCACTGGCGGTCTCGCGGTCGAAGGCCAGCAGCAGGCAGCCGCTGGTGGCCCGGTCCAGGCGGTGCACGAGGAAGATCGGGCGGCCCAGCTGCTCGCGCAGGCGGTCGGCCAGGAAGTCGTCCTCGCCTCGGGCCAGCTTGCTGTCGTGGACCATCAGCCCGGCGGGCTTGTTGACCACAGCCAGGCGCTCGTCCAGGTGCAGCAGCTGCAGGGGCACGGTTTCAGTCTCGACCGCGGCGAGGGTGTCAGGTTCGGTACTCACCGCAGGATTATCGGGGCTGGGCACTGAATGGGGTAGAGCCGGCCGCTGGCCGGCTGCCTCCGGGCAGTTGGATTGCTGCGGTTGCCGGCCAGCGGCCGGCACTACCGGATCACGGGTGTGTGGCGCGGCGGTCAGCCGTTGCGCACGGCCAGCAGCTCGCCGTTGCCCACCGGCACCAGGCTGGTGCTGAACACCGGATCAGTGTCCAGCAGCGCCCGCAACGGCTCCATCTCCACCGCGTGCGACGTGGCGTTGTCCACCACCAGCAGGCCACCCCGCCGCAGCACGCGGCGCAGCTGCGGCCACCAGCCGGCGTACTGCGCGCGGTCCGAATCGAGGAACAGCAGGTCGATGCTGCCTTCGGCGGCCTCGGCCAACCACTGCCCGGCATCGCCATGCACCAGCGTGATGTGCGCGGCCAACCCGCTGCGCGCGAACGTGGAGCGCGCCATCGCCACCTTGTCCTCGGCAAATTCCAGCGTGGTCACGTGGCCTTCGATGGCGGCGGCGGCCTCGGCCAGCCACAGCGTGGAGTAGCCGTTGGAGGTACCGATTTCCAGCACCCGCCGCGCATTGCCGAAACGCACCAGCACCGACAGGAATTCGCCGGTGTCCGGCGTGATATTGAGCATGCGACGGCCGCGCTGGCTTTCACGCGCGTCGTTCTCGGCGCCGAAGCGCACCAGCTCATCCTTCAGCGCCTGCAGCACCGGGTCTACTTCCACCACGCGCGCGCCAGCGCCAGCGCACCGACGGCACCGGACACCCAGCTCCACATCGGCACCTCACCCCAGTACCAGCCTGGCGGCTGCAGCACGTACATCAGCGCGGCGATGGCCAGCAGGCCAACGCCGGTGATTGCGCCGACCGCGCGCTTCTGCAGGCGCTGCACGCTGGCGTCGAGCGCGACCAGATCGCGCGAGCGCATCGCCAGCTCATGGCGGCCCTCCACCTGCTGGGTCAGCCAGGCATGCACCAGGCGCGGCATGTCCGGCGCGTGGGTCATGATCTCCGGCAGGCGCTTGCCGATCTCGCGCACCACCCGGCGCGGGCTGTAGCGCTCGCGCAGGATCTTCGCCAGCACCGGCTTGGCCACCGCCCAGATGTCGATCTGCGGGTCCAGCTGGCGGCCGACGCCTTCGATGTTCAGCAGGGTCTTCTGCAGCAGGATCAGCTGCGGCTGCAGGGTCAACTGGTAGCGCTGGGCCACGCGGAACAGCTTCATCAGCACTTCGGCCAGCGAGATCTGCGACAGCGGACGGGTGAAGTACGGCTCGCACACCGAGCGCACGGCCGCTTCCAGATCATCGATGCGCACGTTGTCCGGCATCCAGCGCGCCTGCACATGCAGCTCGGCGATGCGGCGGTAGTCGCGGTTGAAGATGGCCATGAAATTCTCGGCCAGGTAGTACTGATCTTCCTGCGACAGCTGCCCCATGATGCCGAAGTCCAGCGCGATGAAACGCGGATTGGCGCGGCGCGCCGGATCGGTGTCGACCCAGATGTTGCCGGCATGCGCATCGGCATGGAAGAAATTGTCGCGGAACACCTGGGTGTAGAACACCCGCACGCCCTTGGCAGCCAGCGCCTTGCGGTCGATGCCGGCCTTGTCCAGCGCGACGATGTCATCGGACGGAATGCCCCACACCCGCTCCAGGGTGAGTGCTCGCTCGGCGGTGTGGCTCCAGATCACTTCCGGGACGTACAGATCGTCGCTGTTTTCCCAGAAGCGGCGCAGCACGCTGGCGTTGGCGCCTTCGCGCTGCAGGTCCAGTTCGGCGGCCAGGGTGTTCTCGACCTCGGCCACCACTTCACGCGGACGGATCTTGTCGGCACGCGGATGGGTACGCTCGACCAGCGCGGCCAGCGAATTGAGCAGGGCGATGTCGGCGTCGATCTGCTTCTCGATGCCCGGGCGCAGCACCTTGACCACCACCTGGCGGCCATCGGCCAGCGTGGCCGCATGCACCTGCGCGATCGAGGCCGAGGCCAGCGGTTCGGTATCGAAGCTGGCGAACGCCTCGCTGACCGGCCGGTCGAGGGCATCCTCGACGATGCGGCGTGCGGTTTCGCCATCGAACGGCTTGACCCGGTCCTGCAGCAGGGTCAGTTCGTTGGCCACGTCCGGCGGCACCAGGTCGCGGCGGGTGGACAGGATCTGGCCGAACTTGACGAAGATCGGGCCGAGATCCTGCAGCGCCAGGCGCAGGCGCGCACCGCGCGACTGCACGGCGATGTCGGCCGAGGCACGCGGTACGAACGGCTTGGCCAGCCGCAGCCAGCGCTCGGCCGGCGTGCCCTGCAGCAGGTCGTCGAGGCGGTAACGCAGGATCACCCGGCCGATGCGGCTGGCCCGCAGCACGGCCTTCATGCGGCACCCCGCAGGCGCTGCACGCGTGCGCCGAGGCGCTCGACGTCATCGCGCAGCACGTCCACGTCATCGTGGAAGGCATCCAGCTCGGCGCGCGGCACTACATCGCGCGACTCCTCGGTGATGAATTCGGCGGCGCTGTGGGCCAGGTCGATTGCCCCTTGGCGCGCATGCTGCAGGGCACTGCGCAGGGTGTTGGCAACCTGCACCCCCAGTACCTCGCCGAACACACTGACGAACGGCTGCTGCCAGTCCGGATCGAAGCCCTTGGCCAGCTGCTGCAGGCGGCGCGCCAGTTCGGCGTCACCGGCCACGCGCACGCGGCCCTTGCTGTTGGATTCGCCGCGCCTTGCGTTGGCCAGCAGCGGCAGCTGCGCCAGCACGCCGGCCAGGCTGCTGCGCACGGCCAGGTCGGCTTCCTGCGCATCCACCGGTCCGACCCGCAGCTGGTCGCCATCAACGCTGATGCGCATTGCCAGCGACGGCGCTTCCAGGGTCAGGTCGATGTGCCGGCCATCGAGGCTGGCCAGGGCATGGCGGGTATCCGGATCCAGCGCCAGCGCGCGGTTCAGGGCGATCTGCAGGGCGCGGCCAGCGACCGGCTTGAGGGACTTGAGCAGGGAAGGAGCCATGCGTGCATTCTACCTGCGTGGGTGGGGAGCTTGGGCCGGGCTGCCGCCCGGCACCCGCAGACGCAACGGCAACAGCAATAGCCGAAGCAACAGCAACAGCGGGCATTCCGTGGTTGGCGGGATGGGGCCGGTTGCGGGGGACGCCGTAAACCCGTCCGTGGGGGCTTGGCCGCGGCATCCATGCCGCGGACACCCCCGCAACCGGCCCCACCCCGCCTTCGACAGTTTCCTGTCGTCCGTGGGGTCGGATCCCGTTGCTCCGCAACGGGCTTCGACCCCTGTTGATGGGCCATGAGGACGGTAGATCCACGCCATGCGTGGATGGATTTCTGGTTCATCTGTGCCTCACGCGGAGGGCCGATGAAGGTTCATGCTATGAGGCCACGCAACGCACAGGACATCGCATTTCCCATGGCACGGACCCGGGTCGGCATCATCTTCGGTGGCAAGTCTTCCGAACACGAAGTTTCACTGCAGTCGGCGAAGAACATCCTGGACGCCCTTGATCGCGAGCGCTTCGAGCCGGTGCTGGTCGGCATCGACAAGCAGGGCCAGTGGCATCTGAGCGAACCGGCGACCTTCCTGCTGCATGCCGACGATCCGGCCCGCATCGCGCTGCATCGTTCCGGCCTGTCGCTGGCGGTCCTTCCGGGCGCCGAGCAGGCGCAGCTGCAGCCCTCCGACGCGGCCAGCGCCCTGGCGCAGATCGATGTGGTGCTGCCGATCGTGCACGGGCCGCTGGGCGAGGACGGCGCGCTGCAGGGCCTGCTGCGTATGGCCAACCTGCCCTTCGTCGGTTCACCGGTGCTGGGATCGGCCGTGGCGATGGACAAGGACGTGACCAAGCGCCTGCTGCGCGACGCTGGCCTGAGGGTGGCGCCGTGGCTGTGTATCCGTCGCCACCAGGCGGCGGCAGTCGATGTCGATGCGGTGATCGCGCAGCTCGGCCTGCCACTGTTCGTGAAGCCGGCCAACCAGGGTTCGTCGGTGGGCGTGAGCAAGGTCAAGGATGCGGCGGGCTTTGCCGAGGCGCTGGCACTGGCACTGCGCTACGACCACAAGGTGCTGGTGGAATCGGCGGTGGTCGGCCGAGAGATCGAATGTGCGGTGCTGGGCAACGCGCACCCTCAGGCCAGCCTGTGCGGCGAGGTAGTGGTGCACGACGAGTTCTATGCCTACGACACCAAGTACATCAACGAAGATGGCGCCGACGTTGTGGTGCCGGCCGATATCGATGCCCTCACGCAGGCACGCATCCAGCAGATCGCCCTGCAGGCCTACCAGGCGCTGGAGTGCGCGGGCATGGCGCGCGTGGACGTGTTCCTCACCGCGGGCGGCGAGATCATCATCAACGAGGTCAATACGCTGCCGGGCTTCACCCGCATCAGCATGTATCCGAAGCTGTGGGGCGCCAGCGGCATCGACTACACCACGCTGATCACCCGCCTGATCGAACTGGCGCTGGAGCGCCATGAGGCCGATCGCGGGCTGCAGAGCGCTGTGTAACGTGGTGATCGCCCGCAGAGTCGAGCATGGCTCGACTCTGCGGAAAGCGATGCCGGCCAGCGGCCGGCACTACCGGCTAGCCTCGCTTGCGGAACATCGAGATCACGGCAAGGATCAGGAACACCACGAACAGGATCCAGGCGATGTTCGTTGCGGCGCCGGCAATTCCGGAGAAACCCAGAACGGCGGCGATGATGGCGATGACAAAGAAAATAATGGCGTAGTGCAGCATGGCGCTCCTCGCGGGTGGTCGAGCCTTGGATGGCGTGGGTCCATCCTCCCGATCCAGCGGTGTGCAACCAGTGATGGCGATCTATGCGGCAGATGAAGCCTTCAGCCTGCGCAGCCCTTCTTCGATGCTGACCTGCGGCACGTAGCCGAAGTCACGGCGTGCCGGTTCCATGCTGTACCAGTGCGGCGTGCACAGCTGCTCGGCCAGGAAGCGGGTCAGCGGCGGCTCGCCGCGCAGGCGCAGCAGCGGCCACAGCCGCTCGCAGACGGCGCCGATGCGGTAGGCGGTCTTGAAGCTGATCGCCTTGTCCACCGTTGGCGCACCCACCGCCTGCAGCAGCCTGTTGACCAGCTCGCGCATCGGCAGCGGCTCGCCGTTGGAGATGAAGTAGGCCTTGCCCGCACACGCAGCGCCCGGTGCCAGGGCGTCAAAGGCGAGGAAGTGCGCCAGCGCGGCGTTGTCGATGTAGGTGGTATCGACCTTGTTGCTGCCATCGCCGACCAGGCGCAGGCGCCCCTGCCGCGCCCGCTCGGCGAGCCTGGGCACCAGCTGCTGGTCACCGGGGCCCCAGATCAGCCGCGGGCGCAGCGCCACCGTCGCCAGCGCGGCGTCATTGGCCGCCAGCACGCGCTGTTCTGCGATCGCCTTGGTGGCCGCATACGGCGCCTGGAAATCTTCCCCGTACGGCACCTCGTCCGCGCCCAGGCCTTCCACCGGATGCGTGGCACGATGGGTCACGCTGGGCGTGGAGGTGTAGACCAGCCGGGTGATGCCATGCGCGCGGCACGCCGCGATGACGTTGTCGGTGCCGACCACGTTGGCCTGGTGGTAGCTGTCATAGCTGCCCCACGCCCCGGCCTTGGCACCGTTGTGGAACACCGCATCGACGCCGGCCACCGCGTGCAGCACCGCCTGTGCATCGGCGAGGTCGCCGCGGATCTGGCCCACGCCGATCGCCTGCAGCGCCGGGTAATGACTGCGGTTGAACGCCAGCACCTGGTGGCCACGTTCGACCAGTCCACGGCACAGCGCCTGGCCAAGGAAACCACCACCGCCGGTGACCAGGATCTTCATGCGCGCTTCTCCAGTTCGGCGCTGGCCCAGACGGCGAGCTTTTCGCGGCCGATCTTGGCGTTGTGACGGATATCGACGGGGAACGCCGGATGCACCAGGAAGTGCTGCAGGCCGGCCTCCGGCAGGCGGGCGGCGGCATGTGCACGCAGCGCTTCCTGCAGCGCCGGGCTGTCGGACTGGCCGCGCTGCAGTTCCACGCACAGCACCGGCACCTGCGCGCCTGCGGCGCCGACGCCGACCAGTGCCGTGCGCGCCACGCCGGCCATGGTGTTGAACACCGGCTCGACCTGCTCGGTGTACAGCGGCCCGCGCGCGGTTTCCACGCGCTGGGTCTTGCGCCCGCAGAACCACAGGCGGCCCTGCGCGTCGAAGTAGCCCACATCGCCCATGCGGTGGACGATGCGCGTGCTGCCGTCGTCCAGCGTCTCGCGGATCTTCGCTGCCGCTGTGGCCTGCGGGCGGTTGAAGTAGCTGTCGGTGGCGGTCGGTCCGGCCACGGTGATCTCGCCCACTTCGCCGGTGGCCAGCACGCGCGCCTGCGACCACTCCGGCAACGGCGCGTCGTCAATGGCGATGATGCGCACGTCGTTGGGTGCCACCACGCTGCCCACGCAGGTGCCAGCACCGGCCTCGGTCGCGGCACGGGTACGTTCCAGTTCGCGGCCTTCGACCACCGCCACCGGCAGGCACTCGGTGGCGCCGTACGGGGTCCAGAACTGCGCATCGGCCGGCAGCAGGCCGCGGATGGTGGCGACCACATCCGGCGGCACCGGGGCACCGGCCGAGGTCACCCGGGTCACCGTCGGCAGCGGCCGGCCATGGCGCGCCAGCACCCGCATCAGGGCCGGCGAGCCGAACAGCTGGGTCACGCCGAAACGCTGGATGGCGTCGTGCAGGCGGGCCGGGTCAGCCTGCGCCGGCCGGGTCGGGTCCATGTCCGGAATCACCGAGGTCAGCCCCAGCGCCGGGTCGAACAGCGCGAACGGCGGGAACGTCGGCAGGTCCACACCGCCCGCTTCCATGCCGAAGGCGCTGCCCAGCAGCTGGATCTGTCCAACGAAGTGGCGGTGGCGGTAGACCACGCCCTTGGGCACGCCGGTGGAGCCACTGGTGAACAGGATCGCGGCCATGTCCTCGCCATCGGTGTCGGCCAGCATCGGCCCAGCGCTGGCGCCAGCGCGCTCCAGCGCGGCCAGCGTGGTGCCGCCCCAGCCGAGGCGCCGGCCGACCGTGACCAGGCGGGTGGCCGACGGCGCCCAGCGCAGCACCAGCCGCGCCACGTGCGCCAGCGGAATGCCGATGAAGGCCTGCGGCTGCGCTTCGTCCAGGCACTGCTTCAGCGCACGCCTGTCGATGCCCGGGTCGACCAGCACCGGCACCGCGCCCAGCTTGAACAGCGCGAACATCAGCAGGAAGAACTCCGGCGAGGGCCGCACCATCACGACCGTACGCACGCCGCGGCCGATCCCGTAACCGGCCAGGCCGGCGGCCATGGCATCGCTGCGGGTGTCCAGCTGGCGGTAGTCCAGGGTCACGTCGTAGGCCGCCATGCCATTGCCCGCGCCGCGGCGGCCGGGACAACGGATGGCAATCTGGTCAGGGCGTTCACGCGCCAGTTCAGGCAGGCGCGCGGCAATGTTGCAGGGTCGGTTCATCCGTTCATTGTCGCCGCTTACGGAATTTCTTGCGCGGCGGCCCACTTCGTGGAAAATCCGCTCCCTCGTTCCTGATTCCGACTGCCGCCCGAGGCGGCTTGCCCATGCAACATCCCTGCATGACCTGCGGCGCCTGCTGCACCCAATACCGCGTGGCCTTCCACTGGATGGAATCGGACGAGGTCACCCCCGGCGGCGTGCCGCACCAGCTCACCGAGGTGCTGGATCCGCACCGCCTGTGCATGCGCGGCACCCACTCCAAGCCGGTGCGCTGCGTGGCGCTGGATGCGCAGATCGGCGTGTACTCGCGCTGCACCATCCACCCCAACCGGCCCAGCGTGTGCCGTGAGGTGGATGCATCCTGGGAGTACGGCAAGGCCAGCCCGCAGTGCGACAAGGCACGCATCGCCTATGGCCTGGATCCGCTGACGCTGGCCGACTGGCGCTGGCGCGATGACGCCGACAATGACGACGATCACCCGGACGACAACGGCAACAGCCCGTCCTCACCGCCGCAGGCACCGGTCGCGGCGTAATGGTAGTGCCGGCCGCTGGCCGGCAAGCGCGCTATGCGCGCCGGGTTCATGAAGTTGCCGGCCAGCGGCCGGCACTCCCGGGATCCGGCCCGGGAGCCGATCAGAGCGGGTTGGCGTCCAGGAAGGCGCGGATCTCCGGCACCAGCACTTCATGCTTGTCTTCCAGCACGTAGTGGCCGGCGTCCTCGAAGGCATGCACCTGGGCCTGCGGCAGCGCGGCCTGGAAACCCTTCAGGAAGTGGTGGTCGAACACGAAGTCGCGCAGGCCCCAGCCGAGGAAGGCCGGTCGATCCGCGAACGACGGCAGCGCCTTGCCGGCCCGTTCCAGCAGCGACCAGGCCTTGTCGGCCGGCGACAGCGGGATGTCCTGCATGAAGCGGATGGTACTGATGCGGTTGGCCCAGCTGTTGTACGGCGACACGTAGGCGCGGCGGACGTCGGCCGGCATCCTGCGCTCCACGCCCAGCCACGAGGCACCGGACGAGAACGCGTTGAAGCTGCGGATGATCCACTCACCGATCTTCCAGTGGCGGCCGAGCGCGATCTGCCAGGGCATCTTCTTCGCCGCCGGCATCGGGAACGCGGCGGTGTTGAGCACCACCAGGCGCTTGACCTGGGCGTGGTGCGACAGCGCCCAGCCGAAGCCGATCATGCCGCCCCAGTCATGCACGGCCAGGGTCACCGGGCCGGTGATGCCCAGGTGCTTCAGCAGCGCATCGAGGTCGTCCACGCGCGACTGCAGCGTGTAGTCGTAGCGGCTGTCATCGGGCTTGTCCGACAGGCCCATGCCGATGTGGTCCGGCACGATGCAGCGGTACCTGTCCGACAGGCCGGCCACCAGCGTGCGCCAGTAATAGCTCCACGACGGGTTGCCGTGCACCATCACCACCACTTCGCCATCGCGCGGGCCTTCGTCGAGATAGTTCATCGACAGGCCCGGGCGGACCTCGAAGCGCTGCGGGTGGGCAGGGTAACCGGGAAGCTGGGACATCGAATCGCACCTGTAGAAAGGGCCGGTAGAACCGGCCCCTGGACACTTGGAAAAATCATCGCTGCCCATCGTGCAGCAGGTCAGCGGTGACTTTTTTTACCAGACCACTTCAGCCATCGAGCAGTTCAGGCCCGAGCCAATGCCCAGAAGCGCGATGCGATCGCCCTTCTTCAGCTTGCCCAGCTGCTTGAGCTTGCTCAGCACGATCGGCACCGAGGCCGGGCCGATGTTGCCGTGCTCGCCGAAGATGGTCATGACCTTCTTCGGGTCGATGCCGAAATTCTTGATGAACGCGGCGGTGTGCGGCTGGCTGACCTGGTGGATCACGAACTGGTCCAGTTCTTCCACGGCCCAGCCGAGTGCGATCTTGGCGGCGCTGAAGGTCTTCTGCGCCAGCTTGATGCCTTCGATCAGCAGCAGGCGGGTGTCGGTCACCATGCGGTCCAGGTTGCCCAGGCACAGCTGGTTCCACTCGGTGGCCGAGCGGGTCACGCCACCCTTGTAGCGCGGGGCGTCCGGCACCAGCTCCGAGCGCGCCATCACCATCGCGGCGGCGCCCGAACCGGTGGTCAGCGCGGCCAGCTCGTTGCGGAAATCATCGGCGGTGACGTCCGGGGCGGTCATGCGCTCCAGGGTCTTCTCGTACACCAGGTTGGCGGTCTCGCCATCCACCACCAGCGCGTAGTCGATATCACCGCGCTCGATCATGCGCGCGGCGATATCCATGCCATTGATGAAGGCCAGGCAGGCATTGGCGACGTCGAAGGTCATGCATTCGTCGCTGACGCCGAGGTTGCCCGACACGATGGAGGCGGTGGACGGCTCCAGGTAGTCGCGGCTGACCGAGGTGTTGACCAGCAAGCCGACCTGGGTCGCGGTGATGCCCGCGTCTTCCAGCGCCTTGCGCCCGGCCATGGTGGCAGCGTCCGAGGCCAGCACGCCGTTGTCCCACAGGCGGCGGGCGTGGATGCCGGCGATGTCGCCGAGCACATCGGTGCGGATACCCAGGCGATCCAGCGTCGGCTGCAGCCGCTCGTTGATTTCCTTGGTCGTCAGCGTATGCGGCGCGTCGACGTGTGCCAGGCCGGCGATCGAGACATTCTTGAAGAGCATCGAGGTTAGCGCCAAGGCTCAGGCAAAAGGGGGCGCTATTCTATAACCCCCGGGCTTTCACCGCATCTTTACGAATTCAGCCTTGCCCGTATGGTGAAGCGTTCAGCGCGGCGGGCACTGGAACGCCGCAAAGCGCTGGCTGCCATCGGCGGGGGCCGCAGCGGCCTGCACGGCATTGGCGCCGGCGCTGGGGGCCTCGTTGCGGGCCAGCGTTTCCAGCTCTTCCTGCACCCGCAGCGGGTTGCGGTTGTAGAAGCCGACCTTGCTCTTCACGGTGACTACCACCTCGCCCTTGGCGATGCAACCGGCTGGAACCGGGCCCGCCGGCAGCACGCGGGTCGCCTTGCCGGCCGGTTCGATCGGCACCCAGGTACAGGCGGTGACGGTGAGCAGCAGGGAGGAAAGCAGCAGAACGCGCATGGGCAGATCCTGGAAGGGTATGGGGGGATTCTGCCTGAACAGCCTGAATCGGGGGTAGCCGGGGCCGGGGGCAGAGCCCCCTGCGGGGGATCCGACCCCAGGTCGGCAGAGGGGTCAGCCCCCCCGCAGGGGGCTCTGACCCCGGATGCATGACGGGGTTGCCGGCCAGCGGCCGGCACTGCCTGGGGAGGCCTGCCCGCCGGGGCGGGCAGGCACATCCCTTATTTCTTGACCGGGTTGCCTTCGGCGTCGATCACCGTCACCTCGCCCAGGTTCAGCGCACGCACCGCCGCTTCGGTCTGCTTGAGATCGCCCACCACCACCCAGGTCAGGGCCTGCGGCTTGATCTCGGCAGCGGCCTGCTGCACCTGCGCCGGGGTCATCGCTTCGATCTCGGCCTTGCGGCGCAGCACATAGTCATCCGGGCGCTTGAACTGAACGATCGAACCGATGGTGGCGGCCACCGCGCTGGCGGTCTCGTAGGCACCGGGCAGGCTCAGGGTCTGGATGTTGCGGATGCGGTTGACCTCGGCCGCGGTCGCCGGCTTGCTGCCATCGGCGAACGCGGCGATTTCCTTGCGCATCTCGGCCATCGCCGGGCCGGTCTTGTCGATCTGCACCGGCGCGCTGGCCATCCACGGGCGCTGGCCCACCGAGTTGACCGCGCTGCTGCGCGCACCGTAGGACCAGTGCTTGTCCTCGCGCAGGTTCATGTTCAGGCGCGAGGTGAAGTCGCCACCGATCACCCCGTTGGCAATGTCGAAGCGGGTGGAACTGGACGCGCTGGACGGCGGCACCACCTGGCCGGCGAACAGGTTGGCCTGCACCGCACCCGGCTGGTCGATCAGGAACACGCGCGGGCCCTTCGGCAGTACGACATCAGTGGCCGCCTTCACCTGCGGCGCATCGCCTGCCGCCTTCCAGTCGCCCAGCTGCTTGTCCAGCAGCGGCACGATCTCGGCCAGCGTGGTGTCGCCGACCACGATCAGGGTGCCGTTCTGCGGCCGCAACCAGTCGTGGTGGAAGTCGACCAGGTCCTCGCGGGTCAGGCCGTTGATCGCCGCCTCGTCGCCACTACCGGTGAACGGAATCGCGTACGGATGGCCCTTGCCGTACAGCAGCGGCGGCAGCACGCGCATCGCCACCGCACCGGGGTTGACCTTCTCCTGCTGGATGCCGGCGATCCAGGTCGCCTTGACCCGGTCGATCTCGCCCTGCTCGAAACGCGGCTCGCGCAGCAGGTCGCGGTACAGCGCCAGCGACGGTGCCAGGTTTTCCTTCAGCGCCGACAGGTCCACGCTCATCGAGTCCAGACCGGCCGAGGCATCCAAGCTGGCGCCCAGTGCGTCAGCGGCGTCGGCGAAGGCCAGCGAGCCCAGCTTGCCGGCGCCTTCGGTCATCAGGCTCATGGTGAAGTTGGCGGTGCCCGGCTTGCGGCCCTGGTCGGCACTGAAGCCGCCCGGGAACTGGTAACTGAACTGCACCACCGGGATCTCATGGCGCTCGGCCAGGATCACCTGGGTGCCGTTCTTCAGCGTGGCGCGCTGCAGCGCCGGGAACTTCAGCTGCGGGAACTCGCGGGTCTGCGGCACGCCGGCCTTGCGGTCGACCTGCTCCGGCAGGGTGCTGTACTTGGGGTCCACCGCCGGTACGTTGAACGGCTTCGGCGCCTGGCTGGGATCTTCCTTCAGCGCCACGCGTTCACCCGGTGCGATCACCAGGGTGTGGCTGCCCTTGTCCAGCCACTGCGCGCCCAGGCGGCTCAGGTCGGCAGCGCTGGCCTTCTCGATGTTGGCCAGCGAGGTGCGGAAGCAGCCCGGGTCGCCGGTGAACACTGCGCACTCGGCCAGTGCGTCGGCCTTGCCGCCGAAGCCACCGATGCGCTCGATGCCGCGGATGAAGCCTGCGCGGGCACCGGTCTTGGCCCGCTCCAGCTCGGCCGCGGTGGGGCCCTGCTTGATCAGCCGGTCCAGTTCCTCGTCGATGATCTTCTCGACCTTGGCCGGGTCCTGGCCCTGCTTGACCGTCGCCATGATCACGAAGTTGGAGCCCAGCTGCGACGTCGACAGGCCCGACGCGATGCTGTCCACCAGCTTGTCCTGGTGCTGCAGGCGCTGGCTCAGGCGGGACGACTTGGCACCGCCCAGCACCTGCGCGAACAGCTGCAGCTGATCGACCTCGGTGGTGCCGACCTGCGGCACGTTCCAGGCGCGGTAGATGCGCGCCTGCGGCACCTTGTCGGTCATCGTCTCGCGCGTGTCGGCGCTGCGCTTGGCCACGTTCACGGCCGGCTGCGCCATGGTCGGGCCGGCCGGGATGCTGCCGAAGTACTTGGCGACCTTTTCCTTGGCGGTGGCCAGATCGATGTCGCCGGCCAGCACCAGTACCGCGTTGTTCGGGCCGTACCAGGTGCGGAACCAGGTCTTCACGTCATCCAGCGACGCCGCGTTGAGATCGTTCATCGACCCGATCACGCCGTGGTGGTACGGGTGGCCCACCGGGTACAGCGCCTTGTTGAGCTGGTCCCAAGCCTGGCCGTAGGGCTGGTTCTCGCCCTGGCGCTTCTCGTTCTGCACCACGCCGCGCTGCTCGTCCAGCGCGGCCTGGTCGATCGCACCGACCAGATGGCCCATGCGGTCCGATTCCATCCACAGCGCCATGTCCAGCGCCGTGGTCGGCACGTTCTCGAAATAGTTGGTGCGATCGGTGTTGGTGGTGCCGTTCTGGTTGGTGGCACCCACCTGCTTGAACGGTTCGAAGAATTCGCCGTCGTGGTTTTCGCTGCCCTGGAACATCAGGTGTTCAAACAGGTGCGCGAAGCCGGTACGGCCGGCCGGTTCGTCCTTGCTGCCCACGTGGTACCAGACGTTGACCGCAACGATCGGCGCCTTGCGATCGGTATGCACGATCACGCGCAGGCCATTGGGCAGGGTGAACTGCTCGTACGGGATATCGACCTTGGCCGGTGCCGCCGGCTTGGCGGCGAGCGCATGGGTGGGCGCGAGCGTGCCCAGGGCGGTGCTGAGGGCGACGGCCAGCAGTGCAGCGCGCGGGCGAAGGGCGAGAGACATATCCGGATCCTTGGTCACGAAGGTGAACCCCGATCCTAGCCTGCGCGCGCGGCGGCCGGAATCGGTCACCAGTCACTGGGGGTGTTCGCCCCCAAGGCCCTCCGCTCCCGGCCCGATCGGCGTGCCTGGCCCGTCACATGCGCCGGCTGAAGGCGTCCGGACAGTGTCCGTGGCGCGAGGAATGGACAGGTGTCCGCCCAGCGGACACTTTTCGGATGCCGAAAAATCCTTTCAAATCAATAACTAAAAGTTGGCACGCGGATTGCTTGGTACTTCCTGCGCCAGGAAGGGCTTCAGACAAAAGCTGACTGAAGACTGAACAAATGCAGGAAATCGAAAATTTCTCTTGCATGCCCAGAATTGGTGTACTACCTTACTACAACACCACAGCTCAACAACACTAAACAGGCCCCGTCATGAACACCAAGACCATTGCCATCGCCATCGCCCTGATCGCCGGCACCGCGGTTGTTTCGTCGGTGCAGGCCTCCGAATCCATCAAGACCCTGGCCACCGTGCAGGTTCGCCCGGCCGCCGACCAACTGGCCCAGCAGGCCTGGGAACAGGCCAGCGGCATCCCGACCCTGGCCACCGTGGAAGTGCGCCCCAGCGCTGACCAGCTGGCCGAGCGCAACGGCTACGTCGCCGCCCCGGTCGCCGCCGCGATGCCGATCACCACCCTGGCCTCGGTGGAAGTGCGCCCGAGCCTGGAACAGCGCGTCGCCCTGGCCGCCGAACTGGAAGCCCAGCGCTACGCCGCCACCCTGGCCGCCGCCGCCACCAACGTCGCCAACTCGGTCATCGTCAACCTGCCGGCCCTGCAGGTGCGTCCGAGCGCTGCCGACCTGCAGGCGCTGGCCACCGAAACCGCCCAGGTCCTGCTGCGCCCGTAAGCGGTGCCGCCCTGCCCAGCGCAGGGCGCGCGCCGTAAAGCCGGCCGCCGTCGCAGGTACACTGCGCCGATGAATGCCGCGCCCCCGTTCCACGTGATCCTGTTCCAACCGGAAATCCCGCCCAACACGGGCAATGTGATCCGGCTCTGTGCCAACACCGGCGCGCAGCTGCACCTGGTCGAGCCGCTCGGCTTCGCACTGGAAGACAAGCAGCTCAAGCGCGCCGGCCTGGACTACCACGAGTACTCGCGCCTGCAGGTGCACCCCGACCTGGACACCGCGCTGGCGCGGATCGCACCGAATCGGTTGTTCGCACTCAGTACCCGCGCCAGCGTGCGCTACGACAGCGTGGCCTTTGAAGAGGGCGATGCGTTCCTGTTCGGCCCGGAAAGCCGTGGCCTGCCGCAGGACGTGCTCGATGCACTGCCGGATGGCCGCCGGCTGCGCCTGCCGATGCGGCCGGGCAACCGCAGCCTCAATCTTTCCAACACCGTTGCCGTGGTGATGTACGAGGCGTGGCGGCAGCACGGATTTGCTGGCGGGGCGTAGCTCACGTGTATCACTTTCTTTGCTCGCGCAAAGAAAGTAACCAAAGAAACGCGCCGCCATCGGCGAGCCGGTGCTGCGCACCGGTACCCTTGCGCTCCTCGGCTCGCTTCAAGGCGGACCCGACAACCGCGCGCTACAGGCTGTCCTTGAACACTCGCGGCAGTTCCGTCCGGTGCGCGGGTCGGTACACCGGTCGCTCGCCTGCGGATACGCTGCTCGGCAATGCCCGCCAGCGGCCGGCACTACCGGTGCACTCAGAACGCGTTGATGCCGGTCAGTTCGCGGCCGATCACCAGCTGGTGCACGGTCTCGGTGCCTTCATAGGTGATCACCGATTCGAGGTTCAGCGCGTGCCGGATCGCCACGTGTTCGGTGGTGATGCCAGCCCCACCGAGCAGATCGCGACACTCGCGGGCGATGTCGATCGCCATGCGGCAGTTGTTCCACTTGGCCAGGCTGACCTGCTGCGGCTGCAGCTGGCCGGCTTCCTTCAGCCGGCCCAGCTGCAGGGCCAGCAGCTGGGCGGTGGTGATGCGGCGGGCCATTTCCGCCAGCTTGATCTGCGCGCTCTGGGTGGCAGCCAGCGGGCGGCCGAACAGCACGCGCTCCTTGGCGTAGCCCAGCGCTTCATCCAGGCAGGCGATGGCCGCGCCGATCGGGCCCCAGCTGATGCCATAGCGGGCCTGGGTCAGGCAGCCCAGCGGCCCCTTCAGGCCCTTCACGTTCGGCAGGCGGTGGCTGTCGGGCACGCGCACGTCATCGAAGAACAGCGCACCGGTCAGCGATGCGCGCAGGCTCATCTTGTGCTTGATTTCCTGCGTGGTGAAGCCGGCCATGCCCTTCTCCAGCACGAAGCCCTGGATACCGTCCTCGGTCTGTGCCCAGACGATGGCCAGGTCGGCCACCGGGCCGCTGGTGATCCACATCTTGCTGCCGCTGATGCGCCAGTCGCTGCCGTCGCGCACCGCGCGGGTCTTCATGCTGGCCGGGTCGGACCCGCCGTGCGCCTCGGTCAGGCCGAAGCAGCCGATCAGCTCGCCGCGTGCCATCGCTGGCAGCCACTGCTGGCGCTGTTCCTCGCTGCCGTACGCGTAGATGGGATACATGCACAGCGAGCTCTGCACCGAAACGAAGCTGCGCAGGCCCGAATCGCCGCGCTCCAGCTCCTGGCAGATCAGGCCATAGCTGACCGCGCCGAGGCCACCGCCACCGTATTCGGCCGGCAGTGTCGCGCCGAGCAGGCCCAGAGACGCGATCTCCGGCACCAGCTCGGCGGGGAAACGGGCCTGGTCGAAGGCATCGCCGATGATCGGCAGTACGCGCTCGTTGGTGAAGCGGGCGACGCTCTCCTGCACCGCGCGCTCTTCCTCGTTGAGCAGGGAACGGACATCGAACAGATCGTACGGATGCAAAGCCATGGCACTCACGCGCAGTCAGGACCGGGCCATTGTCGGTCATCCGCACAGCGCGTGCCGGCCAGGGTCGGCACCGGCAGGGCTGCGGCCCTACGCTGCATTGCAGCAATCCGGGCGTGAACATCGCCGATCTAGCTCGATCACGCGCGGCCCGGTACCCTGACACATTCAAACAACCGTTTCGCCCGTGGCTGCACGCGCGATTCCCAGGCACCGCCGGTGGCCCCGATGCCGGCCCTACCCACGAGTCATGCAATCGATGAGCGCTGAAGCCAACGCCCTGCCCCCGCGTGAAGTAATGGAGTTCGACGTGGTGATCGTCGGCGCCGGCCCCGCCGGCCTGGCCACCGCGATCCGCCTGCGCCAGCGCGCGATCGAAGCCGGCCGCGAACTGTCGGTGTGCGTGCTGGAAAAGGGCTCCGAACCGGGCGCGCACGTGCTGTCCGGCGCGGTGATGGATCCGCGCGCACTGGCCGAACTGTTCCCGGACTGGGCCGAACGCGGCGCACCGCTGAAGCAGAAGGTTACCCGCGACGAGTTCCTGTTCCTCAGCGAGACCGGGTCGCGCAGCACGCCCAATGCGCTGCTGCCGGAGTGCTTCCACAACGAAGGCAACTACATCATCAGCCTGGGCGAAGTGACCCGCTGGCTGGCGCAGCAGGCCGAGGCGCTGGAAGTGGCGATCTTCCCCGGCTTCGCCGCCGCCGAGGTGCTGTACGGCGACAACGGCGAAGTGATCGGCGTGGCCACCGGCGACATGGGCATCGAGAAGGACGGCAGCATCGGCCCGGCCTTCGAGCGCGGCATGGCGCTGCACGCCAAGTACACGGTCTTCGCCGAAGGCGCGCGCGGCCACCTCGGCCGCCAGCTGATCGCCCGCTACAAGCTGGACGAAGGCAAGGACCCGCAGGCCTACGGCATCGGCATCAAGGAACTGTGGCAGATCGACCCGGCCCGGCATGAGCCGGGCCTGGTGGTGCACGCCGCCGGCTGGCCGCTGGACAGCGACACCTACGGCGGCGCGTTCCTCTACCACGCCGAAGGTGGCAAGGTCGCCATCGGCTACGTGGTCGGCCTGGACTACAAAAACCCCTGGCTGAGCCCGTTCGAGGAATTCCAGCGCTTCAAGACCCATCCGGACATCCGCAAGCACCTGGAAGGCGGTACCCGCATCGGCTACGGCGCGCGTGCGATCACCGCCGGCGGCCTGCTGTCGCTGCCGAAGACGGTGTTCCCCGGTGGCGCGCTGGTCGGTTGCGAGGCCGGTTATCTCAACGCCAGCCGCATCAAGGGCAGCCACGCCGCGATCAAGACCGGCATGCTCTGCGCCGACGCCGCGTTCGACGCGCTGGCCGCCAACCGCCAGCAAGATGAGCTGAGCGCCTATCCGAAGGCCTTCGAAGCCAGCTGGCTGTTCACCGAACTGCAGCAGGCCAAGAACTTCAAGCAGTGGTTCAAGAAGGGCCAGACCGTGGCCACGCTGATGACCGGCGTGGAGCAGTGGCTGCTGCCGAAGCTGGGCGTGCGCAACCCGCCGTGGACGCTGCACCGCACCCAGCCGGACCATGCCTGCCTGGAGCCGGCGGCCCAGCACACCCGCATTACCTACCCGAAGCCGGACGGGGTGCTGACCTTCGACCGTCTCAGCTCGGTGTTCCTGAGCAGCACCAACCACGACGAGAACCAGCCCAGCCACCTGACCCTGAAGGACCCGAGCATTCCGGTGAAGGTGAACCTGGCCGAGTACGCCGGCCCGGAAGCGCGCTACTGCCCGGCCGGCGTGTACGAGTTCGTTGGCGAAGCCGACAACGCACGCCTGCAGATCAACGCGCAGAACTGCGTGCACTGCAAGACCTGCGACATCAAGGACCCGACCCAGAACATCGTCTGGGTGACCCCGCAGGGCGGCGGCGGCCCGAACTACTCGGGCATGTGATCGCCCCGGGCTGCGACTGCGTGTCGCAGCCCGGCCACTGCAGCGCACCGCTATCCTGCCCGGCCATGCGTGTCTCCCTGCTCACCGCCCTTGCCTGGGCCCTGCTTGCCACGGCCTGCCAGCGCCCGCCTGCGCCAGCGGCCACGCCCGAACAGGCCCGGCAGCAGGCCATGCAGCGCGCGTTCGAACTGTGCGCCGGCTGCCACACCGTGCAGCCCGGCGGCATCCACCGCTTCGGGCCGAACCTGCACGGCGTGATCGGCCGCCGCGCCGGCAGCCTGCCCGACTACGGCTATTCCGAGGGCATGCGCCGCGCCGACATCACCTGGACCGCGCAGACCCTGGATGCCTTCCTGCAGTCGCCCACCCACGTGGTGCCCGGCACCCGCATGTACAACGCCTTCCCCAGCCCCGAACGCCGCGCGCTGGTGATCGCCTACCTGCAACAGCAGTCGGCTCAGTGAGCCAGTCGCTGCAGCTGATGCTGCAGCCGGGCCACGAACGCCGTGACGGCGGCGAACAACGGTGCCGGGTCGGTCTCGCCCGCATCATGCAGGCGCTCGACCAGCGCGTTGGCCTGCCCGGCCAGTGCCGTCGCTCCAATCGCCCCGAGGCCGCCGGCCTGGCGATGCAGGTGCCGCGCCGCGGCCTCGCGGTCACCGGCCTGCACGGCGCGCAGCACGGCCGCGAGGTCGCCCTCACTGGCCTGCAGCAGGCTGTCGCGCAGCTGTTCGGCCACCGCACGCGAACCGTAGCGCTGCTGCAGGGTGGCCAGGTCAGGCAGCGCATCACCGTCGTCGGCGGCATCCTCCTGTACGGCCGCGTCGAACGACTGGCCCTGCGCCTGCGGCAGCCAGCGCAGCAGCGCGGTGCGCAGCGTGGCCAGCGACAGCGGCTTGGCCAGCACCTCGTCCATGCCTGCCTCGCGGCAGCGGCGCGCATCGTCGTCCAGCACGCTGGCGGTCAATGCCAGCACCGTCAGTCGCGGCTGCCCGGTGCGACCCTCGCGTTCGCGCAGCAGGCGGGTGAACCCAAACCCGTCGAGTACCGGCATGCGGCAGTCGGTAATGACCAGGTCGAAGGACTCCGATGACAAGCGGTCCAGCGCCTGCTGGCCGTCGCCCAGCAGCACATAGGGCACGCCCAGTTGCTGCAGCCGCCACGCCATCATCGCCTGGTTGGTCGGATGATCCTCGATCACCAGCACCCGCGCCTGGCGCAACGCGGCGGGCAGCAGCGCGGTCTGGTCCTGCTCGGCCAACAGCGCCGCCGCGTCCTCGCTGCCGGCCTCGACCAGCGAGACCCGCACTTCGGCGCGCGTGCCTTCGCCCAGCGTGCTGTGCAGGGTCAGTTCGCCCTGCATCATCTGCACCAGGCGCTGGCAGATGCTCAGGCCCAGGCCGGTGCCGCCGTGGTCACGCTGGATGTAGGCGCCGGCCTGGGTGAATGGCGCGAACAGGTGCTGCAGTTGTTCCGGTGCGATGCCCATGCCGGTGTCGGTCACGCTCAGGCACAGCGGCTGCACACCGTCCTCGCTGGTCGGCCCCAGGACGTCCAGCTGCAGGCGCACCTCGCCCTGGCTGGTGAACTTGATGGCATTGCTGAGCAGGTTGAACACGATCTGGCGCAGCCGTACGCCGTCCACTTCGTGGGCCGGCGCCAGCTCGGGATCGATCTGCACGTGCAGCGCCAGGCCACGCGCGCTGGCCTGCGCGGACAGCAGGCGGCACACGCTTTCCAGCAGGGGCCGCAGCGGTTGCGGCACCGGCTCCAGGCGCAATGCACCTGCTTCCAGCCGCGAGTAGTCGAGGATGTCGTCGAGGATCTGTCGCAGCATCTGCGCCGAATCCTCGATCACGCCGAGGATGCGCTGCTGCTCGCTGTCCAGCGGCGAATGCGCCAGCACCTCCAGCATGCCCAGCACGCCACTCATGGGCGTGCGGATCTCGTGGCTCATCGTGGCCAGGAAACGCGATTTGGCTTCCGCAGCCTGCTCGGCCTCTGCCTTCGCCGCCGCCAGCGCATCGGCCTGCATCCGCGCTTCGGTCACATCCACCCAGTAGCCGCTCCAGATCACCGCGCCCTCTTCGGCGGCATAGGGGTGGGCCTGGCTGCGCACCCAGCGCGTGCCTTCCTCATCGCTGCGCAGGCGGAATTCCAGGACCAAGGGTGCGAACTGCCGCGCGGCCTGTTCGATGGAATGCAGGATGTGCGCGCGGTCGTCCTGCTCGATGCGTTCCAGCAGCAGCTTCGCATCCTGTTCGGCCTGCTGCCGGGTGATACCGAACAACGCCGGCAGGTCGCCGGCAATGAACGGGAAACTGAGCGTGCCATCGGCATCGCGACGTGCCTGGTAGACCACCGCCGGCAGGTTGTCGGTCACCTCGGCCAGGCGCTGCTCCAGCTGGCGGCGTCCTGCCACTTCACGGCGCAGGCGCCAATGGCCGACGCCATGCACCAGCAGCGCAGTCAGCAGCACCAGCAGCACCGGCACGCCCCACCGCAGCACGTTGCTCCAGTCGACACCGTTGCGGTACTCCACCCCCAGCCAGGCGTTGCGCAGGGCCTCGCGCTTGCGTGGGGTCATCTGCAGCAGCAGGCGATCGAAGGTGGTAGCCAGCGCCGCGTGGCGGCGATCCACGGCCAGCACCAGCTGGTCGTTGAAGCCGGCCGGTGCCGCCACCTGCAGCCGCCCCGGGAAACGGCTGCGCAGCAGGTGATCCACCACGGCAAGGTTGCCGATGTACGCATCGGCTTCGCCATCGAGCAGGCGCTGCAGCGACTGTTCGGCGCTGCGTGCAGCGATGATCCGCGCCTGCGGTGCCTGCTGCAGCACGTAGCCACGCACACGCTCCGGGTCGGACAGCAGCACGCGCTTGCCCTGCAGGTCGGCCAGGTCCAGCAGCGACTCGCCATCGCTCCTGACCACAATCACGTTCGGCACGCTGATGAAGGGCTGGCTGAACACCCAGTCCGGGCCCAGGTAACGTGAATCGACAGGAATGCCCATCACCGCCTGCAGCTCACCGCGGCGGGCCTTCTCGCGTACCTCGTACCAGTCGTGGCTGTCCTCGACCTGCAGGTTGGCACCGGCCTGCATCAGGCGCTGCAGGTATTCGCTGGCCAGGCCGCTGGGCCGGCCATCCTCGCCGGTGAACGACAGCGGCGCGGCATTCGGGGCGAAACCGATCTTCAGCGGCTGCTCCAGCACGCGCTTCTCGGCCTGGCTCAGCGCCAGCTGCGCCGATGCCGACCAGTGCGGCGGTGACAACCAGCGTTGTGCCAGGGCATCGCGCTGGGCCTGGCTGGTGGCCGCCAGCGCCAGGTCCAGGGCTTCGGCCAGGGGTTGCTTGCTGTTGGGAATGCCGAAGTGCAGCCGCTCAGGGGGCAGGTCGCTCGGCCGCAGCAGCGCCACGCCCTGCAGGCGCCGGCTGGCAATCAGCTCGGTGGCGACAAATGCATTGCCGATGTAGACGTCGGCCTTGTCGTCTATGACCATCTGCAACGCGCTCAACGTGTCGCTTGCGACAAGCTGGCGGGCACGCGGGAATCGGGCGCGCACCTGCGGACCGGTCAGGAAATCCTGCTCGATCACGACCCTCAGCCCATCCAGGTCCGGCATGTCGGAGGCACGCAGGTCATCGGGCCGGCCCACCAGGGCGAGCGGCGCCTCACTGTAGGCCGCGGTATAGACCATGCAGCGGGTGCGGTCGGCACTGAGACCGACATTCATCACCACGTCGATCTCGCCACGGCATGCCGCATCCAGCACGGATGTCCAGTCGGGATAGCGGCGCGCCTCGACCTTCATGCCGAGCTGGCGTGCAAGATGCGACAGGTAGTCCGGTCCCAGACCGACCTGCTGGCCGTCACGGAGGGACTCGAAGGGCGGCCAACCGCTGTCATACTGCCCGACAACGATGGTCGGATGCGCCACCAGGTATTCGCGCTGCAACGGGCCGAGCGGCAGCAGCCCAGGGACCGGCTGTGCCTGGGCCACGGGCAGGGCCAGCACCGCCAGCAGCAGGAGCAGCCCGCGAACAGCCCACCTACGCATCTGCGTCGATCTCCTAGAATCCTGCCAGGGACCGCGATGGTCGCGGTCCGGCGTGCCCGATGGCCATACTAGAGCATGAGCTTGCGCATCATCATCGCAGACGATCACCCGGTAGTCCGCATCGGTACCCGCGCCGTCATCGAGTCCAGTGGCGTGGGCCGCGTGGTCGGCGAGGCCGACAGCGCGCAGGCGCTGATGACCCTGCTCGCCAACCAGCCCTGCGACCTGCTGGTCACCGACTACTCCATGCCGGGCAGCCCGCAGGCCGATGGCTTCGCCATGATCGGCATGATCCGGCGCCGCCACCCGGACCTGCCGGTGCTGATGCTCAGCGTTTCCAGCAACCTGGCGATCCTGCGCATGGTGCTCGACAGTGGGGTGCTCGGCCTGGTCGACAAGAGTTCGTCGATGGACGAGCTGCCGCAGGCGATCCAGGCGGTCTACCGCGGCCAGCCCTACATCAGCCGCAGCCTGCGCGAGCGGGTGGAGGCAGCCGGCAGCTGGCGCATGCGCGAGGGCGACGGCAAGCCGCTGTCCCCGCGCGAGGTGGAGGTGCTGCGCCTGCTCGGCACCGGCATGACAGTGAAGGAGATCTCGCTGCTGCTGCACAAGAGCGTCAGCACCATCAGCCGGCAGAAGGGCGATGCGATGCTCAAGCTGGGGTTGAAGGGCGATGCCGAATTGTTCGACTACCTGCGTGACGGGAAAATCTGAGACGCGATTCACATAATCGCCCCGGCAACAATGCGAGGTCGAAGGAATCGACCGGCGCATGTCCGGCCGCCAGCCGCGTCGCCGTGGACGCGGGCCGCCAGCGGGCAGGGCCTGGCGCTCGGCAGCGATGCGGTGCAGGGCGCGCCTGACGTGCTGCAGCCGCAGCAGGAGACCCCGCGGGAGCCGGCGCGGCAGGCCCAGAGGCGATGGGCGTCTGACATGCCAACGCCTTGGCAGAGAAGGGAGGGGCCACCTCCGCGTGGCCTTTTCCCTTTCTGCCAGCTGAGCGGCCGAGGCCGCTTTCAGCCTTGCTTCATGCCACCTGCCGCTAGATGAATGCGCAAGCCGCACGGTGGCCCAGGCAATGTTCCGGCAATGTTGGAACGCCAGCGTGGACATCACGGCAGCCGGGGCGCCCCGCGCCCTCCCTGCCCAGCGTGGCATGCACCTCACAGGAGAACGAATCATGCTCAGTACTTCCACACTCAGCTTCCGTGGTCTGGCGATGGCGCTGGCACTGGTGGCCGGTGTCGCCGTGGTCAGCGATGCCAGCGCGATGTCGAGGAAGGACAAGCGCACCCTGGTCGGCGCCGTGGTCGGTGGCGTGGCCGGCAACCTGCTCTCCAACGGTGATCCTGCCGCCACCGTCGGTGGTGCCGTGGCCGGCGGCGCGATCGGCAATCTGACCACCTCCGACCGCCGCGACCGTCGTTATTACGACAATCGCTACTACGACAACCGCTACGACCGCCGCTACGATCGTGGCTACTACCGCAGCGGTTACTACGACCGCGGCGACGACCGCCGCTGGCAGCGCGAGCGCTACTACGACAACCGCTACTACCACGACCGCGGCCGCCATCGCGGCTGGTAAGCAGCGCGGCATCCTCCACGCCGCTGCATGGACGGGCGGGTCGGTGACCCGCCCGTTTGCGTTGTCCGCGCTCATGGCGTTGAATGCGCAGCCTTGGATGTGACTTTCCCCTCTCGGGCTGCGGCATGACGTCTCCCTCCCACCGCGTGCAGGGCCTCAACAACGACGAGGTGGCTGCCGACTGGCCACCGATCAGCGCGGCGGACATCGCGTGGCTGCGCCAGCGCTACCCACAGCTGGACAGCGGCAGCCATGCGCGCTGGCACAGCCCGCGGCCGCTGTCGGCTGCCGCCATTGTCAGCGGCGCGAACGGGGCGGTGTTCGTCAAGCGCCATCACCACAGCGTGCGCAGCGCGACGTGCCTGGAAGAAGAACACCGTTTCATCGCCCATCTCGCTGCGGCGGGCGTACCGGTGGTGCAGGTGCTGCCAGCGGCCGATGGCCGCACCGCCGTCGAGCACGGCGAGTGGACCTTTGAACTGCACGCCGTCGGCGTGGGCGATGACCTGTACCGCGACGCGGTGTCGTGGTCGCTGCTGACCGATGTCGCCCAGGCCCGCGAAGCCGGGCGCGCACTCGCACAGCTGCACCGTGCCGCCGCCAGCTACCATGCGCCCCAGCGCAGCACCCATGTGCTGGTCGCGCGCGATGATCTGATCCGCGCCGACGATCCGATCGCGGCGATCAAGGCAGGACTGCATGAGCGTCCCGGGCTGGCCCGCTATCTCGCGCGCATTCCCTGGGAGGCGCAGCTGCAGCGCGACGTACTGCCGTGGCACGCCGGGCTGGCCGAGCGCCTGCGCGCCCAGCCACGGCTCTGGGCGCATAACGACTGGCATGTCTCCAACCTGCTGTGGCGCGACGGGCAGGTCAGCACCGTGCTGGATTTCGGCCTGGCTTCGCCCACCAGCGCACTGTTCGACCTCGCCACCGCGATCGAGCGCAACGCGGTGGCGTGGCTGGAACTGGAACGCGGCAGCGAGGCCGTGCGCCTCGACATCGCGCTGGCGCTGCTCGAGGGCTATCGCCAGGTACTGCCGCTGTCGGCGGCACGCGTGCACCTGCTGGCCGACCTGCTGCCCATGGTCCATTTCGACTTCGCACTGTCCGAAGTGGAGTACTTCGAGGGCATCACCGGCTCGACCGCGAATGCCGACGTGGCTTGGCAGCCTTTCATGCTGGGCCATCCGGCGTGGTTCCATACCGCCCCGGGGCAGGCACTGCTGCAGGCCCTGCACGCCGCCGCGTGATCCGGTTGGGACACCGTTGGGGTCAGATCCCTTTCGTGCGGAAAGGGATCTGACCCCGCAGCCTGAAGGACGCCGGCTCGCAAATCCGTACCATTTGTAGTGAAATGGTCACCTGAAGCGGGGGTGCCTGGATCTGCCAGGCTGAGAGAGTCCCTTGGAACCTGATCCGGTTTGCACCGGCGTAGGGAGCTTTGAGCCGCAGCCACACCCCCATCATGGGCCGGTGCACCTGCGCGCCGTCGCTTCGTCTCCCTTGTTGTCCGAAGACGAATCGAATGAACCACTGCCTGCGCCCCACCCTGCTCTCCCTCGCCCTCTGCGCCGCGCTGCCGCTGCATGCCAGCGAGGCCGAGTCCACCACCGATGCGGCTGCCGCTGGTGCCGAACGCTCGCCGACCGAACTGGCGGCGGTGCGCGTGCAGGCGGGCAAAGCGAAGGCCGATACCTCGCGCGTGAATGCCTTCGGCGGCGGTTCGTGGAAGGACACGCCGGCGTCGGTGAACGTGCTCGAGCGCGATTACCTCGACCGCCGCCAGGTGCGCTCGCTGTCCGAGCTGGCCAGCAACGATGCCTCGCTGGGTGATGCCTACGCGCCGGTGGGCTACTACCAGAACATCGCCATCCGCGGCTTCGCACTGGACGCGGCCACCGGCTACCGCTTCAACGGGCTGTCCATCGCCGGCGAACAACGCCTGGCGCTGGAGAACGTGCAGTCGGTGGAGATCCTCAAGGGTGAAGCCGGGCTGGCGGCAGGCGTGATGGCGCCGGGCGGAATCATCAACTACATCGGCAAGCGCCCGGCCGAGGTGCGCACCGCCACGCTCGGCACCGATTCGGAAGGATCGCGCTACGCCGCTGTCGACGTCGGTCACTGGATCACCCCGCGCTTCGGCCTGCGCCTGAATGCCGCGTGGGATTCCAGCAATTCCTATGTCGAGCACGCCGATGGCCGCCGCAACTTCTACGCGCTGGCCGCCGACTGGCTGATCGGCGAACGCGGCAAGCTGGAGGTGGATGCGAACTACCAGACCAGCGCGCAGCGTTCGGTGTCCGGCTACCAGCTGCTGGGCGCGCGCGACCTGCCGCGCGGTGTCGACCGCGAACACCTGCTGGGTTACCAGCCGTGGCAGCGCCCGGTGGACATCGCCAGCACCAACATCACCGCCCTGCACACCTACGATTTCAATGACGCCTGGCAGTCGCGCGTCTCGGTCGGCCACAGCCGCTCGGTGATCGATGACAACGTCGCCTTCGCCTACGGCTGCTACTACGCCACGCAGTGCGCCGATGGCAGCGTGCCGGGCAATTACTTCGCGCCGAACGGCGACTATGACGTCTACGACTACCGCAGCCCGGACGACACCCGCCGCAACCAGCAGGCCCGTGCCGAGCTGCGCGGGCGCTTCCAGACCGGTAGCGTCGGCCACCAGCTGACCGTCGGTGCCGACTACTTCCGCCGCACCGTGGACAGGCGCCCGAGCGTCAACGAGTACGTCGGCACCACCAACATCCACGATGCGCCGGTGCCGGTATTCGAGCCGTCGCCGAAGATGCCGGGCCCGTCCGCACGACGCCTGGACAGCCGCCAGACCGCGTTCTTCGCGCTGGACCGGATCAGCTTCGGTGATGACTGGCAGTGGTTGGCCGGCGGTCGCTTCGTGCGCCTGGACGAGCGTGCCTACGACAAGCGTGGTACGCCGCAGCGGCACAGCCGCCTGTCGCGTTTCCTGCCGCAGACCGCAGTGGTTTGGAAGGCCACCGACCAGCTCAATGCCTATGCCAGCTACGTGCGCGGCATTTCTCTGGGCCAGGAAGCGCCGTTCTGGACCAGCAATGCCGACACCTTCCTGCCGTCGGTGCAGTCGCGGCAGCTGGAAGTGGGCGTGAAGTACGTGCCGGTCGAGGCGCTGACGCTGGGCGCGGCCGTGTTCCGCATTTCGCAGCCGTACCAGTACGCCAAGCCGGACAGCAGCGACGTCGGCTACACCTTCGTCGAGGAAGGCACGCAAACCCACACTGGCCTGGAGCTGACCGCCAACGGGCAGCTGACCGATGCACTGCAGATCGTGGCCAGCGCCAGCGTGCTGCAGGCGCGCGCGCGCGACACCGGCACGCCGGCCTATGAAGGCCATCAGCTGGTGAACGTGCCGAAGCTGCGCGCCAGCGTGCACCTGGCCTACGCGCTGCCGTTCGTGCAGGGCCTGGATGTCACCGGCGGCTGGCGCTATGCCGGTGCCAACGTGGCGCGTGCCGACGGCGGCGTGCGCGCACCGGACTACTCGGTATTCGATGCGGGCCTGCGCTTCCAGCATCGCCTGCACGAGCGTGCGGTGACCTGGAACCTGTCGGTGGACAACGTGTTCAACCGCTTCTACTGGCGTGATACCGGCAGCAGCGGCGGTGACTACTACCTGTTCCCCGGCGCACCGCGACAGGCCCGCCTGTCGGTGACGTTCGCGTTGTGAGCAGCGTGATGCTCGAGTGGAGCGCCGCGCTGTGCAGCATCTTCGGCGTCTGGCTGATGGCCCGCCGCCGGTTGTCGGCGTGGCCGGTGGGCCTGCTGTCGGTGGCGCTGTATGGCCTGGTGTTCGCCGAGGCCAAGCTGTACTCGGACACGCTGCTGCAGGTCGCCTTTGGTGGCTTCCTGGTCTACGGCTGGCTGAACTGGCGCCAGCACGCGGCCGACGAGGGCAGCATCCGCATCGTGCCGCTGGCGCGTAGCACGCTGCTGCGCGACCTCGCCATCGGCCTGTGTGGTGGCGTGGCGCTGGGCGCGGCCATGCACACCTTCACCGATGCCGCGCTGCCCTGGCTGGATGCGATGCTGACCGCGCTGAGCCTGGTCGGCCAGTGGTGGCAGGCGCGCCGCCACGTGGCCTGCTGGTGGGTGTGGATCGCGGTGGACGTGGTCTACGTCGGCGCGTACCTGTTCAAGTCGCTGCACGTGACCGCCGCGCTGTATGTGTTCTTCCTCGGCCTGGCCGTGTTCGGCCTGCGCGCGTGGAGCGCGGCCGCGCGCGAGCCACAGGTGGCAACGCAGTAGAGCCACGCCATGCGTGGCTGTTGCGGGCAATCGGCGCGCCATCCACGCATGGCGTGGATCTACGGGCTCAGTGCCAAACCCAGGCGCAGCGGCTGGCGCATGTCGGCCGGTGGGGCCGCCTGCA
The DNA here is from genome assembly GCF_037966425.1 of Stenotrophomonas sp. FSL W7-1447. Classification (NCBI taxonomy): domain Bacteria; kingdom Pseudomonadati; phylum Pseudomonadota; class Gammaproteobacteria; order Lysobacterales; family Lysobacteraceae; genus Stenotrophomonas; species Stenotrophomonas sp. FSL W7-1447. The sequence continues at coordinate 218,832 of NZ_CP150199.1, read as the reverse complement.
ACGGCGCAGCCTGCAGCGTCGCGCGCAGGTCGGCATCGACCTGGGCATCACCCAGGCTGTCGAATTCCAGTTTCGAAATGCGGCCGTCCGCGGCGATCCACAGGCTTACCGGCAGTGGCATCGGCGTGTCCGGGTGTGCCTGCAGCCATTCCAGTACACGCTGCGCCTGCGGATCGTGCTCCTGCTGCAGGCGCTGCTGCAGCTGGCCTCCCACGGAGGCGGCGTAGGCCATCCAGTGCGCAGGGGCTTCTTGCGCGGACACCGCCGAACTGCCCAGTGCCAGCGCGGCGAACAATGCTGCCAGCCGCTTCCACCCGCGGCGTGCGCCGCTCCTGTTTCCGGTCATGGTCATCGCCCGCCTCCTGCACTCCCATCCAGCACGACATGGTCAGCGCGGTAGATGACAGGCAGATGGCGGCACAGTAGAGCCACGCCATGCGTGGCTGCTGCGGGCAACGTGTGCACCATCCACGCATGGCGTGGATCTACTGGAACAGAGCGGCCAGTAGCATGCGCAAGGACGAGAGGCGCGATCACTCGCCCAGGTCGGCCAGCACCTTGCGCGAGGGCGCGAAGAAGGTCACGCCGGTGGTGGCGGTGGAGAAGTCGAGGATGCGGTCGTGCAGCGGCGCGGGATTGCCGATGAACATGCGCTCGAGCATCTTCTCGATCACCCACAGGCGGCGGGTGTAGCCGATGAAGTAGGTGCCGTACTCGCCGCGGCCCGGGTTGGCGAACGGCATGTTGTCGCGCAGGATCTCGTGCTCGCCGTCGGCATCCTCGATGGTGCACAGCGTCTTGTGCGACTTCTGCGCATCGGCCGGCGCGTCGTCCAGCTCGATGTTGTCGTGCTTGGTGCGGCCGATGATCGCCTCCTGCGCCTCGGTCTTCTGCGCGCGCCAGGCATCGAGGTTGTGCAGGTACTTCTGCACCACCACGTAGCTGCCGCCTGCGTGGTCCGGATCCTCGTCACCTACGATCGTGGCTTCCGGCAGCGACAGCCCTTCCGGGTTGGCGGTGCCGTCGACGAAATCGAGCAGGTCGCGGCCATCGAAATAGCGGAACCCGGCCACGTCATCGACCGCTTCAACGGCATCGCCGAAGGCCATCAGCAGGTTGCGCTCGAACGCCACGATCAGGTCCATGGTGCGCGCCCGGATGTGGTACAGCAGGTCACCGGGCGTGGACACGGCGGTGTGGGTGGCGCCCTTGATCTCGCGGAACGGCTTCAGCTCGCGCGGCGGCGTGGAGCCCACCAGCGGCTGCCACACGCGGTGGCCGATGGCCACGTTGCAGGTGAAGGTACGCTCGATCTCGCGGATTGCGGTGTTCTTGATCAGGTCATCGGTGCTCGCCAGCACCTCGCGTGCCCTGGCGATCGACGCCTCGTCATCCTTCACCTTCAACACCAGGAACGCCGCCGAATGGGTCAGTGGCGCGGTGATCTGCTGCGGCTCGTTGTCGAGCGTGTGGTTGAGGGCGGTGATCGGTGCGGGCTGGGAGTTCACGGTGGTTCCTGCGGGCTTGAGGCGGGCGCATCGCGCGTGGCGATGTGCGGGCGATCATAGCGGAACCGCCAGACCGGGGACGGAGCGGTTCTCAGTTCGCGGTCGATGCCGCTTGTGCTTGAGAGAGCGCCATGACGCTGCAGACTACGTAGCGTTGTGGATCGGTCCAGGCGAGGCGCAGATACGGGCCTTCGAGCAAGCCATGGTCGCAGAGCCAGCCAAATACCTCGACCGGACTCCATTCGCGACCGGCCGCGAACGCTACACCAAGATCACGCAGGGCAGCGAACAAACGAGCTTTGCTGATGTCGTCGCCCACTTCAGCACGCAAGGTGGGGGCCTGCCCCTGGAAGCCGAGGGCATGCAGCGCCGCAAGCACGCCAGCGTCCAGAACCGCTACCTGCACGGTGCTGCCGTCGGCCTGCTGCACATATGCGGAAATGGGGATCTGCATGCGGGAACTCTGCCTGGCTCGGTCCTAGTATGCCCGCTCCACGACGGGCATAGGCAGGATCAATCCATATCACTCCAGACCGCCAGCTCGTAGCCGTCCAGATCGCGGAAGTGGAAGCGGCGGCCGCCGGGGAAGGCGAACACGGCCTGCACCACCTCACCACCGGCGGCAACCACGCGCCGCTCTGCATCGGCCAGGTCCGCGCAGTAAAGGATCACCAGCGGTCCCCCATGGGCACGCACCTGCGCGTCGGCCACGAAGCCACCTTTCAGGCGGCCGTCGTCGAACTCGGTATAGGCCACGCCGTAGTCGGTGAACTGCCAGCCGAACACCTCGCCATAGAAGCGCTTGCTGCGGGCGATGTCAGCGACGTTGAATTCAATGTTGTCGATGCGGCGTTCGGCATCGTGGGTAGCAGCATGGCTCATGGCATGGCTCCGTTGAGGGAGCCCCAGCGTCGCTCAGTGCAGCCGGCGGGTCTTGAACAAAACGGCCATCATTGCCCCCACTCCAGGCGCAGCTCGCTGGCGGTCATGCCAGCCAGCTCGCGCGCCTCGCGGCTGAGATGGGCCTGGTCGGCATAGCCGGCATCAGCGGCCAGCATCGCCAACGAATGCTGTGGCAGCGCGCGACTCTGGCGAAGGAAACGTTGCAGCCGCAGGATCCGCTCCAGTGTCTTGGCGCCGTAGCCGAACTGCGACTGGCTGAAGCGGCGCAGGCTGCGCGGGCTCAGGCTCAAGTGCGCCGCCAGCGTATCCAGCGTGGCGTCACCCGCGACGAGCGCCCGGAACAGGACATGTGCACGCTGCGCCGAAATATCGAGCGCGGACGCACCCATATGCTGCTGCAGGCAGTGCGCCATCCGCTGCAGGCGCAGTGCTGGCGCGGTGTCGCCGATGGAGGCCGCCGCCTTGTTCACCCACGTGCCCTTCAGATCAGCCAGTGGCACGGCCTGGCCGATGATCCCGGCCAAAGGCAGGCCCAGCGCGGCCAATGCCTGGCCGGGACGGAAGCGTGCGCCCAGCACCTGTGCACCGGGTGCCAGCGCCGGGTGCGCGGCCACGCGGTCCGGGCCGACCACGAACAACGCACCGTCGCGCCAGAGGATATCCACGCAGCCATCGGGCAATACGGTGATGTGCCCATCGGCATCGGCAGGAAGCTGGCTCTGCCAAAGCTGGCCGAAGTGGCCACGCAGCGAGCCAGGTGGCAGATGCTCCTGATAGGCCGTGCCGGTACCTGCGAGAGAGGGGGAATCGCCCATGCGACATTGTGGCGCCCCGGAGCCCATAAAAGTGAAGCCCGGCGCGAGGCCGGGCTTCGGTTGGCGTGTGGGAGAGAGAGAGAGTCACACGCCAGCACAACACGCACTAACGACAGGCGTTTGTTACCAGGTGAAGCGCGGGCCCACGAACCACTCGCGGTCGCCGGCCTTGGCCAGCTTCACTTCGCCACTCAGGCCCCAGTTCTCGTTGAACTTGGCGGTGGCGCCGACGCGGCCGTAGAACTCGCCGTCCGGGTTGATGCCGTGCTTCTTGGTGTAGTCCTCGTAGCCGGCCATCACGTAGCCTTCCACGTACGGGTTGAACGCGGTGCGCACGCCGACTTCGGTCGAGTAGCCGTTGAAGTCCAGGCCGTGCTTCATGTCGAACTTCTGGTACGCGACGCGGGCGACCAGGTCGGTGTTCGGTGCGATGCCGTAGTTGTAGCCGGCACCGATGCGCCACTGGTCGACGTCATTCTTGAACGTGTCGGTCTCCTGCGCGCTGTAGTCGCCGAAGATGTGGAAGTTCGGGTGCACCGCCACCGAACCCTTCACCTTCCAGCCATCGGCGTCGCCGCCCTTGGCATCGGTGTTCACGTAGCCGCCATCAACGTAGTTGTACGACAGGCCGTCGGTTGCCGATGCAGCGAACGGCAGGGCAGCCAGAAGACCCAGGGCGAGCAGCGAATTCTTGTTCATCGGGACACACCTTTCATTATTTTGGTTTCGTCGGCCGCCTCCCGGGAGGGGGAGAGAGAAGAGGCGGTCGACAGGTGTGAATTATCCGTTAGGGGGGCCAATCGACCCTGAATATTGAACTGACTGGTGTATAAATAAGGCTGCCGTTCAGGGAACTCGCCATGCAGCGCGTAGCCACGTGCCCATAGTTGGGCACTTGAACGCCAACTATGGGAACACATCGGCGTCCCAACTATGGGAACACTCTCGGGCACCGACTAGGGGTACGCCCCGAGTAGCCTGGGCGAGCGGCACTGAGACCAAGAAGATCTAGGCGTGAATAGCCCTGAGGCTCACTCAGACCTTCCGCTCAGATCGCCGGCAAGGCCGCCGACGCGCAGCGAGCCAGCAGGCCCACCCGACAAAGAAGACGGCAAAAGAAGCGATAAACAAGCCGACGATCAGGATATCTCGATCAATTGCGTTCATGTCCTCGCCACCGTTTGAGGTGATTTTCTTGACTATCTGATGATATCGAAATTGGTTTGGCTCTGCGAACGACCTCAAGCACATCGGCCCATTGCTTTTGAGAGATGGCGGCGATGCAGACGAATCCGTCAACCAAATCAATCAATGTGCTGCCCTCAACACTGCGCAGCATGCAAGGATCTCTCTTCGTCTGCCCGATAGAGCGCCGCCAACTAGAATCTGGCAATCGTGGTGGAACATTGGACACAATTCTAGCCAGCTACCCCTGCTGCGCAGTTGTCCTACTCCGTCAGACTGAAGGGAGCGCATCTTCTCTCCAGCTCCTAGGTCACTCCAATTCCATTCCGCCTCCTGCTACGGTAGCGGGTACGGAGAATTCGCCGAACGAAATCGGCTGAGCATTGACTTCGTCGCAAATGGAAATGAAAAATTTCTAGGGGGGATACATGCATATAAAGAAGATCACGCTACATCGCTTTAAGCAGTTTCGGGACACAGAGATAGAGATTGATCAAGGCCTTTCGCTTGTTGTTGGAGGAAACAACTCCGGCAAGTCCTCGATTCTGCAAGCTCTCGCTATCTGGCAGTTCTGCAAGACTATGCTAGAGATCGAGAAAGGGCGATCCAGCTGGCTGCAAACCAAGAACAAAACTGGCCTGGGCATGGGTATTGCGGATTTCACGCCGATGCAAATTCCATCGCTCAGCCATCTCTGGACCAATCTGAAGACTAGCAAGGACGACGAGCCCGACGGCTATACACTGAAGATTGGCGTCTATTGGGACCTGCCCGACAAACAGGAGCGGCACTTGGAGATAGGTCTGTCACAGGCCAATGATCGTCTCTTTGTGCGAACCACTTCAACGAATCTGGTAGCTGCTGAGATCGTCAACGCAAAGGGCGAGCCGATCGATGGCAACGTCCCGCGAGTGGGATATCTACCGCCATTCGCTGGCATCACTGATCGTGAAGGCAGACTGACTCCTGCCATGAGAGAACGTCTGATAGGCCAAGGCCTATCGGGTGGAGTCATTCGCAACGTCCTATTCGATCTGCACGAACACAACAGGAGGGAACGTGAACGCCTGCGTGGAAACAGCAGAAAGTTGAAGGATTCCTCGCTGAAATGGCTGCGCTCGAACGACCCTTGGGAGATCCTGCTACGCACGATGCAGTCCATCTTTGCCACTGATTTGAGGGTCGTTCCTTTCAACGAGAGATTTCACAGCTACCTTCGTGTAGAGAGCGCCAAGGGTGAACTGAAGGGTGACACATTCAAGCGACACCCCAAATACACTCCAAGAGACCTTATGGTGGAGGGAAGTGGCTTCCTCCAATGGCTGAGCGTGTACGCCCTCGCACTCTCACCCGATGTCGACGTCGTTCTTCTCGATGAGCCGGATGCACATCTGAACGCGACCCTGCAGAGGGAGCTGCTTATGTCCCTCGGGCACGTTGCAAGCCTCCGCAACAAGCAAGTACTGATGGCCACACACTCTCCTGAACTGATTCGCTTTTACGATCATGGGAAAATTCTGGCTGTCGCAGAAAGAAAGGCAAAGTACCTCCAAGAGGAAGTGGGCAAAGTCAAGGTTCTTGGCGGGATTGGGACGATCCAGACCCCTACCCTGCACTCCTTGATGGAGCACAGACGTATGCTGATCTTGGAAGCCGAGAGCGATTGGCGCTTCCTCCAGCTAATCGCTAAACAAGCAAACTTTGCGTGGCCCAAGAACGTTGTCCCTTGGTACTGGACGGGATCTGCCGGCGAGAGGCAGCAACTCTACCTCCAGCTGTTGGCGGAGATTCCTGGTCTTCGGGCAATCAGCATTCGGGATCGCGACGATGAGCCACATGCGACGGTCGGTAATGATCTTATCGACAAGTCTTTCACTTCCAAACAACCCCATTTCAAAGCCATGAAATGGCGGCGTAGGCACATTGAGAACCATCTCCTCTGCACGAGCGCCATAGCTCGCGCAGCTGGATCACCTCAAGGCGATGTAACCGCCTTCTTCGCCGAGCACGCTCTTGTTATCCCTGCTGATCCAACAGCTAGCGATATCGCACTACCAATCCGTGATGCGCATGGGAAAGAAATATTCATAAGCGGAAACTCCGTTCTTAAAAAATTCCGCGTAAGCAGAGAAGACGTCGCCAGGAATCTAACCTATGGAGAGGTACCCCAAGATATGCATACCTTCTTTGCCGAATTGAGTCAGCTTGCACAGCCCTGAATCCACGCGTCAGCTCAACGTATGCATATAGGTTAGAAGGGGAAGGATGGTCCGGCCCCTCACAATCCGGACCATCCTTTGCAGCCTACTACTTCTTCTTGGCTGCAGACTGCGCCTGAGCGTCGCACCTGTCCTTCAGCGCCTTGGTCTGAGGATCGGCAAGATCCACCTTGAACTTCGTCCGGTCAGCCAGCTGTTCACACGTAGCAGGCTTTGCCTTAGGCGCCTCCTTCACTTCCGACTCGGCATGAAGCGCCGGATCATGTGCGAAGGCCGATGCGGACGCTGCAATGGAAGCGAAAAGGACGCTGATGAGGGCAAAACGATTCTTCATGTTGCTTCTCCTAGGTTGATTTCGGCGTTATGCCGGGTGTCACGGCTGGTAGAGGTCGGCTTGGTAGCCGGTAATTTGCACCTCGATGATCACGGGGGTGCTGCCGCGGTTCTGCCAGTACCACCCATGGGTACCTTCAAAGGGAGCAATGAACGTTCCCTCAGCCTGACGCTGGGCGCCTTCAACGGCGTAGCTGGTCCAGGGGCCCTTCACGTCGGGACGCTCGCCGTGCATGTCCACGGCAACATCAGACGTGGCCTTCCAGCTGAAAACCATCCCAGCGCCCTGAGCCATATGGGCCTTCACCTCCTGGCCCTTACCAGGGGCAAGCTCGATCGTCAGTGAGTCCTGCCGTAAAGGAGTGCTGGCGAGAGAGACAGCGGCGGGTTCGAAGGTCTGCTTGCCATTGCTCCCGAAGGCAACCTTGGCCTTCTCGAACAGCGCCGAGACGGCTTCGGCGCTGCCAGCAGATGCCGGAACTGGGGGAGCTACGGCCTCTACCTGGTCAGTGGAGGCTAGGGCGTCCAGACCCAGAACCTTGCCTACGCCCGTAGGGTCGATTCCGTACTCCGCGGGAAGCACGGTGGTGAGCAGAATCACCCCTGCAACGGCAGCGGCCAGGGCGGTGGATTTCAGCAGCTTGCGAGTGCTGGGCAGCTGATTGGAAAGCGTGATGGACATGAGTACCTCTGTAGATTCAGGAAACGAAGTAGCCGGTGAGCTGCATGCCAACAAGCACGAAGCCGGCGCACATAAGGGCGGTGTTGATGCTGTACGCCTGTCGATGGAATGACGGCAAGCGGCGCCAGAAGCCCATCACGATCAAGATGCCTGCGAGCGCGAGCAGCTGTCCGATCTCGACCCCCACGTTGAAGGCGAGCATGTTTGGGACAAGCCCGTCAGGTGAGAGCGAGAAATCCTGCAGCTTTGTCGCTAGACCAAAGCCATGGAAGAAGCCAAAGATCAGCACGGCGGCTTTGGTGTTGGGCTGTACCCCAAACCAGCGCTTGAACGCGCCCATGTTGTCCAGCGCCTTGTAGACAACCGACAGGCCAATGATTGCGTCGACCAGGTACGCATTCACATGCAATCCGCCCAGGACACCTAGCAACAAGGTGGTGCTGTGGCCGATCGCGAACAACGTCACGTAGATGCTGACATCACGCATCCGGTACAAGAAGAAGATCACCCCGAACAGAAACAGGAGGTGGTCGTATCCAGTCACCATGTGCTTGGCGCCGAGGTACGTGAACGCGATGAGCTGCAGGCCGGTACTGTCTTCCAGGAAGGCCTGGTCGCCTTCACTGACGCCATGCGCCCAAGCAACGCAAGGCAGAAGGATGGCTGCAAGCAGGTAGAGCCACGCTTGGGTTCGTTTGGAAATGGTCAACTGCATGTTCCTGGGAGGGGTTGAGATGGACGGGTTCACGCTGCGTCCTCCTTCCGCTCATCCCCTTCGCGGTGGATGAGGCGATAGAGCGCCGGCAACACCAGCAAGGTCAGCAGCGTGGAGGAGATGATTCCGCCGATAACGACCGTCGCCAGCGGGCGCTGAACTTCCGCGCCAGCCCCAACGTTTAGGGCCATTGGCAGGAAGCCCAGGCTGGCAACCAGGGCCGTCATCAGCACGGGGCGCAGCCGGGTCAGTGCACCTTCGGTTACCGCTTGGTGCAGGGGAGTGCCCTGTTCCCTAAGGCTCTTGATGAAGCTGATCATGACCAGGCCGTTGAGCACGGCGACGCCCGACAGCGCGATGAACCCCACGCCTGCAGAAATGGACAGGGGTATGTCACGCATCCACAGAGCCACCACGCCACCGGTCAACGCAAGTGGAACGCCGCTGAACACGATGGCAGCATCCTTGCCCGAGCCGAACGCCATGAAGAGCAAGCCGAAGATCATCACCAGGACGACCGGCACGACCACGGACAGCCGCTTGCTGGCAGAGATGAGCTGCTCGAAGGTACCGCCATACTCAATCCAGTAGCCTTCCGGCAACTGCACCTCCTGACCAACCTTCTCTCGCAGCTCCTCTACGAACGAACCAAGGTCGCGACCACGTACATTGCTGGTGATGACGACGCGACGCTTGCCGTTCTCGCGACTGACCTGGTTTGGGCCTGGCGCAACTTCAACTTTAGCCAGCTGCCCCAGCGGAACGAACGCTCTCTGTTCGCCGGAACTGGCCCCGAGGGCGACGGCTACCGGTAGCGATGCGAGCGTCCGGGTGTCCTGACGCAGGTTCTCGGGCAGACGAACGACGATGTCGAAGCGACGATCACCCTCAAAGACCTGACCGACCGCCTCACCGCCCAGCGCAACAGAGATGGTCTTCTGGACCTCGTCGATCGAAACGCCATAGCGGGCCAAAGCATCCAGGTCAGGCGTGATGGTCATAAGAGGCAGACCACTGATCTGCTCTAACTTCACGTCTGCGGCGCCTGGGATGGAACCTGCGGCGTCCTCGATCTGGCTGCCGATCTGCGCCAGCTGATCCAGGTCGTCACCGTACAACTTCACCGCCACCTCGGCGCGTACACCGGCAATCAGCTCGTTCATGCGCATCTGCACGGGCTGGGTGAACTCGTAGTTGTTGCCGGGAATTGCTCGGACAGCCTTCTCCAGCTCAGCAATGAGCTGCGCCTTTGGCTTGCGGGGATCAGGCCATTGGTCGCGATCCTTGAGCATGATGAAGGTGTCTGCGACCGACGGTGGCATGGGGTCGGTCGCTACCTCTGCTGTGCCGATCTTTGCGACAACCTCATCGACCTCGGGGAACTTCTTGATGGTCGCTTCAAGCTGGCGCTGCATGCCGATGGCTTGCGTCAGACTAGTGCCGGGAATGCGCAGCGCGTGAAGCGCAATATCACCTTCGTCCAGATTCGGAATGAACTCAGTGCCCATGCGACTGGCCAGAAGACCCGCCAGTACGGTGAGAACGGCTGCACCACCCACAACCAGTTTGCGAGCACTGACTGCCCGTTCCAGCATCGGGCCATACAGCTTGGTCACGCCCCGCATAGCCTTGGTTTCCTTCTCCGAGACCTTGCCCGTGACAAACTGAGCAACCGCAGCGGGAACGAACGTGAGGGACAATGCCATCGCACCAGTCAGCGCGATAACGACGGTCAGGGCCATCGGGTGGAACATCTTTCCTTCCACGCCGGAGAGCGCAAAGATCGGGATGTAGACGGCGGCAATGATGAACAAGCCGAACAAGCTGGGCTTGATCACCTCGGCACTGGCGCTGGCGGCCAAAGCAAAGCGCTCATCCCGGGTCAACAGACGCCCCAGGGCGTGCTGACGCTCGCCGAAGCGGCGCAGACAGTTCTCAACAATGATGACCGCGCCGTCGACGATCAGACCGAAGTCCAGCGCACCCAAGCTCATCAGATTTGCTGAGACACGGTTCTGGACCATGCCGGAGATGGTCAGCAGCATGGTCAAAGGAATGACCGCGGCCGTGATCAGTGCGGCGCGAAGATTTCCGAGCAGAAGGAACAGCACCGCAATGACCAGCAGGGCACCTTCCAGCAGGTTCTTCTTGACGGTTTCAATGGTGCGGTCGACCAGCTCCGTACGGTCATAGACCGCATGCGCGCGGACACCTTCTGGAAGCGTCTCGTCGATCTCCTTCAGCTTGGCAGCGGTTCGCTGAGCGACTTCGCGGCTGTTCTCACCAATGAGCATGAATGCAGTACCAAGTACCACTTCCTTGCCATCTTTGGTCGCTGCCCCCGTTCGAAGTTCGGTGCCCTCGTGAACGTCTGCGAGGTCACCGACGCGAAGCGGCAGCCCCTCGCGATTGGCGACCACGATCTTGCGCAGGCCGTCCATGTCCGCCACTTGGCCAGGAACGCGTACAAGGTACTGTTCACCACTCTTTTCAATGTAGCCGGCACCCACGTTCGCATTGCTGCGCGCCACGGCCTCCATCACATCCTGCATGGTCAGCTCGTACGCCTGAAGCTTGCGCGGGTCAGGCGTGATGTGGAACTGCCGCACATAGCCACCGACGGTGTTGACCTCTGTCACACCTTTCAGATGTCGCATCTGGGGGCGTACCACCCAATCCTGGAGGGTACGAAGCGCCATCGGCGTCCAGGTCTCTTCAGCACCCTTCTCGGCTTCCACGGTGTACATGAAGATCTCACCGAGACCGGTGGCGACCGGGCCCAGCGTTGGCTTCAGCCCAGTTGGGAGCTGGGATGCGGCTTGCTGCAAGCGCTCGGCCACCTGCTGCCGCGCGAAGTAGATGTCGGTACCGTCTTCGAATACAACGGTGACCTGGGAGAGACCATAACGCGAGATGGACCGCGTGTACTCCAGCTTGGCCAAGCCGGCCAAGGCTGTCTCGACGGGGAACGTTACCCGCTGCTCTGCCTCCAGTGGAGAGTAGCCTGGTGCTTCGGTGTTGATCTGGACCTGGACATTGGTGATGTCAGGGACGGCGTCGATTGGCAGCTTGCTGTAGTTCCAGATGCCCAAGCCTGACAGCGCCAGGACCAGAAGCAGCACAAGCCATCTATGCGCGATGGACGCGCGAATGATTCGCTCTAGCATGATGGATCCTTAGTGGTCGTGGCTGGCGCCAGACTTCTCGATGTCTGCACGGATCAGATAGCTCTGCTCGGCGACGTACCGCGTTCCGGGCTTCAGTCCGCCAAGAACCTCTGCCCACTCGCCATCACGCTTTCCAAGCTCAAGCATGCGCACCTCATAGGTATCGCCCACCTGCGCAAATACGACGGTAAAGTCGCGAAATCGCTGGAGCCCTGACTCTTTGACGGCCAGTGGAACAGGTGTCTCGGCAATGATGACCTCGGCCGAGACAGCCATTCCTGGACGCCACTTGCCGTCACCATTGGGGATACTCACGCGCGCAACCACGCTTTGGCCGCTGCTTGCCAGCGGAAGCAGGCTTTGGAGCCTACCTTCAGTCTCCAAGGCACCCGTGGCGGAACGGATCCGCACTGCTTGACCTGGAGCGAGACGCTCGGCGTCAGTGCCCAGAGCTCGTAGATCGACCCAGACCTCTGACAGATCGGCAACGTCGAACAGTGTGTTGTCGCCGGCCACATCACCAACACTGGTGTTGCGCGCAAGAACGATGCCGCTGAAGGGAGCAATCACCGCGTAGGTGCGCATGCTGTCATTGCCTTCAACCGTCGCCAGCGTCTGCCCTGCCGAAACGCGTTGGCCCATCTCGACCGACACGCTGCGGACAATACCTGGGAATCGTGCTTTGACGGCGGCCTGGCGGCCAGTGTTGACCGCGATGTTTCCCATCAGCGTGACCGTATCGCGGATAGTGCCAGCGGTAGCCTCTTCCACCACCACACCCGCATCCTTGGCAGCGCTTGGCTCGATGGTGGTACGGCCTTCATAGGACTGATAGGACCAGGTGTGTGTCTTTCCTCCTACCACTGCGTCTGCCTTCACGTCGAAAGAATGAGGTTCCACGACCTCGCCGTTCCCTACGAGATAGTCGTTTTCGGCGGTGAAAGTGAAATCATTGACCTCACCGTCGAGGCGCTTCAACTGCATTGTTGCCTTCACCTCATTCGGTGAGATCGGCTTGTCATTTCGATAGGCGTAGAGGCGGAACTGAGGAGGCGTGTTGGTTTCATAGACGGTGACTTCAAGTGCGAAATCACCATCGCGGAGCATGCGACCGCGGTTGGGGCCGCGCTCGTAGTCGCCGGCCGCGGCGGCGGATTCTGCGGCTTCTTTCTCAACCGGCTTTTCACCGCCACAGGCGGCCAGTGCCAGCGGAAGCAACATAAGAAGGGCGTAACGATTCATGGGCGGATATCCTGGGCGGAGGCGGTGAGGCGATCTGCCTCGACCAGCAATCGGAGATAGAGTGCGGCGGACTCGACTTCGCGCTCACGAAGGTCGAACAGCGTCTTCTGCGCCTGGCTCAATGCGAGATAGGAGAATCGACCCTCCTCGAAGCCACGACGGCTCTGATTCATCGCCTGCTCCGCCTTGGGGAGCTGCCGCTCACGAACGGAGGTGACCTCCAACTGCGCTTGGCGCAGCTGTTGATAGACTCCGAACAGCTCCTGGTTGAGCTCCAACATTTGTGCTTCACGGCGTGACTTGAGCGCACTCAGTTCGTAGTCGACTTCGGATACCAAGTAGGCTGATCGACGCCGGGTTCCCAAGGGAACCGAGATCGACATGACCAAGCCACTGTCCTTCGTTGCTTCAAGACGGCGAAGTCCAAATCCAACACTCACGTCAGGCTTCGCGCTGGAAACGGCGACATCGCGGCGCGCGGCAAGAACTCTGGACTGGGCATCGAAGGCACGTTGCTGTGGCGCGTTCTGAAGGCGTTCGGACAGCGTCTGGTAGTCATCCAGCGGAGGGAGGATGTTTGTATCGCCGGCGACGGTGTCGAAGTCAGCGGTGAAAGAGCCCCAGGAAGACGCAAGCGCCATGCGCGAGGCCTCCAACCGCTGGACTGCTTGATCACGCTTGAGCTCTGCATCGGCCAGGGCAATTTCAGCGGCCCTCAGGTCTGAATCCGGGTTCCGTGCCGCAGAGACCCAGCGGGCCACCTCTCGCTGAAGCGCGCGGGCCATACGAATCCGCTCTTCCGCATGCTCGACATGCTCCTGCGCCGCAAGCACGTCGATGAATCGACCAGCGGTGCGTGTGGCGATGGCCACCCGGGTCACATCAGCCTCTCGCAGGGCTGCATCCACCTCGGCGCCGCCAAGCGCTTGGCGGGCCGCCCGCTTGCCACCCAGTTCCAGAATCTTGGATACCCGGAACGTTGCCTCGGCAGCGTCCATACCTCGCACGCTGCCACTACCGGCCACGTTCTCCAGTTCTCCGCCGAGCACCAACGGGGCTGCTAAGCCCTCTCGCGCCGCACGGTTCTTTGTCGCCTCTATTTGTGCGGCATCTGCCTGCACGCTTGGGTGAGTGCCCAGAGCGCGGGCGACCGCATCCTCCAGGCGCAGCACTTCGGCGGCGTAGCCAGGAACGGCCACACCGCAGGCGCCGGCAACAGCCAGCGCCCACACACTACGGAATTTCACGGAAGCCTCCGGAAAGAAAGTCAGAACGACGCGCCGCCTTCCGCTACACGGGAGGCGCGCTCAGGCTGCTAGAGCGCAGCTAGGGTCGTCAGACGATCGGAGGTCGGAAGGGTGACGCCGGGTGCCCTGCAGGCACCCTCAGAAGTCGCAGAGCATGGACTTCACCGGCCAGCGGTAGTGAAGCCAGGTAGACGTGGGGCGTGAACAGGCTTCCAGCGAAACTCGCATCTGCCTGATGCAGTACCGCATGAGCGCCAGTGGCGTGATCCGGGTCCAGATTGTCGCCCGCACCGCCGGCATGTGAATGGCCATGATCCACCGCTGCTGCGATGTCATGTTCCAATCCGTGCAGTTCGCTGAGCTGGATCACCATCGGCCGCGCAACGACACTCAACAGCATCAGCGCAAAGAAGCTGATCCTGAGGGCAAGGCCGTGGCGGGCGGAAAGACGCATATAGGTTAGCTTAAGCGGGGCTGGCTGGGGTTGTCGAGGGGGCCGAAACTGGGCGCAGCCCATCGGAAATACCGCACATAGGGCGGTGGCCGGGCCTTAAGCGCACCCGGCCACCGCTAACCGCTGCGGTTTACATCTTCTTGATCAACTCGTACTCCCCTCCGGTGCGGAGCAGAAGCGTTACGGGCTCCTCGCCCCTGTTGCGCCAGAACCATCCGTGGTTGCCGTCGAAGGCAGCCAGGAGCACCCCCTGCTTGGTGGCTTCCCCTCGACCCTTCTCATAGCTGATCGCTCGACCGCCGCCGTCTCCGTGGGCGTCGAAGTTCACGACGCCGCCTTCAACAGACCACTGGTAGCTGGCGCGCTCGCCCGCCTTCATGACGAGCTTGATCTCGGTGCCTTGGCCCGGCGCCAGGACAACCTGTTCTTCGTCCCGCCATTCAGCAGCGGTGGCCGCATTGCTCGCGGCAGGCTTCTGAGCAACTTCAACGGTCTTACGGTTCTGCGTGGACACCTGCGTCAGCAGGGCGGCTGCCTCGTCTTCGGCGGCCTTTGCGTCCATCGCAGCGTCAGCTGCCGCTTCCTCGGCAAGCTGTTCCTTGATCTCCCCCATTTCCTTCAAGCCCAGTACCCGACCAACACCAGTGGGATCGATTCCGTACTCAGATGGCATCACCACTCCAACCAGGAGGACAATGGCGATGCCGGCGGCAATTGCGGTGGTGCGTCCCAACTGGCGGCTGGTGGGGAGGTCGCCTTCGGCGGGCTTACTGTTGTACATGATGTAGTTCTCTTGAAAGTCAGGAAACGAAGTAGCCAGTGAGCTGCATGCCGATCAGAATGAATCCGGCGCAGAGCATGGCGGCATTGGCGGTGTAGGCGTGCTTGAAGAAGCTGGGCGTGCGGCGCCAGTAGCCCATTGCGATCAGAATCGCGCCAAGCGAGAGGATCTGGCCGATCTCCACGCCGACGTTGAACGCGAGCAGGTTGGGCAACAGACCATCGGGTGAGATGTCGTACTCGATGATCTTGGTTGACAGACCAAAGCCGTGGAACAGGCCGAAGATCAACGTCGCAACCTTTGTGTTTGGCTGGAAGCCGAACCAACGCTGGTAGGCGCCCAGATTGTCCAGGGCCTTGTAGACCACAGACAGACCAATGATCGCGTCGATCAGGTAGCTGTTGATGCCCACGTTGAACAGCACACCCAGCAGCATCGTTGTGGAGTGCCCGATCGCGAACAGCGTCACATACAGCGCGACATGCTTCATCCGGTACAGGAAGAACACCACGCCCAGGAGGAACAGGATGTGGTCATAGCCGGTGGCCATGTGTTTTGCGCCCAGATAGGCGAATGCGATCAGATTTACTCCAGATATTTCCTGGATGTAGCCCTTGTCGCCTTCGGCGATCGCGTGAGCCAACGCCCCGTCAGCTGTGAGTAGCAGCATGAACAGGGAAAGCAGTGCGAGTAGAGTTCGCGGCCAGTGCGACCGTAGTGGGGGTTGGAGAAGGACGCGCGAGAGCGCCCCGGATTCAGAACTGGGGATCATGATGAGGATCTACGAATGCGGTCAGCGGACCTCCGCCAAAGCTATCCGCTACGACACTGGGAACCGGCGCAACGTGCTACGAGTGCGCAGAGGGCGCGCACGGCACGTCACACGGATCACTGCGTGTAAGCGGGGTCCGGGCGGGGAACGAATGAATAATTTCTTGCAGCGACGAACGTCCAGTAAGGATTGACTGGACGGGCGCTGCCAAGCCTCTGCTCAGTGCGAGCACGAGGCCTGGGTCTCAGGCGATAGGAGGCCTGAACAGGGATGAGCGATGATGCTGAAGCTCTGCCGCTGGCTGGTGCCAGGGATGGATATCGCTCAGATCAACTCGAGCGGGTCCAGCAAGGCTGGCCAAGATGCCTACAGAAGCCGTCAGATCGGCCTGGTGCAACAGGCTGTGCAATCCAACCGCGTGTTCAAGATCACGGTCTGCGGCATCACTCACCCCAACATGGGGGTGACCATGTTCCACCGCAGCCTGCACGATGTGCTGCAAGCCGTGCAGCTCACCCAGATGATTCAGGACGGGTCGCACGAACAGACTCGCCACCAGCATCATGAAGATGCAGCTGCGCAACAGCACGCTGGTTGGTAGACGAAGGGATCGCACGGGCAAAGACTAGAGGCTTGTTCTGGCAAAGTCGATATGACAACGTCGGGCGCGAGCGGTGAAAGTGCCCTCTCGCGCCCCTTGTTCAAGTTTCCGTCATCCAGGCCAACGAGGGTGCACGTCGTCGATGACATACCGATGTGAGTGCTTGCCGTTGGAAGAAGCGTGTTCCGCCCAGTGGGGATGGTCCGCAGCCAGATCGTCGTGACCGTGGGAGATCTCGTCCGGGTCATGGGCGGGCCAGATTCTCCAGGCGAACACGAATCCGGCGATGCCGACTACTGCCAGTGCCATGATCGCCACTGGCATTCCAAACTTCGCACCCACGGCTCCCGCCAGAGGGTAGGCAATCAGCCAACACACGTGGGAGAGAGAGAACTGCGCTGCGAACAGGAATGGCAGATCGGTGGATTCCGCTGATCGCCGCAGCAGTCTGCCGCCAGGAGTCACCAGCCCCGCATAGCTCATCCCCAACAATGCCCAGCCGGCGAGCACGATGGGCCAACCTATGGAGGAGGGCGAGAGCAGCCAGGTAAGCCCGAGGGTCACAAGTACGATGCACATTGCAAGGGCTGAGGAGAGCATCACGCGCCTGTCAGCCACCCGATCGAGAACCTTGGGGAGGACAAGCGCCGTCAGCATCGAGCCGCCACCGAAAGCTGCCAGCGCCCATGCCACCTGTGACTCTGCTCCGCCGAGAACGTTGCGCACCACAACGACGGTGTTCACGAACACCATGGCGCCGCCGGCGGCCGCACACAGATTAAGGGCAAGCAACCCTTTCAGCCTGGGCGTCTTCAGGTAGATCCGCATTCCTCGAATCGCGCGGGCGTAGGGACCGTCCTTTCTTAGGGACGGAGCAACGAAGGGGAATGCAGTTGAGAACACCAAGATGGCGGATATCACGAAGCCTACGGACGTACCAGCGAACAGGCCGTGGAAGCTGATCAGCGTCAGCAGAGCAGCGGCCAACGCGGGACTCAGCAGGCTCTCCAGGTCATAGGCCAGGCGCGACAGGGACAGTGCTCGGGTGTAGTCGCGTTCCTCCTTCAGGATTTCCGGGATCGTCGACTGGAACAGAGGGGTGAAGCACGCCGAGGCCGACTGCAGCAAGGCAATGAGCAGGTACACCTGCCAGATCTGGTTGACGAACGGCAGACAAAGCGCCGCGCCCGCCCGCACCAGGTCGAGGGCAATAAGCACCGGTTTGCGTAGATTTGCCGGGACGATCGCTCCGGACAGAGGGGCCAACAGCACGTAGACAATCATCTTGATTGCCAGAGCCGTACCTAGCACAGCGCCCGCCTCAGCCCCCGCCAAGTCATAGGCCAAAAGAGAGAGCGCCACGGTAGCCAAGCCCGTGCCGATCAGCGCGATAACCTGCGCAGCGAACAGGTTCCTGAATGTTGGAAAGCGTAGGACCTCGATCATGGCTCACCTCTAGATGGAACAGTGGAAAGCGCCGCTGCCCTGCGGATCGTAATCCGATCCGCAGGGCAGGACGTGAAGCCGTGGAAGGGGCTTGCGCTCAATCGACTTCGGGTACCGGCAAGGGGTCTTCAATGCCCGCGGCCTTCCTGCGCGCAGTTCTTCGGAGTACCAGCCCGCACAGCGCAGGCAGCACGAACAGCGTCAGTACGGTTGCCGTGGCAAGACCCCCGATAACCACTGTAGCCAGTGGCTTCTGCACTTCGGCGCCCGTACCTGTTGCAATCGCCATCGGGACGAAGCCCAGGGAGGCAACCAGCGCGGTCATAAGAACCGGTCTAACGCGCTCCATTGCACCCAGTTCGACCGCCTCATCTGGCGGAAGCCCCTCGTGCAGGCGTTTCTTGATCGCGGAGATCAGAACCAGGCCGTTGAGCACCGCGACACCAGATACCGCGATGAAGCCCACAGCAGCTGAGATCGAGAAGGGGATTCCTCTCAACGCCAATGCGAAGAATCCACCGGCCAGAGCAAGTGGCACCGCAGTCAGTACCGTACCTGTCAGCAAACCGTTGCCAATCGCCATGTAGAGGACGGCTGCAATGAGAATGAAGCAGAGAGGCACAATAATCGCCAGTCGCTTCGTTGCTGCCTGCAGATTCTGGAACTGCCCGCCCCATTCGATCCAGGAACCCGTGGGCAACTGCACCTGCTGGGCAATAGCCGCCTTGGCGTCGTCAACGAAGCTACCCAGGTCACGCCCGACCACATTCGCTTCCACATAGATTCGACGTTTGCCATTGTCGCGGCTCACTTCGTTCAGACCCTGTGTGAAGCGGAAACTGACCAATTCACGAAGCGGAACAGACTGACGGCCTTCCTGACTGCCTGGCGGCAGCATAACCGGAACGGCTCCTAGTACATCGAGATCGCTGCGGTCCACACGGGGCAGACGAACCACCACGTCGAAGCGCCGATCACCTTCGAAGATCTGGCCCGCCATGCGACCTGCCAGAGCAGCAGACACTGTGTCGGCCACTTCCTTGACGGTGAGTCCGTAACGGGCGATCGCGGCCCGGTCGAACGCCATGTCAAAGGTCGGGAAGCCTCCCGTCTGCGCCACACGGACATCCGATGCGCCCGGAATCTTCTTGAGGACGGCCGCAATCTTGTCAGCGCTGCCGGCAAGCGCCGTCAGGTCTTCGCCATAGATCTTGACTGCAACGTCGCTACGAACGCCGCCGATCAGCTCATTGAAGCGCATCTCGATGGGCTGGGTGGCGTCATAGTTGTTACCAACAAGAAAGGCTGTCTTTTCTCGAATCCTCTCGATCACCTGCTCTTTGGTCTTCACTCCATCCGGCCATTGGTCCTTGGGCTTGAGGATCACGTAGTTGTCGGACGCATTGGGCGGCATGGGATCTGCGGCCAGGCTTGCGGTACCGGCCTTGGAGTACACCGTCTGTACCTCCGGCAACGTCATCAGTGCCTTCTCAAGAGGAAGGTCGATGGCGACGGACTGCTCGATCGATGTGGACGGGATGCGAACGGAGGACAGGTTGAGATTCTGCTCATCCAATGTGGGCATGAACTCCCGACCCACAAAGCCAAAGGCCACAACGCCGGCCACCAGGACGCCAAGACCACCGGCCAGGTAGGGCATGGGTTGGCGGATTGCGCTGCGAAGCATCGGCTGATAGCGGCTCTTGGTAGCAGCTACTACCCGTACTTCCTTCTCGGAAATGTGGCCCTTGAGCATGACCGCCACCATCGCCGGAACGAAAGTGAGGGAGAGCACGAATGCAGAGGCCAGCGCCAGCATCAGGGTAATGACCATCGGAGAGAACATCTTCCCCTCGACGCCCTGGAAGGTCAGGCAGGGCACGAAGACCAGGAAGATGACCGCCTGCCCATATACGGTCGGGCGGACCATCTCCTTGGACGAGGCGATCGTTTCATGCAGGCGCTCCGATAGATTGAGCGGGCGCCCAAGTGCATGCTGTCGCTCTGCCAGGCGGCGCAGTGCGTTCTCGACGATGATGACCGCGCCGTCGATGATCAGGCCAAAGTCGAGCGCACCCAGGCTCATCAGGTTGCCAGAGATCCCGAGCTTGTTCATGCCGATCGCGGTGATCAGCAGGGACAACGGAATCACCAATGCAGCAATGACAGCAGCTCGCCAGTTTCCGAGCAATGCACACAGGATGACCACGACTAGAAGAGCGCCTTCGGCCAGGTTCTTGGCGACGGTCTTGATCGTTGCGACAACCAGCTGGGATCGGTCCAAGGTGGGAACAATCGTCACGCCCGGCGGCATGGTCTTGCCGATCTCCTGCAGCTTGTCACCCACCGCCGCCGCCACAGTTCGGCTGTTGGCGCCAACCAGCATGAGTGCACTGCCGACGACAGTCTCGTATCCATTGCGGCTGGCAGCACCGCGGCGGAGCTCACCGTCAACGACCACACGTGCGACGTCACCCACCGTTACGGGAACTCCGTTGCGATTGCCCACAACGGCACGGGCAATCTCGTCCACGGAGCGGATGCGGGCGTCTGCGCGCACCAGATAGGACTCGCCCGACCTCTGGATGTAGTCTGCTCCGACCGACAGATTGGCATCCTGCAACGCGTCGGCCAGGTCGGTATAGGAGAACCCGTACTCCGCGAGCTTGCTCGCATTGGGCTCAACGACATACTCCTTGACGTAGCCGCCGAGGCTGTCGACGTCTGCTACGCCTGGCGTCGTGCGCAGCTGAGGCCGCACAATCCAGTCCTGGACTGTGCGCAAGTAGGCCAGACGTGCCATGTTGTCCGTCAGCCGTTCCCCTTGATCAGTCAGGAACGAACCGTCGCTTTGCCAGCCAGGCTTACCATCATTTCGCGGGGCATCTTTGCCATCTGGGTGGGTGAATTCAACGCTGTAGTGGAATACTTCGCCCAACCCGGTCGAAACCGGGCCCATCAGTGGTTCGGCACCCTCCGGCAACTGGGGCCGAGCCTGAGTCAGACGCTCGGTGACCTGTTGGCGCATGAAGTAGAGGTCTGCGCTCTCATCGAAGATCACCGTGACCTGGCTGAAGCCGTTGCGCGAGAACGACCGGGTGTTCGCGACGCCCCGAAGTCCTGCCATCGCGGTCTCGATCGGGTAGGTAACGCGCTTCTCGACCTCCACTGGACTCAGCGTCGGGATGACGGTGTTGATCTGGACCTGCTTGTTCGTGATATCCGGAGTCACGTCGATCGGTAGCAGGTTCAGTTGCCACCCGCCGATCACCGCAATCACCAGTGTGATCAACAGAACCAGCCAGCGGTGCCGTACGGCACCCGTGAGTACTTGCTCGATCATTACTCGTCTCCGCCCGACTTTTTCATCTCGGCTTTCACCAGAAACGCATTACGGGTAGCAACCGGGGTTCCCGCAGTGACGCCAGAAAGGATCTGCGCCATACCACCGCTACGGAGGCCAATGAAGACCGGCTGTGCAGTGAACCCCTTACTGGTTCTGACGAAGAGGACGTCTTTTCCGTCGATGTTCTGGACCGCCTCTTCCGAGACAGACAGCCCCTCACCCGATCCGGAAGCGGTGACCAGCCGGACCTGCACACCGTCACCCACAACCAATCCGTTCGCCTCTGCGCTCGGGGTGATTACGACTGTGGCAGCCCTTGTCAGCCCACCTACGGCGGCAGCAACTGAACGGACCTTTCCTGAGGTGACGCTTCCGTCGGAGCGGGTAATGGACACGCTGTCGCCGGCCTTGATCCGACCGGTGTCACCCGCACGAACGGAGGCCTGAATCTCCACGCCATTGGAACCTGTGACCCTATAAAGGGAGGCCTGCGGCTCGACGAAAGCGCCCAGAGTCACTTGCGAGCTGCTGATGGTTCCATCGATAGGGCTGATGACGTTGACGCTACCTCCTCCATCCACATTGGCGGTGCGTGCCACCAGGGCAGCGCGTTGTGCTTCTGCTTGCGCTGTGAGATAGGCGGCGCGACTCGCCTCAGCCTCTTGTCGTGCCAGCACGCCCTGTGCGAGCAACGACTCATCGCGCTTGACGTTCTTTTCGGCGAGGGAGAGGCTGGCGCTGGCCACACGAAGGTCAGCCGCAATACGGGCCCCATCAGGGCTGGCTACGCGTGCCAGCACTTCGCCCTTCTTCACCTTGTCGCCCACCTGCCGGATGACATCGGTGACGTTACCGGCCGCACGTGCCACCACGACGGCCTCACCACCGGGGATTGCCACGACCGAACCCGATGCGGTGATATTCGCCGCTACCTGAGCGGAAGTGACGGGCTCCACCGAGATCCCGGCAGCGGCAAGATACTCCTTGGGAATCGCGACTTCCTGAGCTGCCTCCGCCTCCGCCGGCGCACTGGCGCTGGCTTCGTCTTTCGCGGGGTCGACCACCGTCTCTGAAGGGGCGGATAAGCGTGCAATGCCAAATCCCGCGCCAAGCGCCAAGGTAGCCACGCCGATCATCGTCAGGGTGTTAACAGCCGGAATACTTCTCTTCATCTACATGTCTCCAAAGGCAATCTGACCGCTGGCCACGGCGAGCGATGCGTAGGCGGCAACGCGTGCGAGTCGTGCATCCACCACGCTCAGCCTCGCGTCCGTCAGCGTGCGACGGCTAAGCAGCAGCTCAACCAGTGGGGTTCTACCGGCCTCGTATCCCAAGCGCGCCATTCGGTAGGCTTCCGTGGCTGCTTCCTCTCCCTTGGAGGCAGCGATCAGTCCTCGCTTGGCGGCGTCAACACGCGCAAGCGCAGTCGCACGGTCCGCCTGGCTCTGGAGGCGTGCTGCATCCAATCGAGCACGGGCGGCGTCGCTCCGTGCTCGAGCCGCGCTGATCCCGCCGCTGTTCCGGTCAAACAATGGGATGCTCAGAGACACGCCGACGACCAATGCGTCCCCACCGGCGGCGAAGTTGCGACGGCCTGCGGTGAGGTTAAGGTCCGGTGCCCGCTTGAAGCGTTCAGTGCGCAGAACCGCATCGCTCGCATCGACGTCTGCCTTCGCAGACAGGACAGATGCCGAATCGACGTTCGCAATTGCGGGCGCAACCCACTCGCGCACCAGGAGTGACTCGGACGTGCCTGAGTAGGGTTCAGCTCTTCCCGCCAGTACTGACAGTTGCTCGAGAGCTGCAGCCGCCTCTGCCTCTCTTGAGGCGGCAATCGCTTCTGCTGAGCTCAAGCCGGCCTGGGCTTGTGCTACGCGCAGGCTGGCCTCCTTTCCTGCGTCAACCAGCGCCTGAGCTGCCTTCAGGTCGCCTCTGGCGCGATCAACATCTTCGGCAGCAATGTTTCGCCGTATCAGCCCAGCCTCGGAAGACGCGTAGGCAACAGCCAAGGCTGCGGCGAATTCGACTTGTGCCTGGTGCTGGCGAGCTTCGGCCGCCTGCAGCCCTTTCTCTCCCGCCTGGATTCGAGCCCCACGTTGGCCAAAGATCTCGAGTGGCTGGCTGATGGTGTAGGTCGTCTGCCGCTGGCTCGCGCCATTGCTGGGGGGAGCGTTGAGATTCTCTGCGAGGGCATCAATGGTGGGGTTACGTAGCGCTCGCGCTTGGCGGGCTTCGCCCGCAGCGGCAGCTGTGTCGAACCCCTTTTCCTGAAGGAAGGGGGATTGGGCCCTGCTCTGCTCGAGCAACGCGCTGAAGTTCGGGGCGTCCGAGGCATAGGCCGCAGAGATACTGGTCAGGGCCAGCATCACCGTCAGGGCAAGCAATGATGGTTTCATGAGGATCCGGTGCAGTGGGGCCGCAATCTCGGCCGTCTTTCTGCACTACGCGGCCTGCGCGGCCTTCCCCTCGAATCCGGCGAAAATTTATTTCCCGCGGCTCAGTGCATCTGTCAGCTTGGCCCGTGCTCTCAGTACGCGACCCTCTATTGTTTTGAGACTGATACCCAGGGCGGAAGCTGCTTCAACCTGGGAAAGGCCGACGAAGGCAGTCAGAACCAGGGCTTCACGCAGGCTCGGGTCGATCGTGTTGAGAACCCTTCTTACTTCTGCGAGCTCAAGCTGAGAGCCGGCAACCTGCTCTGGCCCGGCCTGCTCGGAATGCAGGGCGCGTCCTTCCTCGTCATCCAAAGGCTTGGCCCGGAACAGGAAATGGCGGACGCGTCGAAACCGTTGCGTATCACGAACCTTGTTGATTCCAATACGCATCAGCCAGGGAAGTACCGAGCGCGTCGGATCGTACTCTGACAGGCCTCGCCAAGCGGCAACGAATGTCTCCTGCACGACATCATCGACGTCGGTTTCGGGCAGGCCCATGCCTCGAACCATCTGCTTGATTGCTGGCGAGTGACGGCGGACCAGGCGAGCGAAGGCCTCAGCATTACCTGCCGCAGCTTCAACTGCCCAGTTGTTGTCGTCCTCGATGGTCACAACGTTTGTGTGGCTCAGGGAGAGTCGGTGCGAAGTGCTTCAAGGAGTGCCTTGTCGTAGGCCGGCCGGTGCTCGGGTTTCAAGCCCTCGCGCATCTCGAACACATGCTCGAGCGTGATGCGCTGGAGATCGCCCGCAGCCCGCTCCACCTCACGACTTGCACGTTCCACCTGGGGGTTCCATTTGGGGTCAGCCGCGATGGCGTCCGCCAGCTGGCGGTTGGCAATCCGCAGGCGCGCTTCGATCTCACCTCGCCTTGTTGCGAACAGCTGTTCCTTGGCCTGGAGGATCTGCTTCTCCGAGTCGTCCAGAGGCACCACGGCGTGAAGGCGTTCATGGAGATCGCTGTGCCCAGGATTGAGCGAGTGCCAGGTCCAGCCGATAGCCAGCGCGCACACGACGCCAATGATGGCGCCAGCGATTGTTGCCAGCGGCAGCCTCATGAGGGGTCCGATTGCCATCAGCGTTCCACCAGTAGAGCGTATGGGGACATGGAAGCTGGGGCCGCGACCCATGTCGGGCGCGAGGGTGCCTGGGTGACAAAGAAGGCGGAGCCTACTCCTCCGCAGGTAAGCACCGCCGCGAGCGCGGCGCATGCGAGTGCCCGGCGGAACTCTCGCTTACCGGCCCATTGCGAAGGGGAAGCTTCTTGGGACAAGCGCTGAACTAGCACATCAGTGGCCTGCTCATTGCCGCAGGGCCGAGTGGCAGCCGAGGCCCTTGTCAGCCATTCATCTACGTCACTCATTTGAAGTTCTCCTCATCTGCCCTTCTTTATACGCACGCCAATCCCCCTTCCCCTCAAAGCTGCACATCAGTTCCCTCCAGCATTCGTGCTTGAGTTCCCCAAGTCCCGCCCTGAAGTTCCCCAAGTCCCGCCCTGAACCGTCCAGAAAGCCCTGCTCTGGGCTGGGAGGCAATGCCACCTCAGATCGAGGTCCTGTTCCCCTAATCACCGACCTTGCCGCCCCGCGCCTCAATTTGCTGAGTCAACACCGAGAGCAGCTGCTGGAAGGCCGCGTTGAAAATCCACCCGCCCTCCGGCCCGTGAGCCTCAGTGATCCCAGGAAGAATCGAGGCCCAGGCTCTCGATAACAAGTCTGGATACGGATGCGTGATGATTAGCGTCCGCACCCCGTACTCCAGGGCCTTCAAGTAGCCACGGTGCGCCGCAAGATCTGTCTCGCACGCCTCTAAGCGAGCCTTTAAGTCAGAAATCTCAAAATTCATTCCAATGTGCTTCTAGATGGACAATCGTCACAATCCGCATGATATTGCCGCAAGCCAGTGGAGCGCGCGCACTTGAGTATCCTGAACGTCCTGCTTAGCCCTGAACGGATGCTGGTTGCAGTTGACACTCTCGCCGAGGATGCACTCACCGGCGCCAAATCGTCCGGCGCGAAGTTCTTATTGATTCCACAACACAACGTGGTGCTTGCCTGCCGCGGTAGCACTCAATTCTTCCTTCGGATCTACGCACTTATGCTGCAGGCCAGCTTTCGGGCGGACTTCACAATGGAGCAGCTAGCCAAGGAACTGACATTGGTGATCGACCAGCTTTGGCCTGAGTACGAGAAGGCAGCCCTTGAAGCAGGCCTGTCGAGGCAAACCCTAGGCACCGAACTGGTACTTGGAGGGTGGTGCCCACGCGCCGGACGAATGATAGCCACCGCCTACGCCAAGTCCAACAGCACCGCAGCAACGGTGGTGCAACCCTTGGTCGGAGGTCTGGCGTCACCCGGCGAGCCCTTGCGGGCCATGCCTGACAGCTTTGCGGCGGATGCGGTAATTGAGGCGGGCAGGATTCAAGCGGCATGGTTAAACAGCGCCGCTGGCCGGCAGGTCGCAGGTGGTCGCCTGCTGGCAATCGACCTGCGCCAAGGGCGATCGGTCGTCCAAGATCTTGGACAGCTCTGATGCTCTGCGCATCCGTCGACGTAGCAAACAGCACTTATGCCACCCTTCGGCACTATTGCTGACACCTCGCAACCGTGGAATGCACTCGTGTTCGTCAGGCAGACGGGGCATCTAAGACCAAGAGACTTCTAAGACCACCAGGAAGGCTTCAGCTCATAGATTGGGTATACGAGCTACGCCCTTCATCCCTCCCACTGGGAGAAGAAGGCTACAGGCAAGTTCCGCGGATCGCACGATGTTCGATGCGACATCCATCTCGATGTGGATTCGTTTTGCCACGGCTTCGGATATCAGCAGCTGTCCTTGTAGCGAAAGTTTCAACTGACATGCAAGACGAAATGCTCTGTTTATCGTTCTTCGCGAAACACCGCGAATCATCATCTGTTGCCGCCTTAGCCGGACCGCATAGTGAGCGTGGTGGTGCGGTAGGCCAGACTTGAACGACCCTCGTCTTCCGCTCAGCTGCGCAAGCACCTGGAAGGATGGAAGGACGCACTGGTCATCACCAAGCAGAGCGTCAATCAATCGAGCAAACTCTCTTCGCTCATCTGCCACTCGACCGCGTCCTAGTGGGAGCTCCGGATTCGATCCAATTCCAGGCAGAAGTTCGGACGCAGATTCGATAGGCTGGAGAAGAATGTCCAAGACAGAAACGCACTGATTTGCCGATAGATTGAGTAGCTCATTGAACTCTAATCGACTCGGATCATTCCTTCTAAAGAGTCTGAAGCAATTCACTCTAGTCCAGCTCTTGTAGTCAGAATAGCTTGCAGGCAAGCGTGCAGGAGGTCGGTAATCCAACTTTCGCCCCTCGCCTCTAGCCACGACTGCCTCTATAAACACCTCCAAGTTCGAGAGTTCAAGCCTCTGATTTGGATGATTTGAGCACCAAGAGATCAGTTCCTCTATGCACTGATTGATCCAGCGCTGAGTCGGGTTCGCCGAGTCAAAGCGTGTGCGCCTGTCTAGGCGATCTCCGCAGGATGGGCACTTTCTCAATGCAATGCTCTTCAACTTCCCGAGTCCACAATTGGAACAGCTGTTCTCAATCCTGGCGTCGTGCAGCGAGCAGTGAGAATAAGCATCGAAGCTCCAAATCAGCCTCTCTGTGGCGCTCTCGTCCATATCGCTAGCTCCGATGCAAATCGGACACCAAGCGGCGTGTCGACTCCAGCTCGCTGCCCTTGAGGAGACGATCTCTGAGAGTCCATACAAAGTAGCACCGACAAGTGACTGCCCAGTCAGCTTCTCTAGTGAACGCGCACGCCGTACTGACACAGGCCCGAGCCCATCGAGTCTGCGCTGATCAATGTATCTAGACGGCACCTCCGACGAGTGGGTGTCGATAAGCTGAAGCATCTTGCACCACGAAATTCCGCTGAGCTTAGCCAAGCGATTTGCGTATCCATTGAGCGACTCTGTCCAGGGAGTACCTGCATCACGAAGCTCAAGAGGTGGAAGTACCGTCCATCTTGGTGGTTCCATCCTCACAGATCGCCTTCGCTAGGCAATGAGCCCTTGATGGTCAAGAAGTCCGCTAGGCGTAGAGAACGCTTGCCATCGGCAAGTCTATTGAACGCGTCTATCTCTCCCCAGAGCAGCCTGTGATTCCTTTCGGTTCCAGACGCTGCTCGCAGATGCCCGAGCTCGATGGTATTGGAACCATTGCGACAACGCTCTTCATTCGCCCGCATCAAGTACCGCAGAGTTGGGCCAAAAATTCCTCCTCCATTGAGAGCAATGAGCTCTAGGTTTTCCTGGAGAAGGCTACCTTTTGAAAGTGGAAATCCCTTGCCGATCGCCTTGATCAGAGAGGCGTAGGATCGCAGGTCGTCATTGTCATTCAGACCGTACGGACGCATATAGAGAACGTCAGATCTATTGAACACCTCTTGGGAATCCTCATAGAGCGTGGACGCTTCATGGGTTCCTATCATGATCGCCACACAACCAATTTCTTCAACAAGCGCCATGATGCCAAGCATGTAGTTGCGTGAACTCTGACTCTTCGGAACCCTGCAGATGTTCGCAGCCTCCTCTATGACGATGTACCTCAATCCGCGAATTCTAGACATGCGCTCAAACGAAAGACGAAGGTCTCTCTCCGCTGTTCTCGCGCGCACTTCACGCCAGAACACTGAAGAGGCTCGCCGCTCTGCGGCCACGTGCGTTTGGTCAGGATCGCCACCGGTTTCCATAGCATTAGTCCAGCTAGTGTCGGGCTCAGTTATTTCCTGATGTAGGCGCAAAGCGAAGTCTTTCGGATTGAACTTGTCGCCCTGATTCAGGATTGCCCTTACGGAGATCAGCGGCAAGTGGCCTGTTGGCCAAAGTTGGGGATTTCCTCCGAGCTCAGGCAACAGCTGCCGACGCAACTCGCTCTTTCCTGACCAGGAGGGCGCTATCAACCAAACAAAGTCTCCTGGCCGAGCTCTCGAAACTGATTTCAGTAGGCTGTGCTGGGTAGTTAGAAAGCGCTGATGTGGTATGAAAGGGAAGCTCATCTCATCAGCTGGAAAATGGGGCAGGATGCTAGCGTCCATGCGAATCCCCTTCCACAATGAGATCGGGGAGCTCATCAAAGTTGACGACCAATCTCGCTTGAACCTTCGATCGACTCGCATTTGGCGGGGCTTGCGTTTCCTTTCCACTTGCTAGCCCCATATCATTGGCTCGCTGCCTGGCGTTGGCCATGCTCGTCCTCTCATAGTTCTTACGCTGCAGCTCCTCCTTCTTGCTCTCAACATCCGGCGTGATGAACTGCTCCCACATTGCCTCGAAGTGACGATCCTGCTCGGAGTAGTGACCAATCTCCGAGACCTTCGAGCACCATGCCTTGTAGCGTCTCTTCGTGGTCTGAATCCAAACGAATGAAATATCCTCAGGATCACGCCGAGCACTGAGGATCTTCTCTTCATGCGCGCGCGACGCGAGATCCGCGTTCGTGTAGCTTCTCCTCCAGTGTCTGATCCCCCTTGTTCTTTCATAAGAGCATGATTTCAATTTCACTGAAGTTTGAAATAGGAAGTCATCGTCTACAACCGTTGGTATTCCAGAGTTTGGAGCAGTCAACTGACTGTTCTCAAATCGCTCTCGCGCACCTGCGAAGCCATCCACGGGCATCTCGGGCATCAGGCTGTACAGAAGGTGGTGAATTTCGGATTCTACGGTCGAGAAATCTAGGCGCGCGGTCGATCTGCTTTTGAATTTTCCATCGACACTTCTACCGGCTTTATCTGGCTTTGTGCTCCCAATCAATTTGTGGCTGACCATGGAATTGATAAGCCCTTGAACCGTCTCACACTGTGAGTTGAAGCGACTCGCGCCTGTCGGCACTGTGAGTATGGAGATGCCATAGGTTCGACAGAGATCACCTAAGGCTGACTTCAGATCAGTGCCTCGATCGATCACGATTGCGTGTGGAAGCTTCGCGTGCTCGCGCACATAGTTCCTCAGCAAAATTAGTGGCCCTTCGCGCCGAGCGGGACCGAAGACAAAGGCATGGGCCATAACCTTAGACGACGCTTCGTCACGGCCGCAGTACAGTACCGGGCAGTGGTCTTGCTGCCCTTCGTCTTCTTGTGTAAAGACTCGGTTGTCAACCTTGGTTGCATCGATGTGCAGGACAGAGTGCACAGCAAGCGCTTGGCCTGATCTAACCCGAGCGTCGGAACGCGGCCTATTTGCTTGATAGTTTCGCTTACCGCCGACAGCAAGATCACGTTGCCCCCTTGAAACGGATCGAACTCTTCTGACGAGCGCCTTCCGGCCAGGCACAGGAACGCCAGCGCACTCGCACTGCAGGGCTAGCTCACGATACAGATCGGCTAGCGTCGCAACCTTACCCTTTAGCCAATGTGAGCCAATGACTCCGCGTACAAGTTCTGATTGCGCGTGAGTGAGACGACTGGATCGGTTCCCGCACTTTGCGTAGTTGGTGATGAGATCATCTAGAGGATTGCGACCCTCTGCGCGCGCTAGTCTCACCCGCTCCTCCAACTTCCTCATCTTGGGTGTCGCTCGCTTTCCTTCACGAGCAAGGCATTCAAGCTTCTTCAGCCTTGCAACTGCCTTTGCCACATCAACTGAACTTGCGAGCGCAACTGGGCCGCTAGCTTCGGCATACAGGTTGTTGATGTTCTTACAGCACTCGGCCGCAATCGCCTCCGCCTGCTCTTGACTTAGGCTTAAGAGAAAGTTGCGCGTATCGGTAATCGGTATGTGCCCTATGGGCCCGTGGACTAGCCTATCCGCCAAGAGTCCTGCTGCGACCCCAGCGTTGAACCAAGGGATCTCTTCCATAAGAAACGCGATGCTTTTTGGCCCCATGTAAAGCTGCTTTTCCACCGCAGCAAAGCCCTCTCGGCGCACCATTGAGAGATCTTCATCCCAGTTTTGGTAGATGAACTGCAAGTTCCTATGGTATCGGCTGATGTTGCTGGGTGAGGCCCAGATCTTGTACTCGATCCCATGGGATGCTGCCCATCGCTCATACACCAGATTGCGATATTTCCCACCGTCCAGCACCCACTCTTCGGGCTTTCTCTCCACAAGAGTGCTGAGCTTGGAGATGGGCTTACATTCCACGATTTCCACGGAGGACCGTCGAACCACAAAGAAGTCTGCATGGGCGGTGCACACATGATTGCCGCGCCTTATGCCACGACAAGTGACCTGGCAAACATATGAGATGACGTCAGGATCAATTTCTAGCTCATATGCAAATGTTTGCTCGACTGTATGGCTTTCCAGCCTGCGAACATCGCGACACTTTCTTGAATAGAAGTCGACGACCACATTGTCCAGTGCATAGGCGCCAACGCTGCGCCCTGGTTCCTGGCCAAAGAGCTCGAGTGCGAAGGACCTATCTTCTACTGATAGATCTAGCGTTCTTAGATGATCCCTCAGCTGATCTGGG
The DNA here is from genome assembly GCF_037966425.1 of Stenotrophomonas sp. FSL W7-1447. Taxonomy (NCBI): domain Bacteria; kingdom Pseudomonadati; phylum Pseudomonadota; class Gammaproteobacteria; order Lysobacterales; family Lysobacteraceae; genus Stenotrophomonas; species Stenotrophomonas sp. FSL W7-1447. The sequence continues at coordinate 187,534 of NZ_CP150199.1, read as the reverse complement.
GTCATTGCCATCTCCCTCATGGTGGGAGATGGCTGCACGGCCCCCTCCCGCTTTGACGAGCACTTGAAAGAAGCACGGGTCGGGAGTAGATTCAGCTACGCGGAACTAAGCGCTAGCTGCGAACAAGCCCTGGCCTGCCAGCCAGGGTTTGTTGTTTCTTCTCCCCAGAGATCTTTCTTACTTAGCTCATTGCACGGGCTCCTTGATAGGTGCCTGCCGAAGGGACAAACGTCCACGGCGACCTGGAAAGTTCACCGCTTCGATGCCTAAGCGCCCCTGCACTGCAGCTCGTCTACCTGCATCTAGGCTACGGAATCCAAGTAGCTGCCTGGCATCCCCCACGCGAACACAGATCCCAGACTCATCAACGATCCTGTCTGCCAGTTCCTCTTCTGAGGACGCTTCAAGTGCCGCTCTTTGCAGGGAAAGTGCGTTCATTCCTCCAACATACGCAAACCAATGCTCGTTGCAAGCTCGTTGAGTCCCTCTGCATTTCGCAAGCCATAAATGGTTATACCTCCTTTAAAATCAATCCATTACAATCCTTGAAGCCTTAGTACGTCGAGCGTTCTCCGGACGAGTCGAATGCTAGATTGGAGCCCATTGCGCGAGTGGAACTAACAGTGGCTTTTCATTTGTGGGTCCATGCCACATTGATTAGCGACTTCTTGCATTGCGCGTTGCGTCCATCCGAGATCCGTGCTGCCTCACTAGGTTCAGCCACGTCTTCACAACCTTGCATCGGAATCCAGGTAGGTGGCAGACGCCAGCAGACTGCACGGTCTGGAGAGCGGATATTCATTCGCGTACCCATAGTTGGTTCAGCTATGAAAGAAGTCTCCAACTATGCAATCATTTCCTTCGATATCAATTAGCTACGCTACGAGCGCCCCGACTATGGGGCCAAAGTGCTAATAGTCGGTGAATGTAGAGCCTCGGCTGCACCCAACTATGAGGCCAAAACGCGCTCTAACTATGGGCACGTGGCTACGCGCATCCATCGCGTCACTGCTATTTCCGCCCGACGTCCGCTGCAGGGCGCTCGTGCTGCTGCTCGTCATCGTGCCGCTGCAGGCAGCCAGCGCGGACGGGCGCGTTGTGGTCCGGACAGACGATGTCACGCGCTTCTTCAGCGTGTTGGATGCCAGCGGGGGATCGCCAGGTGCCGAAGACCTGCGACGCGGCTATCTGGACGTCGGCACCGATGCATTGCGCAGCTTCACCGACAGCCGTATCGGTTCGATGGAGCGTCTTGCAGGCGCGATCCAGGACAAGCCTGCGCTGTTTGCGAAGGCACGCACGTGTGAGGCGGCGTTGCCGGGAGTGCGCGCGCGGGTAGCCGAGGCACTCGACCGGTTGGGCACTCTGCTTCCCACCGCTCGCTTTCCTCCAGTCACCGTGCTGGTCGGCCGCGGCAACAGCGGCGGCGTCACCACCGAAGCAGGTGTGGTGATCGGCCTGGAAGCGCTGTGCAACGCCGACTGGATGCAGCCCGATGTGGGCGACCGCTTCGTGCACCTGATCGCCCATGAGTATGTGCACGTGCAACAGCCCGGCACACGCTCGGAGGTCGAGCAGCCCACGCTGCTCTATGACGTTGCTTGAAGGCGGCGCAGAGTACGTAGGCGAGCTGATCTCCGGGCAAACGGCCAACGCGCATCTGCATCGTTGGGCGCAGGGCCGCGAATGCGCACTGGAGCGCGCCTTCGTGCAGGACAGCAGGGGCACCGATCTATCGCAGTGGCTGTACAACGGTCCTGGCGATGATGCTCGGCGCGGGGATCTCGGCTACTGGATCGGCTACCGCATCGCCCGCGACTATGTCTCCCGCGCGCCAGACAGATCGAAGGCGATTGGGGAGCTGCTGGATGTACGGCCCGCGACGGCCAACGCGCTGCTTGAGGCCAGTGGATGGCGGCCTGCGTGCACGGCCGCAACAAGCACGGACACCCAGCGCCCGTGAGTTCGGCTTCATACTGATGAATTGGCGATCTTGAATAGGCGCAAGGCGCTCGGCCGACGCAGACCAGCTCGCCTGATCCCGCTTGTTAATGTTGGGTCACAGGCGGACTTCACAGCCCTTCCACGTAGTCAAATTCCAGCTGAAAGCGCTTGGTAGCGCCGGGAACAAACGCCGCTATATTCCAGCTTCCCCAGACGAAGGAGGGAGTGCAATGAACCTGAACCCGCAACACATGAAGACGGCCCGCGCGCTTGCTGTAGCGCTCATCGCCACCGTGAGCCTTGGCGCTTGCGCCTCTTACAAGAACGAGTTTGCAACGATCAACTCGCGCCTCGACCAGCTCGATGTAAAGGTGCAGGGCGCCGCACAGAGCGCTGAGTCCGCCAACCAGTCCGCACAGCAGGCCAACCAGCGCCTGGACCAGATCGAAGGCCGCGTGCAGCAGCTTGAAAGGGCACCTGCCGGCCGCAAGCCGCGCGGGTAACCGCTCCCTCACCGTTTGAATTGATCCACATCTGTACCGGGAACCAGTGGCCTTCGCCGGCCACTGGCGTCCTTCCACCACAGATCTGCATTGCAAGGAGCCGTGCCATTCGTACTTCCTCCTCCCCTGCACGCCGCGCCCTGCACGCCACTCTAGCCATGGCGCTAGCGGTTGCGTGCAGTGGCGTAGCCAACGCAAAGGACGCGAAGGACGACGTACCGGCCCAACGCGTCGCCGCCATCGATGAACTGCCGCCCGACCAGAGCGTGTCCGAGACCGTGATCGAACTGGCCGGCTGGGTCGTTGCCAGCAAGGACAACCAGGGCTATCCGTTCGCGGTCATGGACAAGGCGGCGGCGCAGGTGCTGATCTTCAGCGGCGAGGGCAAGCTGCGTGGCGCGGCACCGGCACTGTTCGGTTCGGCCATCGGCGACCACTCCGCACCCGGCGTCGCAAAGCTCGCACTGAGCGCGATTCCCGGCCACGACCGCACCACGCCTGCCGGCCGCTTCATTGGCGGCTACGGCCCCTCCGACGATGCCGGGCGCGTGCTGTGGGTGGACTATGATTCCGCCGTTTCGCTGCACCCGCTGCCGCCGGGCAGCCCGAAAGAGAAGCGCGCCGAGCGGTTGGCATCGCCCACGCCGGACGACAACCGCGTCACCCACGGCTGCATCAACGTCTCGCCGACGTTCTACGAGCAGATCGTGCAGTCCACGTTCGAAAAGGGCGGTGTGTTCTACATCCTGCCGGACAAGGATTCGATCGCGAAGACCTTCCCGGAGTTCGCGCAGAGCCGTGGCGATGCGAAGGACGCCGACGAGAAGGGCGCGCGGCGCGCGAGCAAGTAGCGGTCGCTTCGCGTGCGGCCCTGGTTGGTAGTGGCCGGCATGCGACCAAGCTGACCTGCGCTGCAGGCAGAGGTTGCCCGGCACGTTCCTGACGGGCTCCACTGGGCCCCACGGCATCGCGGACATCCCGCCGTCGTGGCGCTGCCAATGGACGGAGGAGGCATGGCACTCCGTACCACTCCAGAAAATCCTTTCGTTCATGAGGATTTCTGGCCAGCCGGACATTCTTGCAAAGAAATCCTGGTGTTGATAAGGATTTCAGGGCATCCAGATCTTTTCCATAGAAATCCTCAAGCGCACAAGGATTCCCGGTGGATCTCCGGTCCTGCGCGAAAAATCCTTAATTTAGTGAGGATTATATGATATAGACGATGGGTCGAATCCGGAGCATCAGGCTCTGCCGGGGAGTTCCCATTGAAGATCAGGCTCGACAAGGCGGAGGCCTTGGGACCATTGGTGAGAGCCGCCCGCAAGCATCAGGGGCTGCGCCAGGATGCAACCGCCGAAGGCATCGGGGTCAGCGAGAATTTCCTGGCCAAGGTCGAACGCGGCGGTACCACAGTGCAATGGGGCAAGTTGTTCAACGTGCTTGACGAGCTGGGGCTGCATGTCGAAATCGACGTGCCGGACGAAGCCATGGCCCTTCTGACAAGGCGTGCCAACGGGAAGGCGCCATGAGCGCCCCCCGTATCGACCTCAAGGACGTGATTACAACGACCGTCCTGTCTGGACTGCACTATCCGCGTCCACCCCGCGAACTGCAGGTCAGCATCGATGAAGCGCCGGTGGGCCACCTGACCGAGGCAGCAAACTTGTGGCGCTTCACCTATGCGCCGGAGTGGCTCGGCAACGCATATCGGTTTCCGCTGGCACCCGCATTGCCACTGCAGGAAGCCGCCATCGCCGATGGCTCCAGCCAGCGACCGGTGCAGTGGTATTTCGACAACCTGCTGCCGGAAGAGCAACAACGCACGTTGATGGCAACCGATGCCAGGGTGGATGGCGCCGATGCGTTCGCCTTGCTGGCCGCCTACGGCGCGGAATCGGCTGGCTCGTTGACGCTGCTCCCGCCCGGGACGCACCTGCTCCCCGGTGGCAGGGAACCGCTGCCCGATAGGGAACTCTCCACCCGTATCCAGGGACTGCCACGTACATCGCTCGCCGCCGGCGCCGCCAAGCGCATGTCACTGGCAGGTGCCCAGCACAAGCTGGCCATCATCGAGGTGGGGGAGGAACTCTACCAGCCTCTGGGTGCCGAGCCCTCGACCCACATCCTCAAGCCTGACAGCACCAGCAGCAGTTACCCGCACAGCGTGATCAACGAATGGTTCGTGATGCGCCTTGCACAGCGCATGGGGCTGCAGGTGCCGAGGATCGAGCGCCGCTACGTACCTGAGCCGGTCTTCATCATCGAGCGCTTTGATCGCGAAATCACCGCCGACGCCATCCACCGTCGGCACGCGATCGACGCCTGCCAGCTGCTCAACCTCGACCGTCAGTTCAAGTACACGCTCGGGAGCATCGACACCCTGAAGGTCATCGTCGAGCAATGCAGAAGCAAGCTCAAGACGCGCGTCCGCCTGTTCGACTGGCTGATCTTCAATGTACTCACCGGCAACAACGATGCGCACCTGAAGAACCTGAGCTTCCTGGTCGACAGCAGCGGTATCGAATTGGCCCCCCACTACGACCTGCTGTCCACCGCATCTTACGAGACCCGCGCGTATGCCGACGAGGGCGCACGTTGGCCAGAACGCTCGGAACTATCGTGGCCCATTCTCGGTGTCGCGCGCTTCCACGACCTTCGTTTCGAGCATCTGGTTTCTGCCGGTGAAGCCCTGGGTTTGGGAAGGCCAGCCGCCACCCGGCAGCTGCGCCATCAGATCGACCGCATCGCGAGCGAAGCCCAGTCGCTTTATGCGGAGGTGCTGCAGGAAAACCAGCAATGGCTGACCCGTTTCACCATCGGCCCAACCCTGGAAGGCGAGGTCCATTTCCTGAGAACACTGGTCCACGTGATCATCGCCGACATGGTGAGGCAGCTCTCACCCGCGTGATGCGGATCTGCGGCCATTCCTGCTGCTGATCTTGGCCATCCGGCGCCGCTGCCTACCGGCCGACGCGATCGTGTCGCTTTTGCCCATTGCAGGTGCGGCGTCCGAGGGCGCCAACCACGACGGCTGTCGCATATTCCCCAAGCCGCTACGGCCGTTGCGGCGCCTGCGTCTGCGACGGCTTAACCGCATGCAAGAATGCCGAAAGCGTCTTTGTTTCAGCGTGGAATGCAACTGTTCTGATTGGCACTGCGCCGCGACCCGCGTACAGATGGCGGGCCACCGGAAAATCGGTGGCCGGGCCTCGAAAACCCGTTAGATCACGAACGTTGTTTGCGCTTGCCAGCCGGCGTCACCCCGCGTGGCGCCGGCTGGCATTCCGTCTGCCGGCTATGGCGGGCGGAGCGTGGAGGCCTTGCGCCTGCCGGTCTTGTTCGTGATCTCCCGGTTTTCGAGCCACGTCTCCGCCCGCCACCTTTGTGTGGCGGCTACCGTCTGTCCTGCACGGAGCACTGCCATGACATCACCGGACTTCCCGCGCCTGCATCCGCATCACTCGCCCGCCAATGCCGGTGAGTTGCCAGAGCACGCGCCTGCGGCCGATCCGAACGCCTTCATCGCCACGCTTCACCACATCGGCAAAGGCGCGGCCGCCGATGGCCAGCCTTGGCCAGAGCGTCACCAGATGCCGGGCCGTTGCATGGCGCTGGCCGATGCGGACTGTGCACTGGCCGGCCAACGCGTGACGTTGGAGCTGCTGCTGGCGGCCGAGCGCGTGCGTCAGAACGGCGCGGAGGCCGAGTACGTGGGCGACCGGGTGATGGAAGGGCTGATCCTGGCGTGCCTGACCATGAACGCACAGGCCAGCGCGCGCATGCAGCCCGAAGGATGACGCGGGCGCCACCTCACTCGCAAAGCGCGCTGTCTTCCTTCAACGCGGCATCCTGCAGTGGCTGGCGCAGTTCGATCTGCGCATGTTGTTCCGCCGTCGGTTCGCCCAGCCACCACACACGGCAGCGCGCGGTAAGACGGCCGACCATCCTCGCTTCCGTTGGCGAATACAGCATCGCCAACGCGGTGCCGGGGCAGTCGTGGGCCTGGCAGGCGGTGTAGAACCACCATGGCTCGCCCTGCAGCACCACCCGCTCGCCGGGCCCGCTGGGGCCGCTCAACAGCCGTTGGCGCAGCGAGGGAATCTCCTTGTCAGCGGATTCGGCTGCCGCAGTGCCCTTCATCAGGGTATTGAAGGCCGCCAGCACCTTCGGGTCCTTGCGACCGCAGTCGTCCACGGTGTTGCCACCGACCAGGGTGAAGAAGTGGGTCGCCAGCGGATTGTCCGCGCAGGTCAGTTCGCCGCCGGTGCTCGGGTCTTCCGGTTCGCCTTCGTTGTCCCACACCGCTGGGTCCACGCCGTCTTCGGTGGACGGTTCCTTCTCGGCCGCCGTGGCCGTGGCCGCAGGTGCTTCGGCAGTCGGTGCCGGTGCCGCCGGTGCTGCGGCCGGTGCGGGTGCCTGCCCGCAGGCAGCCAGCAATGCGACCGTCAGTGTCATCCCTGTGATTCGAATCTTCATTCCCTGTCCTTGTCTGATCTGCGCTGCATCCACCAAATCGGCAGCCGCGTGATTCTAACCAGCACCGTGCAAGGATGCGTTCGTAGCTTCCCGTCATCGCCTGGAGCCGGACGCATGCGCCGTACACGACTCGCCATGATCTTCTGCAGTGCCCTGCTGCTGGCATCGCCGGCAATTGCCCACGATGCAGAAAACGCGAAGCCTGCGCAGCCTCTCCCGAGCGCAGCCCTGCCCCCTTCGCTGGATCGCGTACTGCGCGACTACGAGCAGGCGTGGCACACGGGCGACGCCAAGGCGCTGGCCGGGTTGTTCGCCGAGGATGGCTTTGTGCTGCAGAGCAACCAGCCGCCGGTGCGCGGGCGCGACGCGATTGCACGCGCCTACGCCGGCCAGGGCGGCAGTCCGTTGCGGCTGCGTGCGTTGGCGTACGCGGTGGACGGGAACACGGGCTACATCATTGGTGCCTACCGCTACGGCAACAACGTGGGGGACACCGGCAAATTCACGCTGACGCTGAAGCGCGTGGGCGATGGGCCGTGGTTGATCTTCTCGGACATGGACAACACCAGCGCGCCGCCACGGGCGCGGTGATTGCTGCCGCCGGGCGAAGCGGGTTCCGCAGTAGATCCACGCCATGCGTGGATGGGGCACGCACATAAAAAACCCCGGCACGTGGCCGGGGTTTTTCGATTCACTTGAACAGCGTGTCCGGATATTCCGGTTTCTGTTCCCGCGCCAGCAATGCACGCAGGCCTTCTTCCGGGGTCTGCTCGCCGTGCAGCACGGCACGCACGCGGTCGGAGATCGGCAGGTCGATGCCATGGCGGCGCGCCTGTCGCATCACTTCGTCGGCGGTCTGCACCGACTCGACCACCTGGCCGATTTCGCGCACGGCATCCTGCAGCGTCTGGCCGCGGCCCAGGGCCAGGCCCAGGCGACGGTTGCGCGACAGGTCGCCGGTGCAGGTCAGCACCAGATCGCCGAGGCCGGCCAGGCCCATCAGCGTTTCCGGCTTGGCGCCGATCGCAGCGGCCAGGCGCAGCATCTCGTTCAGACCACGGGTGATCAGGCCGGCACGGGCGTTGAGGCCCAGCTGCATGCCATCGGCCACGCCGGTGGCCACCGCCAGCACGTTCTTCATCGCGCCGCCCAGCTCGGCACCGACCATGTCGTCGCCGGTGTAGGCGCGGAACGCCGGGCCATGCATCGCCTCGGCCACCGTCTGCGCGAACTCGGGCACGTCGCCATGCACGGTGATCGCGGTCGGCAGGCCCTGGGTCACTTCCTTGGCGAACGACGGCCCGGTGACGACGGCCAGCGGCACGTCCTCACCCAGCACTTCGCGCGCCACTTCATGCAGGAAGCGGCCCGAACCGGGTTCGAAGCCCTTGGTGGCCCAGGCCACGCCGGCACCGGCCGGACGCAGCGGCGCCAGCGCGCGCACGGTTTCACCGAAGGCATGCGACGGCGTCACCACCAGGATCCAGGCCGCGCCCTCCACCGCCGACGCCAGGTCGGTGGTAGCCCGCAGGCTGTCCGGCAGCGGGATGCCCGGCAGGTAACGCGGATTCTCGTGGCGCTGGTCGATGGCGTCGACCACGGCAGCATCGCGGCCCCACAGCACGGTCGGGTGACCGTGCCGCGCGAGCAGGCTGGCCAGCGCGGTTCCCCAGGAACCGGCGCCAAGCACGGCGATCTTGTCAGCGGGAGTGCTCATCCGTGACGTCGCGGCAGGAATCAGGCGTTGCCGGCCGGCTCGGAGTCAGCCAGCGACGGTGCGTCGCCCTGCTCCTGGCGCTGGCGCAGGGTTTCTGCGTACAGGCCTTCGAAGTTGATCGGCTGCAGGAAGAACGGCGGGAAGCCGCCGGCCTGGATCAGGTCGCTGATCAGCTGGCGCACGTACGGGAACAGGATGTTCGGGCACTGGGTGCCGAGCAGCACGTCGATCGACTGCGGATCCAGGCCGACCAGGCCGAACACGCCGGCCTGCTTCACTTCGGCCACGTAGGCGGTGCGCTCACCGGCCTGGCAGGTCAGGGTCACGGCCAGCACGACTTCGAAGGCGTTCTCACCCAGGCGCTGCACCTGCTGGTTCAGATTCAGCTGCAGCTCCGGCTGCACCTGGTCATTGAAGATGGTCGGCGCGTTCGGCGACTCGAAGGAGACGTCCTTGACGTAGATCTTCTCGACGGTGAAAGCGGGGCCGGTAGCGGCATCGACCGGCGCAGCGGCGCCGTTGGTGATCTCTTCGGACATTTCCAGTAACTCCAGATGAATGCAATGAAAACGATGGTCGAACTACTGCGATGGGGGCGGGATCCGGCCCAGACAAGGCCGGATCCGCCACCTGCGACAATCAGTTACGGCCCTTGACCAGCGGCAGCTCGGCCTGCTGCCAGGCGGGGATGCCGCCGTCGAGCACGTAGACCTTCTCGAAACCGGCCTTCTTCAGCGCCTTGGCGGCGGTTTCCGAAGCGTTGCCGCTGCGGCACACCAGCACCACCGGCGACTGCTTGGCGTTGGCAACCAGCTTGTGCTCCGGGCCGAAGGCACTGGCCTGGGCGTTGCGGCTGCCGGCAATGTGGCCCTTCTCGAAGTCACCGCTGGCCGACAGGTCGACCACCACCGTGCCGCCCGCGTTCATCAGCTGGGTCAGTTCGGCGGGCTTGATGCCCTTGAAGCCCCGGAACAGGCGGCGGATCTCGGTGACGATGATGGCCACGGTCAGGCCGACCAGGGCCGCGGACAGCATCGGGTTTCGGCCTGCAAAGGCCAGCAACTCTTCGTAATTCACTCAGGTCACGGGTCGATTAAGCGGGCGCCGATTGTCGCACAAGCCGGACGCGGCCCGTCACTGCCCCTTCCACAGGTCCGGCAGGCCGGCGGTCTGCCACCAGCGCTTGGCCTCCGGGTCCCAGCGCCAGCGCTCGACCACCACCACCGTGCGCTCGGCCTGGGTGTTCTGGTTGATCACCCCGATTTCGACCCGGCGCTCGACCAGGCCGCCATCCAGCGCGGCACTGCTGCGCTCGCGGTAGGACGACACGCGCAGCTGCGCGTAACGGTTGAGCTCGAACTCGGTCGGCGGCTTTTCCTTGCGCAGCTTCGGGTCCAGGTAGCCGATGGCATCGTCCATGCTGCCCCAGCGGATGGTGGCGCCGTAGGCGACCTGGGTCTCTTCCAGCAGCTTGCGCTGCTTGCGGCTCAGGTCGTCGGCCGAAGCCACGGCGCTGACCAGCAGCAGGGAATACATCAGGAACTGGATGAGGCGGCGCATCGGTGGTTTCCCCAGGACGTCAGCCTGCCATCCTACCCTCTGGCGAAGGCAACAAAGCGACCGCTGAACTCGGCCGCAGGCTTGCCATCGGCACCGGGCTGGGTGGCAATGATGCTGATCCGGGCCTTGCGGCGCTGGCGGAAGGTGTTCAGGAAGGCATCCCAGCCGGTGGCTTCGGCCGCTTCGGCGTGGGCATGCAGGTCCTCGTAGACCGGCGCCAGGTAGCGCAGGTTGCTGTCGGCCACGTAGACCTCGGCATCGTGGCCGGCCAGGCGCAGGCGCAGGCTGACCAGGGCCCAGCCGGACAGGGTCAGCACCGAGGCCAGGCTGCCGCCGAAGGCGTTGCCCTTGTCGTTGACGTTGGCGGCCAGCGGCGCGGTGATGCGCAGCACGCCGTCAGCATAGCCGTCGAGGCGGATCTGCATGGCGCGCACCGCCGGCATGCAGTCCAGCACGTCCTGCAGGGCGGCCAACGAGGAAGTCAGGGCATCAACGGACATCGGAGCAGCGACCACGACAACGAAGGGCCCGCATAATGCAGGCAATGGTCGACCATACGATACCCACTGGCGCCACCCGTTCCGGCGCCCGCTGGACCCTGATCTCGCTGCGCCCACAGGGCCAGCAGGCGGCGCTGCGCCGCGCCGTTGCCGGGCGGGGCGGACAGGTACTGGCGCTGCCGCCGTGGCGGCTGCAGCGCCTGCACGGCACGCCCGTGCTGGGCCAGCTGCAACGCGCGCTGAACTGCGACCGGGTGGTGTTCACCAGCCCTGCCGCCGTCACCGCCGCAGCATCGCTGCTGGCGCTGGCCGAAGCGCAGCGCAGCCCCTGGCTGACCGTGGGCGAAGGCACCGCGCGCGCGCTGCAGGCGCACGGCGTGGCCGAGGTGCATGCGCCGCAGCGGATGGACAGCGAAGGCCTGCTTGCGCTGCCGGTGCTGGCGGACGTCCGCGGCCTGCGCATCGGCCTGGTGACCGCGCCCGGCGGGCGCGGCCTGATCGCCGCGCAGTTGCAGGCGGCGGGCGCCACGATCGAACGCGCCGACGTCTATCAGCGCCGTCTGCTGCGCCTGCCTCGGCGCACGCTGGCCCGCTTGGCGCATTCAGCCCAGCCGTGGGTGCTGGCCGTGAGCAGTGGCGAAGCGCTGCAGCACTTGTGGCAGCAGCTTCCGCCGACGTGGCAGCAGCGCCTGCGGGCAGAGGTCCGCGTGGTGGTTGCCAGCGACCGCCTCGGCGAACAGGCGCGGTCGCTCGGCCTGCGGCACATCTCGCGCAGCGCCGGCCCCACCGCTGCGCAGCTGGTGGCCGCTGCACACGCCACGCTCACCGTCCCGGCAGCGACCTGAACAGGGACGTGGATCACGCTTGCCGCTGTCGTCGGCAACAGTGATGCTGTGCACAACGCGGCCTGCCGGACTTCCACCGGCGACGCTGCCGACAAGGAAGCCCGATGAACGACACTCCGCCCGCTCCCCCACCCCATCGACCCGTGCGCTGGCTGCTGCCGCTGGCCGCTGTGGTCGTGCTCGGCGCGGGCGGCTATGCCGGCTGGTACGTCTGGCAGCAGCAACAGCATGAGCAGGAAGCGCAGGCACAGACCACGGCCGTCCAGCTGAAGGGCCTGGAGGCCACGCTGGATGCGATGCGTCGTGACCAGCGCGCGACCAGCCAGCGCCTGCAGGACGCAGCGACCACCAACCGCGTGCTGCGCGACGAGATGCTGGGCCTCTCCCAGCGCAGCGCGTTGCTGGAAGAGAACCTGGCCAAGCTGGCCGACAGCGCCAACCAGGGCCGCCAGGCAGTGCAGCGCGACGAGGCCGAGCTGCTGCTGACCCAGGCCGCACAGCGCCTGAACTACGCCGACGACGTAGACGGCGCACGTCGCCTGTATGCGCAGGCGGCCACCGCACTGGCCGAACTGCCCGACACTGAGGGACTGAACCTGCGCCAGGCGCTGGTGCAGGAGCGCGAGGCACTGGATGCACTCGGCAGCGGCCCGCGCGTGCAGGCGCTGCAGCGCCTGGATGCTGTGGCCCAGGCGCTGCAAGGCCTGCCCTCGCAGATCACCGGCACGACCGGCAGCAACGCAGCCAAGCCCTGGTGGCAGGCCACGCTGGCGCCGTTCGTGGACATCACCCCGAGCCGCCAGAACGGCCCGCTGACCGCCGCCGAGCAGCGCACTGCCGACGATGCGCTGCAGCTGGAACTGACGTTGGCCCGTGCCGCCATCGAGCGCGGCGACCGGGCCGGCCGCAATACCGCCCTGGACCGCGTGGAGCACTGGGCACAGCGGCGCTGGCCGGATTCACCAGCCCTGCGCGCGCAACGTGCTGAACTGAAGGCCTTGCGCGAACTGCCGCTGCAGGCCAACGACGCTGTCCTTGGCAGCACCCTGCAACAACTGCGCACCCAGACCGACCGGAGGTAAGCCCGCATGAAACCCCTGCAATCCCTGGTCGTGCTGTTGCTGGCCGTGGCCATCGGCGTGGTGGCCGCGCAATGGCTCGGCGCCGATGACCTGAACCGCTTTGGCGAGGTGACCCTGCGCTACGGCGGCTACGACTACCACAGCAACCTGCCGAAGGTGGCGCTGCTGGCAGTGATCACGGTCCTGGTGCTGTGGCTGCTGTGGAGCCTGATCGCCGCACCGTTCCGCGCCTGGGGCCGCTACCGCCGCAAGCAGGGCCGGGTGCGCCTGATAGACGGCCTGCAGGCCTATGAGCATGGCCAGTGGCAGCGTGCCGAAAAACTGCTGGACGGTGCGGCCAAGGACCCGGAGGTGAGCGCGGTGGCGCTGGCCAATGCGGTGCGCAGCGCACAGGCACGCGCCGACGGCCCCGCCGGCGAAGCACTGCTCCAGCGCCTGGGCGAAAGTGACGCCACCCTGCAGGCGCTGCTGCGCGCCGAGCAGCTGCTGGCGCGCGACCTGCCGGTGGATGCGATCAACGCGCTGGACGTGGCGGCGATCCAGCCGCTGCCGCCACGCGGCCTGTGGCTGCGCACCGAGGCACTGGCACAGGCCGGCCGCGCCCACGAGGCGTATGGCCAGCTGGGTGCACTGCGCCAGAGCAAGGTGCTGCCGGCCGAGGCCAGCAGCGAACTGGAAGCGCGGCTGGCTGCGCAGGCGCTGCTGGAAGCGGCCGACGTCAACGCACTGGCCGCGCAGTGGGAAGCCACGCCGAAGGCGTTGCGCCCGACCCCGGACGTGGTGGGCGCCTATGCCAGCCGCGCCGTGGCGCTGGACTGGGACGAGCCGGCGCTGCTGGCGCTGGAACAGGCCCTGGACCAGCGCTGGGATGACGAACTGGTGGCGCTGTATGGCCGCCTGCCGGCCGAGCGCCTGGCCACCCGCCAGGCCAACCTCGCTCGCTGGCGCAACGTGCATGACGGCTCGGCCGCGCTGCGGCTGGCGCAGGGCCGCGTGGCCCTGGCCCAGCAGCAGTGGGAGGCCGCCGATGCGTTCCTGCACGAGGCCATCGCCGCGGGCGCCGGTGCACCGGCGTGGGAAGCACTAGGTGAGCTGTTCGCCCAGCGTGGCGAACACGCGCTGGCCGCACAGTGCCTGGCCAATGCGCTGCGCCTGCAGCGCGGCGAGGACAGCGTGGCGCTGGTGCGCGGCAGCGAGGCGCCACTGCGTGCCACGGTGGAAGAGCAGCCGATCGCGGTGCAGCCGCCGGTGTATGACGCCAACGAAGAACGCGACGAGTTCGGTAATCCGCGGTTGCCGTGAAGCGTGCCGACCAACGGTCGGCACCCACCGATGCAAAAAAGAACGCCGCCCATTGGGCGGCGTTTTCGTACCAGCGCTGCCGGCTAGCGGCCGGCACTACCGTGATGCTCAGCGTTCGACGATCGCCACCACGCCCATGCCGCCGGCGGTGCAGATCGACACCAGCGCGCGGCCACCGCCGCGTTCGGCCAGCTGCTTGGCGGCGGTGGCGATGACGCGGGCACCGGTGGCGGCGAACGGATGACCGGTGGCCAGCGACGAACCCAGCAGGTTGATCTTGTCCGGGTCGATGCGGCCCAGCGGTGCGTCCAGCCCCAGGCGGTTGCGGCAGTAATCCTCGCTCTCCCACGCACGCAGGGTGCACAGCACCTGCGCGGCGAAGGCTTCGTGGATCTCGTAGATGTCGAAGTCCTGGAGGGTCAGGCCATTGCGCTTGAGCATTTCCGGCACCGCGATGGTCGGTGCCATCAGCAGGCCTTCGCCATGCACGAAGTCCACTGCCGCCACGTGTGCGTCACGCAGGTAGGCCTGCGGCTCATGGCCATGCGCGCGCGCCCACTCTTCGCTGGCCAGCAGTACCGCAGCGGCACCGTCGGTCAGCGGGGTGGAATTGGCAGCGGTCAGCGTGCCGCGACCGGAAACCTTGTCGAACGCCGGCTTCAGCGTGGCCAGCTTTTCCAGCGAGGTGTCCGGGCGCAGGATGTTGTCACGCTCGACGCCACGGAACGGTGCGATCAGGTCGTTGAAGAAGCCACGCTCATAGGCGGCGGCCAGCTTCTTGTGCGAGGACACCGCCCACTCGTCCTGCGAGTCGCGCGAGATGTTCCATTCCTTGGCCATGTCCTCGCAGTGGTCGCCCATGCTCTTGCCGGTGCGCGGCTCGGCCACGCCCGGGAACTCGGGCTTGAGCTCGGAGAACTTGAAGCCGGCGGTGAGCGCGCGGATCTTGTCGCCGGTGCTCTTGGCGCGGTTGGCGGCCAGCAGGCGTGCACGCAGCTTCTTGCCGTAGACGATCGGCACGTCGGAGGTGGTGTCCGAACCGCCACCGATGCCCGATTCGATCTGGCCCAGCGCGATCTTGTTGGCCACGGTGATGATGCTGTCCAGCGAAGTGCCGCAGGCGCGCTGCAGGGTGATGCCCGGGGTCAGCGGCGACAGGCCGGAGGACAGCGTGGCCTCACGGCCCAGGTTCCAGTCGCTGGAGTGCTTGATCACCGCACCCATCGCCACTTCGCCCAGCTGCTGGCCGTGCAGGCCGAAACGTTCGACCAGCGCGCCCAGCGTACGGACCGACATGCCGAGGTTGCCGACATCCGAATACGCGGTGTTCTGGCGGCAGAACGGAATGCGGACGCCACCGAGGATGGCGACGGGACGAGCGTTGGGCATGGAGATACCTGGCATGGATGAGGGTGTCTGCAACATGGCCTGCACGGCGGAGCAGGCATAATGGAGCCAAGTGTAGCTGCCGCCCTGTGATGGGCCAACCGTGGAACCATGAGCAAACCCGACCCCGCGATGAATGCCCTTGGCGTGCTGGCCCTGGAACTGGCCGGCGGCGAAATCCCCCGCCAGGCGGTACTCAGCGCTGAACAGGCCGGTGAACTGGCCGAACGTGTCGGCCGTGACCTGTCCAAGCTGGTGCCACAGGTCGCCGAGCTGGACCTGGTGTTCGCCGCCGCGCATTTCGACCCGGCCGAAGTCCTGCGTCCGGGCTGGCCGATCCATCGCCGCCTGGAAGAACTGCAGATGCGTGCCCCGGGCCGCAACCAGGGCCCGCGCCTGCTGGCCTTCGGCACCGATGCCGCAGGCGATGTGCCGCTGCCGTTCCAGGCCGATGTGACCCTGGTGGGGGGCGGCCTGCGCGTGGTGCCGTTCCTGCTGACCGGCAGCGACGTGGCCACCACCCATGCCGTGGCCGAGGCGCTGGAAGACACCCTCCTGGCCAACGGCATGGCGCATGCCGATACCGCGCTGATGGCGCAGAACGCCTTCGGGGCCCGCATCGAGCACGCGCGCTATTTCACCGTGAACGACCTGGCCGCGATGATGTCGATGCAGTACGACAACCAGGGCCTGGCCGCGCTGTGGCCGCTGATCGAGACCGCGATCATGGCGCCGGGCGAGGATGAGTGGCTCAATGCCGCGCCCGAGCCGTTGCTGCGCTATACCCATGGCGAGGCACGCATGGCGCTGTTCGATCCGGCCGGTTGGTGCGCGTACTACAACCACAGCAAGAACGACTGCGACCGCCTGCAGGGCATCTACGAGCAGTTCCTGATGCGCCAGCGGCAGATGGCCGCGGTGCTGGAAGCGCATGGCGTGCCGGTGCTGTTCGTGCACTGCGAGGCCGGCCAGGACGCCCGCGAGCTGCTGGCGCGCTGAAGACGGGTAGTGCCCGCTGCTGGCCGGCAACGTCCGGATCTGCGATGGCCGGCCAGCGGCCGGCACTACCGATAAAGAAAGAAAGAACGCCGGCTTGCGCCGGCGTTTTCCGTTTCCAGCAGAAATGGCCGCAGTGCTGTTCGTGCACTGCGAGGCCGGCCAGGACGCGCGCGAGCTGCTGGCGCGCTGAAGGCGGGTAGTGTGCGCCGATGGTAACAACGTCCGGATCTGCGATGGGCCAGCGGTCTACACTACCGATAAAGAAGAACGAACGCTTACTTTACGGCGTTTCCCGTTTCCAGCAGAAATGGCCGCAGTGTTGTTCGTGCACTGCGCTTACCAGGACGCACGCGAGCTGCTGGCGCGCTGAAGGATAGGCCGCTGGTACAACGTCCGGATCTGCGATGGTTACCAGCGGCCTACACTACCGATAAAGAAGAACGAACGCCGGCTTGCGCCGGCGTTTTCCGTTTCCAGCAGAAATGGCCGCAGTGTCGTTCGTGCACTGCGAGGCCAGGACGCACGCGAGCTGCTGGCGCGCTGAAGGCGGGTAGTGCCGGCCGCTGGCCGGCAACGTCCGGAACTGCGATTGCCGGCCAGCGGCCGGCACTACCGATAAGGAAGAACGCCGGCTTGCGCCGGCGTTCCTTGATGCTTACGGGGCCTTCTGGATCACCGCGCACGCCAGGCGCGCGCCGGCATTGCCGGTCGGCTGGGTCTTGTAGTCGTCTGCATCCGCGTGGACGATCAGGCCACGGCCGATGATGTCGAAGTCATCGCCCTTGCCGATGTTGACGTTGCTCGACACCGGGCCGTCGATGGTGGCCACGCCCTTGTCGTCGGCCTTGATGTTGGGCATGTCGCCGCCGTGATGCGGATCGGTGGCGACGTTGCCGTGATCCTGCTTGCCGGGATTGAAGTGGCCGCCGGCGCTCATGCCGTCCGGCGCGCTGCAGTCGCCCTTCTCGTGGATGTGGAAGCCGTGCTCGCTGCCCGGCTTCAGGCCGGTGATCTGGCCGGTCACGTGGACCTTGCCGTCAACCACCTTGAAGGTGACGCTGCCCTTGGCTTCGTTGCCCTGGGTCGGTGCCAGCTCGGCGGTGGCCGAAGCATCGGCCGCCGGTGCGGCAGCCGGCTGCGGGGTTGCAGCGGGTTCGGTGGTGGCGCCGTCGGCCGGCGTGGCCGGCGGGGTTTCCGCCTGCGGCGCGGCCGGTTGCGGGTTGCAGGCCGCCAGGCCCAGCGCGGCGATGGCCGCAAACAGCGAAGTGTGGATCAGACGCATTGGAATCTCTCCCTCGATGATGCCTGTGGTGAAGTGATCAGCGGACGACCCGGATCACGCCACAGGCGATGCGGACGCCGGCATTGCCGGCGGGCTGGCTGCGATAGTCGTCGGCGTTGGCATGCACGACCAGTGCACGTCCGGCGATATCGGTGGCGGCGCCTCCGCCAAGGGTAACGCCCTTGAGGTGGATATCGACGTTGGCGCGGCCCTGGGCGTCGGCACGCAGGTTGTCCATGTCGCCCAGGTGGTGCTTGCCGGTGCCGGCGCGACCATGCGCAGCCCCGGCGGGGTTGAAGTGGTTGCCGGCGCTGCTGGCATCCACCGCGCTGCAGTCGCCACGCTCGTGGATGTGGAAGCCGGCCTGCTGCATCGGCTGCAGGCCACCGACCAGGCCGGTGATGTGGATGCCGCCAGGCTCCACCATCAGTGCGATGCGGCCACTGACGATGCTGGCCGAGGCCGGCGCGAGATTGGCCTCGCCCTGCCGGGCAGCGCTGACCACGGTGGGCGGCGGCGGCGTGGGTTCGGCCTTCTTCGGCGCACTGCCACAGGCAGACAGCAGCACGGCGGTTGACAACGACAGGATGGCAAAGGACAGGCGCATCAAAGACTCCTTGCAGATGACACTAAGCGTTGCATCGTCCATGAACGATCAACAGTTCGGCAAGCGGGTGCGAGGATCGCGTGCAGGGGCCGTTCAATGGCCGCCGCGACGACGTCCCGCGCCCAGCTTGCGGGTCAGGGTATTGCGGCCAAGACCCAGTCGTGCCGCGGCTTCGGCACGGCGGCCATGGGTGATCTGCAGCGCGGCGTCCAGCAGGGCATGGTCGACCCGCTCGCGCACCTGTGCGTGCAGTCCTTCCACGCCTTCAGCCAGCTGCCGGCGCGCCCATTCGGCCAGCAGCGCTTCCCACTGCCCCGGATCGGCACTGCTGCCGCGACGGCTCCGTGCGCGGTTCAGCGCGGTATCGACGTCGGCCACGCCGATGGTGTCAGCAGCGGCCAGCGCGGCCATCCGCCAGCACACGTTTTCCAGCTCGCGCACGTTGCCCGGCCAGTCGTGCTCGCGCAGTGCCTGCAATGCGGCCGCCGTCAGGCGTTTCGGCGGCGTGTCCAGCTTGCGTGCGGCGGCGGCCAGGAACGTGCTGGCCAGCTGTGCGATGTCCTCGCGGCGCTCGCGCAGCGGTGGCAGCTGCAGGCGCACCACGTCCAGGCGGTGCAGCAGATCGGCGCGGAACTTCCCCTGCGCGACCAGGCCTTCCAGGTCCTGGTGGGTGGCGGCGACCACGCGCACATCGACGCGGATCAGTTCGCGGCCACCGACGCGGAAGAACTCGCCCTGCGCCAGCACGCGCAGCAGGCGGGTCTGCAGCGGCAGCGGCATGTCGCCGATTTCGTCCAGGAACAGCGTGCCGCCGTCGGCCTGCTCGAAGCGCCCGGTATGGCGGCGCTGCGCGCCGGTGAACGCGCCGGCTTCATGGCCGAACAACTCGCTTTCCAGCAGCTCGGCAGGAATCGCGGCGGTGTTGAGCGCAACGAACGGCCCGTGCGCACGCGGCGATTCGCGATGCAGCGCATGGGCCACCAGTTCCTTGCCGGTGCCGGTCTCGCCGGTGATCAGCACCGCCAGCGGCGCCTGCGCCAGGCGACCAATGGCACGGAACAGCGCGCGCATCGCCGGTGTATCGCCCACCAGTTGCGGCGGCTGGTCGCTGGCGGTTTCGACTGCCGGGCTGGGCGCGGCCAGGGTGGGTGCCACCGCCGGCAGCACCCGCTGCGCCAGTGCCACCGCATCGTCCAGATCGAACGGCTTGGACAGGAACTCATGCGCGCCGCCGCGGAACGCACCGGCGGTGCTGGCCACATCGGTGTAGGCCGACATCACCACCACCGGCAGCTGCGGCAAGGCGGCCTTGAGCTTGTCCAGCAGCACCAGGCCGTCGTCGCCGGGCATGCGCACGTCGGTGAACAGCAGCGCCGGTGGCGGCCCCTCGCGCAACGCCTGCAGGGCGGGGGCGGCGCTGTCGAAATCGACGACCTGGTAGCCCGCCTCGCGCAGCGCGGTGCACAGCACGAAGCGCACGGCACGATCATCGTCGACCACCCAGATGCGCTGTGCGGCGGAAGGAGATTCAGACATCGCGCGGGGCCTCCTCGGCCGGAGCGGCGCCGTTGCCGATCGGCAGCAGCAGGGTAAACACGGTGTGGCCCGGGCGCGAGCGGTAGGTCAGCGTGCCGCGATGCTCGCGCGCCACCTGCTGGGCCAATGCCAGGCCGAGTCCAGTGCCTTCGGCGCGGCCACTGACCAGCGGCAGGAACAGGTGTTCGGCCAGTTCCTCGGGCACGCCACGGCCGTCGTCGGCGATTTCCAGGCGCAAGGCCAGCGTGTGCAGCTGTTCGGCGATGCGCACGCCATGCTCCACGCGGGTGCGCAGGGTGATGCTGCCGGCACCGGCCTGGATTGCATTGCGCACCAGGTTCCACACCGCCTGGGTGAGGCGGTCGGCGTCGCCGTGGAATTCGGGAATGCTGGGGTCGTAGTCGCGCTGCAGGCGTACCGCCCAGCCGGCCTCGTTCTCGGCCAGGCGCAGCACGCGCTCGAGCGCGGCATGGATGTTCAGTTCGGCGTGCGGTGCGGCCGGGGCCGGCGACAGCAGCTGGTCGAGCAGGCCGTTGAGACGTTCGATCTCCGAGCCGATCAGCTCGATCAGTTCGCGTTCGCTGGCGTCGCGCTGTGCGGCCCGGCGGGCCAGCAGCTGGGCCGCCCCCTTCAACCCGGCCAGCGGGTTGCGCAGCTCGTGGGCCAGGCCCTTCAGCGCCGC
Source organism: Stenotrophomonas sp. FSL W7-1447 (assembly GCF_037966425.1). Lineage (NCBI taxonomy): Bacteria > Pseudomonadati > Pseudomonadota > Gammaproteobacteria > Lysobacterales > Lysobacteraceae > Stenotrophomonas > Stenotrophomonas sp. FSL W7-1447. The sequence goes on along the minus strand of NZ_CP150199.1, from coordinate 167,113 downwards.
GCTGAGCGCGCTGGGCAGGGCCTGGGTCGGGTCCAGCCCGGGGAATTCATCGACCGGATGCGCCTCCAGCAACCAGCCGCCATCGTCGCGCCGGCTCATCCAGCCCTCGGCGAAGCGCGGCGCCTCGCCGGGCACCGCCAGCGCCAGCCGGTTCAGGCGCAGGCTGTCGCGCTCATCGCGTGCCAGGAAGCGGGCCAGGGCTTCGCCCTGCACTTCCAGTGCGGCCAGTGGCTGGCCCAGCAGGCGGCGACCGCTGACGCCCAGCCAGCGCCCGAAGGCCGGGTTGCAGCCGATGATGCGGCCATCGGCCCCGGCCCAGGCCAGCGGCGTGCCCAGGGCTTCAAGGGTCGGCGGCGGTGCGGGGTCGGACATTGCACCAATGTAGTGCAAAACGCGGGGTTCGGGGTCAGAGCCCTTTCCTGGCGGAAAGGGATCTGACCGCATGCGCTGCGGGTTCCGGGGTCGGATCCCTTTCCGCCAGGAAAGGGCTCTGCCCCCTGCTGCAGGTCGAGCAAGCTCGACCACTACCAGATGCGTGGCCGGTTACAGCTTCATGTTGAGGCCGACGAATACGCTGCGGCCCGGCGCCGGCGAGAACATCGGGCGCGCGGTGTCCCAGAAGAAGCTGTCGTACCAGGCGTAGGCGTACTCGCGGCCGGTAACGTTCTTCAGCTGAACGTCCAGGCTGAAACGCGGGGTGAGCTGGTAGGCTGCGCTGAGGTCGAGCACGGCGAAGCCTCCGAACTTGCCGGCCACGTTGCGCTCTTCCAGGTAGTAATCGCCCTGTGCACGCGCCTGCAGGCCCAGCCGCAGCGCATCCGTGGCGCGGTAGTCCACGCCCAGATTGCTGATATGGCGCGGCGTGGCGGCCACTTCCCGGCCCTGCAGGGAAACGCTGGCATCGCGGTCGTCGCGGGTGATCTTCGCTTCCTGGTAGGCGTGCGACGCCCATACCGTCCAGTCGCCGCCCAGCTGCAGGCTCAGCTGCGCATCCACGCCGCGCCGGCGGGTCTTGCCCAGGGTGACCGTGGTGCCGGTGGCCGGCATGTTGGACACCTCGTTTTCCGCATCCTGCTGCCACACCGCCAGGCGTGCCTGGCTGCCGGCAAACGGCTGGAATTTCAGGCCCAGCTCCATGCCGGTGTTGGTGGACGGTTGCATCGGTGCCTGCCCCGGGGTGAGGTAGGCCGGTGCGGTGGATCCGGTCAGCACCTGGAAGGTGCGGCCCCAGTTCGCGTAGACGTGGGTGGTCTGGCCCAGGCTGTGGATGATGCTCAGCTTGGGCTGGCCGATGCTGCCGTAATCCTGCAGCCGGGCGGTGATGCCGTTCATCAGGTGCGTGCGGCCACTGAAACGGTCGACGCGGTAGGCCGGCACGATCTTCCACGCCTCGACCGGCTGGTAGATGGCCTGCACGTAGGCACCCCAGTTGCCGAAGCTGTGGCGATCGTTGTTCTGCACCCGCGCCGGTAGCTGGCTGAAATCGGTGGGTTCGGCGTAGGCGTAGCGCTCACGGATGTAGCCGTTGTCCTGCTGCTCGTAGTTCAGGCCGCCCTCGACAGTAAGCGCGGGGCTGGCCTGCCAGGTCAGCGTGCTGAGCAGGCCATGCTGCCGCTCTTCCCACACGCGGCGCTGGCGCGGCAGGTTGCCGGTGGGCAGGTTGCTGAAGGTCACGCGGCGGTCGTCTTCGTAGCGGTTGTAGTAGAGACGCGTGCCGAAGGTGAGTGCGTCGGACAGTTTCATGTCCAGGTGCGCGGCAAGCTGGCGCATGTCGCGGTCATCACCATCGTTGCCGTTGCGCAGCTCGCTGCCACGGCGGTGCGTGCGCAGTTCCTCGGCGGTCATGAAGCCCGGTTCGTCGGCCTGATGGTGGTATGCGCGCGCGGTCAGCCCCACGCGCAGGCCGTCGTCCAGCGAGCCGAAGAACCACTTGCCGCCCAGTGAGTACTTCTTCGAGGTGTCGTGGTCGCGGTAGCCATCGCTGGCCTGGGTGCCGACGAAATAGTTCTGCGCGAAGCCATTGGCTTCGCGGCCAACCGCCAGCTGCGCATCACGGGTGTTGTAGCTGCCGTAGGCCAGGCGCGCATCGGTGTAGCTGCCACCCTGGCGCGTACCGAAGTTCACGTTGCCGCCGATGTTGTGCAGGCCATAGCGCGGGTCGTTGGTACCGCGCACCACTTCGATGTAGCTGATGTCCAGCGGGAACAGCATGTCGATGAAGCGCTGGTTGCCGCTGTTGACGTTGCTGGGGATGCCATCGATCAGCGTCTTGATGGCGTTGAGGTAGCCCTCGCCGTTGAAGGCGCGGAAGCTGACCTTGCCCGATTCGGCGCCCTGCCGGGTTTCGGTGAGCTGGATGCCGGGCATCTGCCCGAGCAGTTCCCAGCTGTGCGAGACGTTGCGGTTTTCGATCTGGTCTGCGCCCAGGACGTCCACCGAGGTCAGCACCTGGTGCGCACTGAGCTGGCCTTCGCCGTGCTGGTGTACCTGCACCTTGCCGAGGGTGAGCGCGGCGTCGGCCGACTGCGCGAAGGCTTCAGGGGCGAACGGTGCGGCCGCGAGGGCGGCCACCAGGGTGGGAGTCTTCATGGGAAGGGGCGGTTACAGTGAAATGTAATCATATAACATTTCACATGCCCGCTTTTGCAGCGTCGAGCAAGGCTCGGCACTACAAGGGCAGGGTGCCGGGGGGATTACACCGGGTAACCGGTGGCTTCCCGTGCCTTCTTCCAGGCGGCTTCGAATTCACGCGCGGAGATTTCGTCGTCCTCGTCGAAATCCAGGAACGACACTGGCTGGTCGGCCAGCAGGAAGCGGTCGTCGCTGTGGGCATGCTCGTCGGCCCAGACCATCTTGGTGCCGTAGATTTCCACCTGCCGCACGATCTTCTCGCCGCGCGCTTCCATCAGCACGTTGCCCTTGCCCAGGCCCGACTCGGCCCAGTGCTTGTAGTACTTCTTTGCGGCGGATTTCGCGCCGGATTTTGCGTTGTGCTTTGCGTAGGTCATTGCAGGAGCCCTGGCCGCAGGCGCGGCCGGAAAGTACGGAATGGCGCCATTATCAGGCATCCGGGGTCAGGGCCCTTTCCTTTGGAAGGGATCCGACCCTTGCCGGTTCAGTTCGGCAGGGGCACGCCCTTCGGCCACAGCATCCAGATGTTGCCCTTCTGCTTCATGTCGCCAGCCAGCTTGCCGGCGGCATCGCCGCTGCCCCAGTACAGGTCGGCGCGCACTTCGCCGGCGATGGCGCCGCCGGTGTCCTGCGCAGCCACCGGGCGCACCACCGGGGTGCCGTCCGGGCGCGTGGTGGACAGCCACAGCAGGCTGCCCAGTGGCACCACGGTGCGATCCACTGCCACGCTGTAGCCGGCGGTGAGCGGCACGTTCAGTGAACCCCGCGGGCCCTCCGGGCTGTCCGGGTTGCGCACGAAGAACACGTAGCTGGGATTGCTGCGCAGCAGTTCCGGTACGCGCGCGGGATGGGCCCGGGCCCAGGCGCGGATCGCGTCCATGGTGACGTCTTCCTTCTTCAACTGGCCCTGGTCCACCAGCCAGCGACCGATCGCGCGGTACGGGTGGCCGTTCTGTTCCGCATAGGCCAGCCGCACCTGCTTGCCATCGGCCAGGCGCACGCGGCCGGACCCCTGGATCTGCAGCAGCTGCAGGTCCATCGGGTCGGTCAGCCATGCCAGCACCGGGGCCTTGGCGCCCTTGGCCGCGATGGTGCCGGCGTCGTCATAGGGCTTGAGCACCTTGCCTTCGACGCGACCACGCAGGCGCTTGCCCTTCAGTTCCGGGTAGAGGCTGTCCAGCTGCACCACGATCAGATCATCGGGCGTGCCGTACACCGGTACCGTGGCCTTGTCGGTACGGGTCAGGCTGCCGGGGTAGATCGGCTCGTAGTAGCCGGTAATCAACCCGTCGGCCTGATGGCCGCCGGCACGCAGCGCGTAGGCATCGAGGTCGCGCTGCAGGAACTGGCGGATCGCGGCCGGGTCCTTGTCTGACACCGCGGCGGCGGTGGCGCAGGGTTTGGCCCAGATAGCGTCGTTTTTCAGGCGGGCGCAGCTGCTGCGCCAAGCCACGAAGCCGGCCTGCAGATCAGCGTCGGAGACTGCGGGCAGGGCTTTCCAGTCGACCTTGGCGTAGGTGGCCGCCGGCGGTGAGGGCGGCGTGGGCGCTTCGGAACCCGTGCGGGGAGCGGTGGTTGCGCAACCGGCGAGCACCGCCGCTGCCAACAGGGTCCAGTGCTTGCGCTTGAAGAAGGTAGCGGAATCGATCATGCCGCCATGGTGGAGTGCCGGCCGCTGTGCGGCAACCCAGCGCGGGGTCAAGCGTTCATGCGCGGGGTCACGGCATCTGCAGCAGCAACGAATGCAGGATACGGGCATCCTCGGCATCCAGCGTCTTCGGCAGGTCGTCGCGGCCACGGAACCGGCGGTGGAAGGCGGCGACGGTGGCGTCGCGGTTGTCGAGCGGATAACCGAAGCGGGCCAGCGCATTCCACGCGTCGAAGCCTTCCGGTGCCGCGCCGTCGGCCGCGCGCGGCCACACGCCGAAGCCGGCCTCGGCCAACTGCTGCCATGGGAAGAAGCGGCTCGGATCCTGCTTGCGCGTCGGCGCCAGGTCGGCATGGCCGATCACCTGGCGCGGCGGAATGTTCAGGCGCGTGGTGAGATCGCGCAGCAGCACGATCAGCGATTCGATCTGCGCTGCACTGAACGGGCTGCGGCCATCGTTGTCGAGCTCGATACCGATCGAAGCCGAGTTGAGATCGGTGATGGTGCCCCAGCGCCCGGCGCCAGCGTGCCAGGCGCGGCGCTCATCGGCCACCAGCTGGTAACGATGGCCATCGGCGCCGATCAGGTAGTGCGCACTGACCGGCCCGCCACTGTTGGCGGTGCGCAACGTATGCAGGCTCTGCTGCACCGACTTCTGCTCGGTGTGGTGGATGACGATGATGACCGGCGTGCGCGCGTTCTGGTTGGGTGATGGCACCCAGGTGGCGAGCGGGTTGTGCTGCACCGGCGCGGTGGCGGTGCAGGCCGAAAGAGCCAGGGCCAGCAGTGTGGAAGCCAGGAGGCGGGGGCTGATCATGGGCAGATTGTAACCATCCTCGCAAAACCGGTGAATTGGCCTGCATTAATCAATAAAACTCAAACACCATAGGCAACCAGAAACGTCTCCGCTATTTTCCCCCACCCGTCCCCTTCTCGGGACCAGGCTTGCAAATCACCAATGGAAATCAATTCCTCATCAAGGCTCGTGAAGAACTCTCGCCCCTCCTCGGAGTCTCGAACTGCGAGAACACCCAACTCCTCGCGAACACTTTCAAACCCAATCCACCGCCCATCCAAATCACCAAAAACTATGGGGTAGCCCAAGCCCATCAAATTACCATCATAAGCCTCAGCGACCGAATCAAACGCACGCTCAACATCGGTGCTATCAATAGCTACAACTGAATTACAGTCAGGTAACCGTGAGAATTTCACGAAGAGACCCGGACCAAAAGTCGCAAATGAGTTTTCAATAACATTCTCCATAAGCTCTTTATTCAATAGAACCGGCCTCTCAAAAAATCTGAAGCGCCAGCCACCCCCCTTAAAAACCATTTGTGGAAGATCATTATCAAGATCAACCAGACGAGAGACAAGTCTCGCCACCCTCGCCTTGACTTCCGCCAGGCCATCAATTTCCATTTTCACTCCCAACGAAACGAATCTTCAGCACAGGTTTTTTCTGCCCAGCAACTGTAAGCGACGCTGAGGGAACACCGTCAGAAGATGACTTTGGATAGAACCTGTAAATATTATCTCCTTTCTGCAAAACTGTCACAGGGTGAGTTCAACCCGTCAATGCAACATGATCAACAGTTGCACTGATAGGAGCGAACGATATGGCAAGGATGGGGCGGCCCGGCATGTCTCGAGCCCAGAAGCGAGATCTATGGCGACGATGGAAGGGCGGCCAGTCGCTCAGCGACATTGCCCGCTTCTTTGACAAGAATCCGGGTTCGATTTTCGGGGTTCTGGCCGCGCAAGGCGGGATCGCGCCGAGGGAACGTCGCCGATCCGCCCGGTCGCTGAGCTTAATGGATCGCGAAGAGATATCTCGATGCCTAGCTTCTGGCCAGTCGTTTCGCCAGATTGCGCTCAGCCTAGGGCGGCCTACCTCGACGATTAGCCGGGAAGTGGCACGGCATGGTGGCCGTGACCGATATCGGGCCGCACATGCCGATGAGGCCGCTTGGGAGGCAGCCCGGAGGCCACAGTCTTGCCGGTTGGCCGATAACCCTCGTCTGCGCTGGTTGGTGGCTTGCAAGCTGGGCCAGCAGTGGTCGCCGGAACAGATCGCCGGCTGGCTTAAGCTGAGGTTCCCGCTCAACCAGGCACTGCAGGTGTCGCACGAAACGATCTACCGGAGCTTGTTCATCCAGGCGCGCGGCCTGCTCAAGAAGGAACTCCTGGCGCACCTGCGCACGCGTCGCCGTATGCGCCACTCAAAGCTGGCCACCGCGATGCCTCGCGGCGGGATCATCGACGCGGTATCGATTCGGGAGCGTCCGGCGGAAGTCGAAGATCGCGCCGTGCCAGGGCATTGGGAGGGTGATCTGATCACGGGCAGCAACAATTCCCACATCGCGACGCTTGTGGAACGGCACTCGCGCTTCGTGATGCTGGTGAAAGTGAAGGGTAAGGACACCAGCAGCGTCGTCTCGGCGCTGAGCCGGCAAGTGAAAACACTGCCAACCGCGCTGCGAAAATCGCTGACGTGGGATCGAGGCGGTGAGATGGCCAGCCACAAGAACTTCACCGTGGCGACCGACACGCAGGTCTACTTCTGCGATCCGCAAAGCCCTTGGCAGCGCGGTTCGAACGAAAACACCAATGGCCTTCTGCGGCAGTACTTCCCCGACGGCACGGATCTATCCCGCCATTCGCAGGCATTCTTGAACAAGATCGCCAGACGTCTCAACGAAAGACCTCGTAAGACCTTGGGCTTCCAGACGCCAGCCGCTAAGCTGAGCCAAGCCGTTGCGTCGACGGGTTGAACTCACCCAGTCCCATCCTTGGAAACGGCCTTGGAATATCCATTACTCTCAAGAGTTCGGATCGCATCACCAACGGAAATGTTTGTTTGCGTCTGATCCGCACTATACCTGGTCTGACCCTTTGAGAACTTAACGTCGGTCAGAAGTGGATTTTCCAACAACCCCATAGCCTTGGGCCGAGGAGTGCCTCCTCCCACTGCTGCCGGGTCCTTTGTCACCCCAGGTATTCCGCCAGCCAAGGCGCCAACCCAATCGTTCTCCTTCAGAAGCGATACGTCCCGAGCGAAAATCGAACTGTAGCCTGGCGATTTTCCACTCTCTCGAATAACTGCTCGAGCAATGATCTCGTAATATGCGGCGGGTCCGGGCTTCAGATTGAACAGCACAGATCTCTCGTCTTCAGACAGATACGAGAGATAGCGATCTTTCATTTCCCGACTTTGATCTTGACTGACATCCGCCCATCGACTCTCAACCTCACGGCGGCAGGCATCGTCCTTCCCGCACCTCACCTTTTCAGTATCTTTGGCTGTTCGCTGCTCAAATGAAAGGTAGTTATTTCAACCGAGTTCTCGGCAATCCCCGCATTCAACGCGATCCCGGCCAGATTCTGTCCCGACAGCCCACCTGCCAGTGCACCCGCCGCCTGCGACAACGCCATCTCCTTCTGTTCCGGACTCAATCTGGAAGGATCTCCCCCGGTCAACGTATGGTCAGCACCTTCGCAGCCAACTCGACGCCTGCCGCCGACACGGCACCGGTCCCCGCACTGACACCATTGGCTTCCGCCAGCAGCGCACCAGCACCACATGCGACGCCGGTTGCGGCATCGCATCAGTGTCACTGTCGTGATTCGGATCAAGCGTGCTGCCAACGGAGTAGGCGGCATACGGCGCCAGTGCATTGGAGGCAACACGACCAGCACCTGCGCTCCACGCCTTCCACCAGCGCAGTCGTCACCGCATGACAAGCACAGTAGTACTCATCGCCGCGCCCCACTTCCTCGCGCCGCTATGCGCCTGGCTATTTGCCGGCGCCACTTTGCTGCGTACAGGCAACCGATTCCACCCACCTCATTCACTACGCCCTATTGACCCTCATCAGTCGCGCAATCCGAGGCCAGATCAACCTGTAGAAGGTACCCACGGCCAACCCGATGAAAAGCATGATGCCAGCGCGCCTAGGAGCCCACTCAAACCAAAAATAAGGACTGGTCCAGACCTTTATCCAAGCGCCAGGAGAAAAGGCACCCTCGAACGCGAGCCACGCCAACAAGGCACAGACTGGTGCAGCTACAACATGGCGAGCCTTGAACCGCGGAAGAAATTTATCCACAAGCATAACCCCAGGCAAACCGAAGATGAGGCCCAACACAGCGGCTATGATGCAAACAAGTGATGTAAAAATTGCAGCCTGCGAAAGACTTCCTATCCGAGAACTCAGCGGAATGCCTATGAATAAAGCCCCGCCAAGCACGGAACTCGCAATCACGGAGACAATCTTTGCCCCCAATTCACGCTCAGTCACTGGCAGACCTCCACCATTTTTCCATCAGGGCCCCGGTAGCTCATGCATTTCTGCTTTGAGGGAAAAGTACTCCAAGGCCACTGCAACTTGCCAACTTCGCTACCAATATCGCGCGTATTGGGACTCCACACTTGTCTATCAGCCCACGAATTCGAGTTGAACATTGGACTCGAGCCCGTACCCCAGCCTCTAGTTGAGACTGAGAATCCACCGAATCCGTCCGGAATCACTTGTCGGATCACAAAGCCCGGATCCAATGCATGTGCTCCAGGCACCGTGATGTTGATCAGACTACTCGTGCTCGGATCGACGAGATGCGTTACGTAACCTAGAGACAGACCCATGATGGAAAGATAGCTCACCACGCCGTTGTCCGCCAAACCCTTACCATCCGTACCGGGTCCTGCATACCGCCTGAGCGCGTTGTATTGTGCAACGGCATCGCCACACGAGCTTGTATAGCTCACTACGCATGCAACCGAAGTCGTCGAGTACTCGTGCGGCTGCTTGGTGGACCCCACTGCCCATTCATAAGCGCCAAAAATTGACTGGAAAGTAGTACCGGGTTCGCCGACTGTATATTCAAGCCTCTTCACGGAATCAATGAATTCTTTCCGATCAACACTGCCGTCAAGATACTTTGGCATTCCAGCCGACATGTTGGCCGCAAGCAAAAGGGCATACGTTTCAATGTCAGATATCGAGCCAAATGCGAGTTTCTGCGTATTATCCTTCGCAGCATCTGCCGCATAGAGAGCGTTGAAATCCCGCACTCCGTTGAATATCTCAGGAATCAACCCGTCCACACACTCCTTCGAAGTACACGCAAGCAATCTCTCCGAGTTCGCGATACTGCGCTCGCTCGCTTCTTTCACTACTGCGACACGACATGCCTCATCAGTGGCGGAACACTGTTTCAAGTTGTCGCTAAGCGCCCGAACATCGCGTTTACTTAGGAAGTTGTTCTCAACCGAGTTCTCGGCAATCCCCGCATTCAACGCGATCCCAGCCAGATCCTGCCCCGACAGCCCACCCGCCAGTGCACCCACCGCCTGCGACAACGCCAGCACCATCTCCTTCTGTTCCGGACTCAATCTGGAAGGATCTCCCCCGGTCAACGTATTGGTCAGCACCTTCGCAGCCAACTCGCCGCCTGCCGCCGACACGGCACCGGTCCCTGCACTGCCACCATTGGCTTCCGCCAGCAGCGCACCCAACACCGCATGCGACAGCAATTGAAGCGTCGCGTTCGGGTCACTGCCATGGTTCGGGTCAAGCGTGCTGCCGATGAAATAGGCGGCATAGGGCGCCAGTGCATTGGAAGCGACCTGACCAGCACCTTGTCCCGCTACGCCTCCCACAAGCGCTGTCGTCACCGCGTTCAATGCACGGTTATATTCGCCGCCCGTGCCCCACTTCTTGGCATTTTCGTAGGCTGGGCTGTTTGCCGTCAGCACCGCATCGCGTTGTTCTGCACTCAGCGCGTTGAACGCCTTCTTCTGTTCCGTTGACAGGCTGTCGTAGTACGCCTGGGTTGCCTTGTTGCTCTGATAGGCCTGCACATCCACGGCGACCTGCTTGCTGGTGGCGAGCACCGTGCTGGCGGCGTTCGCCATTGCCTGCTGATCGGCCAGCAGCTTGTTGGCATCAGGCATCGCGTCCAGCGCGCGGTGTGCAGCGGCTGCATCGGTGTTGACACCCAGCTCGGCCGCGGTGGTCTTCCTGCCGCCAATGGTGATGTTGCCCTCGGTCAGCGTCGCGCGCGTGCTGGAGCTGTCGTTGCCGCTCTCATGCATGGGCAGCCCGCCACCCATTGAGACACCCGTCGGCCCCTCCAACTTGCCCGTCACGATGCTCGTGCCGATGCCCTTCAGCTGCTCGCCGGCCCCCACGCCCTTGCCGGCCGGTCCCTTGCCCCCGTTGCCGAAGCCACCACTGATGCTGCCCGAGCTGGCCTTGTAGTCCATGTGGTTCTGCAGGTCGGTGAACGTCAGCGAGCCCGCAGTCAGTTCACTGTTGCCCGCATTGGTGCTGGCAATCGCGCCGCCCACCAGGTTCACCTGGCCGGCATCGACGTGGTACCCGCCATTGCCGGCAAACAGGCCGCTCTGCTGGCCAACACCCTGATAGCTGCCGTTGGCCTTGCCTGCACTGGCATAACCATCAGCATTCCACGCAGTGCCGAACGACACCTGCACGCGGCCACCCACCTGGCTGTTCTTGGACATGCTCTCGGCGATGTCCTGCAACGACTCGATGGTCAGCGTGCCGCCGGTCTTGACGTCGATGCGATCAGCGGTCGCCGTGGCGCCACGGAGGGTGGTATCGCCCTCGGCCTTCATCGAGATGTTCTTGCCGGTCAGCGTGGTGTTCTGCCAGGTGCTGCTCTCGGCATTGGACTTGCTGCTGCCGACGCTGGCTTCGGCGTAAACGTACACGCCGGTCTGCGCGCCCACTGCGACGCCCACGCCGACTTCGGCGCCAGCATTGCTGCTCTTGCTGCGGTCGGCCACGTGCGCCTTGCCCGCTTCCAGCAGGATGTCACCGGCCGAATCCAGACTGAGCGTGTTGCCCGCGCTCAGATTGCCCTGCACCACGTGGATGTCGCCCTGGGTGCTGGTCAGGTTGACGTTGCCGCCCCCTTGGATGGTGGAGCCGCGCGAGACCTGGCTGCTGCCATCGGCACTGCTGCTGGAGGTCTTGAAGCCGACGCCGGCCTCGGCACTGAGCAGTGCCCCGCCTCCGCCCTTGCCGGCCATGCTGGAGATGGCACTGGCGGCCTGATAGGCATTGGCACCAGCGGCAAGTCCCTGCATCTTCTGCAGGCGGTCGTCGGACTTGCGCGCGGCGTCGACGTTGTTAAGCAGATCGATCAATGGCGACTTCACCCGCGCGAAGGCACCGATCTTCAGGTCCTTTTCGCTCTGCGAGTAGTGGCCACTTTCGTCGGCGGTCAGCAGCTCGATCTCGGCAGCGGTGATGTTCACGTCCTTGGCTGCCACTACATTGCTGGCGCTCTGCGTGTACTTGCCACCTGCGGTGAGGTTGACGTTGCCGCCGAGGCTGCCGACGGTGCTGGCCACCTGTGAGACCTGCGCGCTGTCATCGCGATGCTGTTCGCGATGCCAACCGGAGAATTTCTCGGTATCGGAGATCTGCACAGTGCCGATCGCCTTGCTGTCCGAGCGGTTGGCATTGCTGACCGTGTCCTGCCCGCTACGGATCGTCAGATCGCCCGCAGCACGGATGCTGACGTCCTTCTCCGCCGCAATGTTCGCAGCAGTGAGACCGATGTCACCCTCCGTGGTGGCCATGCGCACGCCACCACCGACCGACAGCTGGGTGCCGGTAATGGTGTCGCTCTGTCCGGCGCCATCGCTGCGTGAGTTGTTGGTGCCGAACGGCAGGCCTGCCGAGTTGGTGGCGATACCCCAACCCTTGCCACGGCTGTCGCTGTCACTGCGCTCGGTATTGTGCGCGACATCGAACACGATGTCCTTGGTGGCCAGCAGGGCGGCATTGCCCTCGGCCGACATCTGCGCACCCTGGCTGGTGATCGAGCCGCCATTGGCAATCAGCGAGAGATTGCCACCTGCATTGAGGTTGCTGACCCGGGCATCACTGGTCGAGTGGCTCTGGTTGCTGTTCGAGCGCTGGCTGCCAGCCGTGATCGCCGGCAGCACAGCCGCCGACACGCCGGCCGCCACGCCCTCGGCGGTGCGCGTGATCCGGCCCATCATCGTGCCGCTATCGGCCATGCCTTCGGTAGCGTTGTCGCGTGCGGCGCGGTACGCCTTGGCCGGGTCGTAGGTGACGCCCACCGAGAACCCGCTGGACTTGCTCGACTGGCTGGACTGCGTATCCACGGTGTCCTGCCGGGCAACCAGATTGATGTCCCTGCCGACCAGGGTCAGATCCTTGCCTGCCGCCACGTCGGACGCCGCGACCGTCAATTGGTTGCCGGCGTTGATCAGCACGCTGCCTTCGCGCGAGGCGATGGCCGAGCCGACCTGGGTGGTCGACTGCTCGGCAGTGCTGCTGCTGTTCTTCGAGCTACCGTAACCGATCGAAGCGGTGCCATTGGAGAAGCCACCGGTGAAGCCGGACTTCTTCCTGCTCTCGCTGGACTCGCTGCTGTGATGGTCCTCAGCGGAGGTGATCAGCACATTGTTGCCAGCGCCGAGAACGACCGTACCCGTGGCATCGACCACCGCGCCCACCGCGGTCAGGTCACGGCCGGCGGTGACGCTCACGCTCTCGCCCATCAGACCGGTGCCGATCGCGTAGCTGTCGCTGCTCTCGGCATGGCGGGTGGTGGTGGTGCTCGAAAGTGTCTTCTTTTTCTTATCGTAACTGTCCAGGCTGAAGTCATGCGTCTCGCTGGCCGAGAGCAGGTTGACGTCGCGACCGGCGGTCACACTCAACGTGCCATCCGAGCTGGTGGCCTGGGTAGCGGTCAGATTGATATCGCGGTTTGCCCTCAGCACCATGTTGTCGCCAGCCAGAAGCTGGCTGCCGCGCACGGTCTCATCACTCTGGCTGATCTGCAGCGAGCTGCGCTTGCCACCGGCGTTGAAGTCGCTGCTGCGGCTGTCCACCAGCACCTGGCTGTTGATGTCCCCACCGGCCTGGAGGGCCATGCCGCCATCGGCCTTGATGCGGGTTGCAGCCAGGTTGATGTCCTTGCCCGCTGCCAGCACCACATCGCCAGCGCCTTCAATCGAAGACACCGCATGCGTAGTCTGGCTGTTGCTGGTGTGATTGCGGTTGTCGTGGTTCAGCGCGCTGCTCTGGCCCAGCGTCTGCGCACCCAGGTCCAGGGTGCCGCCAGCAACCAGCTGGGTGATGCCATCCTTCCCGGCATTGCGGATCTCCGCCGCCTTGAGGCCGATGTCACCGCCGGCCACCACCGACAGCACGCCGTCGCCGCTGGGATTGGTGACATACAGGCCAGCCACGCGATCGAGCGTGGTCTTCTGCTGCGACAGGCGATCGCCCTGGTCCTTCCATTCCGTGGTAGTCGAAGCCACGGTGATGTTGCCGCCGGCCTTCAGTGCGAGCGCATCGGTAGCCTTGACGGTACTTCCGATGATGTCGATGTCCTGCCGCGCCGACAGGCCCACCTGGGCACCGCTGATCTGGCCGCCAGACAGGTTGCGGATGTTGCCGGCATCGATGCTGACCAGCTGCCGGCCGGCAATCGTGCCGCTGTTAACCAGGTCACCGCGCAGCTTGACGTCCACCTCCGCGCCGGCCAGCAATGCGCCATCGTTGCCAAGGTCGCCCGGCAGCACCCGCAGGTAGACCTGCGGGACCAGCGCGCGAACCACCGAGCCATCGGCCAGGGTGACGTCCTTTTCCACCAGCCAGACGATGTCGCTGGTCAGGCGTGCCATCTGCTCGGCGGTGAGCGCTACGCCGGGGCGCAGGTCCCATTCGCTCGCCACCGTGGCACCGGCCTCCAGCAGCGCGCGGTACTGCTCCTCGTCGCTGGCGTGGCCGCTAAGGAAGCGGCGGCCGGTGAGCTCTCCGATCTGCTCGCGCACCAGCTTCTGCTCGTAGAAGCCATCACCCAGACGCTTCTGCGTCTGCGCGGGATCGAAGCCTGCGCGCTGCAGAAGGTAGTCCGAGCTGAGCCAATCACGATAGCTGGTAAAGCGCGGGTCGGTTTCCACGATGTGGTTGCCACGGTTGGCATCCACATTGAACAGGCTGGCGGTGGGCGCACTGGCATTCGGGTTGGTGGTGACCACCACGCGCGGATCAGCACCGGTTGTCGTTGTGGCCTGCTTGCCATCCACCGCGGCATTGCCACCACTGCCGGCATGCTCTCCGGCGCGCACCGCCGCCGGGCCGTTGGCATTGGCCTGCCCGGCCTCGGTGGCACTGATGTCCTGGGTCGTGCCAGCGCCCGCCCCGGCATTGCCGGCCTGGCCGGGGCCCTGGGCACCCGCCGCGTCTGCCCGCACGCCGTCGGCCTGCGCTACCGCCTGCTGATGGCCGCCGTTGGCCCCCTGCGCCGCGCCAGCGGCGCCCGGCCCCTGCGCGTCCACGCTGCCCGCACCCTGCCCCGTGCTCTGGCCGGGCCCCTGCACGCTGCCCGCGCCGGGACCGACCGCACCTGCACCGCGGCCGTTGGTATCCACCTGCGCGGTGCCCTTGCCACCACCGGCGTTGGGGTTGCTGCCCCCGGTGTTGTCGTTGCGCAGGTTGCCGACATCGATGGTGAGCTTGCCACCGGCGGTTATCGACGAACCCAACGCACCGGTCTTCTCGGTGATCGGTGCCGCCTTCCAGCGGCTGGAGGAGCCACCGTAGGTGATGGACACGTTGTCGAAGGTGCTGGTGCGGGTCAGCTGCTCGGCAGCATTGATCACCTCGGATTGATCGCGATTCAGGCCGACGATGGCCAGGTCGCGACCCGCAGCGATGTTGGCGAAACGGTTCTCCAGCCGATCGGTGCTGATCCGCATGTTGCCGCCCGCATTGATCACGGCGTTGTTGCCTGCCGAGACCACCACGTCTTCCACGGTGGTGCGGGTGGCAATGCGGGTCTTCTCGTTGCCGCTGGTCTCCTGCGGGTGACGCTGCATGTTGATCAGCGTCGCATCCGGATTGTCATAGTCCGGATAAGTGATGAGCTGCACGCAGGTGGTGGTGCAGGTGCCGTAGGCGTTGTTGTACCGGAGGGTATCGGTCACGTACTCGATCGGCGGCGAACCGGCCCCGCGGACGGAGAGGTCGCGGAAGGGATCTTCCGCGCCCGCGCCGAGCTGGTCGGGATTGTTGCGGTTGTCGGCACGGCCGACGTAATAGATCGTGACGGTGCCGTCCTGCACGTTGAGGCGTTCGCGTGAAGCGCGCGCACCGTACGCGCCGCCGCGGGCAAAGGCATAGGCGCTGGTGTTGCTGGTCAGCCGGATGACCGCCTTGCGGATCTGCTGGCCATCCGGGGTGACGTAGGGGGTGTCTTCCAGGATGTCCGACGGATCAAGGTAGTAGATCTCGTACGGCTGGTAGTTCGAGGTTGCCCTGAAATCGCGGTTGTTGTTGTTGGCGTTCTTGAACCAGCCGGGCTGCTCCAGCCGGACCGGCGCGTGCACGGTGGTGACCTTCTCCACGACTACGTTCTCGCGGATGTTGTTCACTGCCAGCGCGGACAGATCCAGGTTGCCGCTGACCTCGATGGTGGATCCGATGTTGTCCACCCGCTGCGCGCTGCCAACTGCGGCCAGGCCGTTCAGGGCGCCGCCGATGGCGGCGTCGCCATCGCTGAAGATCAGGCTCTTGCCGCTGTTGGTCAGCGTGCCGACGCCGAGGTCCACGCGCTGGCGCGCGGCGATGGTGCCTGCACGCTCCACGCCACCGATGTTGGCCGCCACGTTGTTGAGCGAGCCCGCCTGGATGGCGACGCGGTCACCGTAGATGCGGCCGCTGCCGATGTTGTCGACGGTCGCGGCGGTGATATGGGTGACGTTGCCGTCCAGCAGGCCGTAGTTGACCAGTGCGCCGCCCGCTGCAAGGCGGGTCAGGCCGATGCTGCTGATCTCGCCGGTGGACGCATTGGTGATGTTGCCCGCATTGATGTTGACGTTGGCGCCGGCCAGCTTGCCGGTGTTGTCCAGGTTGCCCTGGATGGACAGGCTCAGCGTGCCGTTGGCCACCATCTCGCCACGGTTGGTGTGGCTCTGTCCCAGCTCCAGGGTCATGTCACCCTGCGACATCAGCCGGCCGTCACCGATGATCTCGCGGGTGCGGAGGGTCTGCTGCCTGCCGGCCACCAGGGTGCCGCCGCTGTTGACCAGGGTATCGGCGCGGACATCGGAGCCCAGGGCCGCCGACACCAGGCCACCGCTGTTGTCCAGGCGCTGGTTCACCTGCAGCACGAGGTTGTCCGCAATCACCTGGCCGTTCTGGTTGTCCAGGTTGCTGGTGGTTACCTGCAGGGTCTTGCCCTGCAGCCCCAGTGCAGGACCATTGCCCGGGCTGAGCGTATTGCGGTTGTCGACGTGGCTGGCCTGCAGGTCGAGGCGGCCGGTTGCGGCCACCAGGCCGCCACTGTTGAGCAGCGCGCCCTGCAAGCCGATATCGGCGTTGCCAGCGGCGGTCACGCTGCCACCACTGTTGGCCAGCTGCTGCGCGCGCAGCAGCAGGTCGGCCGCACTCACCAGCGAGCCACCGCCACTGTTGTCGATGTTGATGGCCTGCACGTCGGCGCCGGACTTGGCGGACACGGCGCCGCCACGGTTGTCGAGATCGCCGCTGCGGATCTGCAGCGTGCCGCTGCTGACGATGCCGTTGCCATTGGAACTGGCATTGGTCAGCCGCTGTCCCCAAGTGTTGATGCTGAGCGCCGCCGCCGATTGCAACAACCCGCCGGTATTGTCCAGCGCACCACTGCGCAGCTCCGCATTTCCGGAAAGGCTGGCAATGATGCCGCTGCGGTTGTCCAGCGCCTGGCCGCGGGTATCCAGCTGCAGGTCGTTGGCGATGATCCGGCCACTGGTGTTGTTCAGGCCGCTGGCCGAGACCTGCAGGTGCTTGCCGGCCTGGACCAGGCCAGCCTGGTTGCGCAGCACTTCACCGCTGGTCAGCTGCATGTCCTGACCAGCCGCCACGGTGCCACCGTCGTTGTTGATGGACTGTGCCTCGGCCAGCAGCGTGCCTCCGGCGGACAGGGTGCCCTTGTCGCTGTTCTCGAGCAGGCTGTCGACGCGCACGGTCAACGCGCTGGTGCCATCGCTGTGCACGGTGCCGCCGCGATTGTCGAACGCACCTGCTGTGAGGGTGGCGTCTCCTGTGGTCAGGATGCGGCCTCCGCGATTCTCCAGCGCACGGGTGATCGCCAGGGTGCTGCCACCGCCGCCGGCAGCCTGGATCGTGCCCCGGTTGTTGAGCAGCTGCGCGCTGCGCAGATCCAGCGTGCCATTGCCGGCAAGCGTGCCACCGGTGTTGTCCAGCCTTTCGCGCGCGGACACCTTCAAGGCATCGCGACCGGAGGCGATGATCGAACCGCCCGCGTTGAGCAGCGTGCCGGTATCCACGGCGATGCGGGCAGCCGACAGCGTGCCGTCACTCAGGTCGGTGGTCTCGCCGGTCAACTGCAGGGCGCCATTGCTGAGCAGCTTGCCGCCCTGGCCATTCAAGGTGTGCGCGTTGATGGCCAGCGTGCCGGTGCCGGCCTGCTGCACGGTGCCGCCAGCATTGCCGAACACTGCGCTGGTCAGGGCCAAGTCGCCATTGCTGGCGATCAGACCGTTGCCGCCATTGTCCAGTGAGGTGGTGGCCTGCACACTGCTGGCCTGCGTGCCCGTCGCCAGCAGCTTGCCGTTCTGGTTGTCGAAGCGGTCGGCAATGATGTTGAAGTGATCGGCACTGAGCGTGGCGCCGCGATGGTCCACAGTCATCGCATCCAGCTGCAATGCGCCTGCCGTGGCGATGCTTCCGGCAGCTCCATCCAGCTGGTTGGCCTGCACGGTCAACACGCCCTTGCCTGCATGGACGATGCTGCCCGCGGCGTTCACCAGCTGCCCGGCATCGATACGCAGGTTGCCGGCATTGCTGGCGAGGGTGCCGCCGCCGTTGTTGAATCGGCCGGTGACGGTGACCCGGCTGTCGGACGTACCTGCCGAGCTCAACGTGCCGCCCGCATTCGACAGCGAACCGGCGCTGATCTGCTGCGCGCCGTTGGCGGCAATGGTGCCGCCGTCATTGCCCAGCGCGCCGCGCACCTGCAGCGACATCGCCTGGTTGCCGGTGGCGTTCAGCGTACCGCCCGTGTTGTCGAGCTGGCCGACCTCGATGCTGACCTGCTGCGCGGCCGTGGTGCCCGCACTCAGATCGACGGTCTCGCCCTTCAGCTGCAGCTCGCCGTTGCTCACGATACGGCCGGCGTGGCCCTGCAGCGTAGTGGCATCGATCTGCAGCAGGCCGTCACCCGCCTGCTCGATGCTGCCGCTGCGGTTGTCCAGCGAAGCCGCCGCCACCTGCATGCCCGCGCCACTGGCAATCACGCCCTTGTTGCTGTTGTCGAGCAGGCCATCGGCCTTGACCACCAGCCGTTCAGCGCTGTGCAGCGCACCGCCCTGATTGTCGATGCTGCCGGAAGCGATGCCGAGCCCACCGTTGGCCAGGATGCGGCCACCGCGGTTGTTGAGGTCCTGGCCGATGCTCAGCTGGCTGGCCGCTGTACCCGCGGACTGCAGCGTACCGCCGGCGTTGACCAGCACGGCGCTGCGCAGATCCAGGCCGCCGTTGCTGGACACCGTACCGCCGCTGTTGTCGATGCGTTCGCGTGCGCTCAGCCGCAGCATGTCACTGCCGGTCGCGGTCAGCGTGCCGCCGGCGGTGACCAGGGTGCCGGTGTCCACCTCGATCCGCTTGGCGGAGGTGACACCCGCCCGCAGGTCGGTGGTGGTGCCCTTGAGCAGCAGGCTGCCATTGCTGACCAGCGTGCCGCCCGTACCGTTGAGCGCTCCGGCGCTGATCGACAGCACGCCTTCGCCGGCGTGCTGCACGCCACCGCCGGCATTGTCGAACACCGCCGCCTGGATGCCCAGGTCGCCATTGCTGGCCAGCAGGCCACCCTCGCCGTTGTCCAGCGTGCCGGCCACCTCGATCCGGCTGCCCTCGGCACCGGTTGCGATGACCTTGCCGGCCCGGTTGTCGAACGACTGTGCGTCCAGCGCGATGCGCTCGGCCTGCAGGGTGGCGCCGCGATGGTCCACGCTGCCCGCCTGCAGGGTGATGCCCCCTGCGCTGGCAATGGTGCCGCCCTGGCCATCCAGTTGCCCGGTACGCAGCAGCAGGCCCTGCGTGCCGGCATGGCTGAGCGTGCCCTTGACGTTGGCCATGCTGCCGGCGTCGATCTTCAGCGCCGCACCATTGCTGGCCAGCGTGCCGTTGCTGTTGTCGAACAGGCCATTGACGCGCAGCTCAGTGGACGCGCTGCCGGCCGAACTGAGCGTGCCGCCACGGTTGGAGAGCTCACCGGCTTCAATGTGCTGCGCACCGTTGCTGGCGATGGTGCCCGCGTCGTTGGCCAGCCGGCCGCTTACTTGCAATGCCAGCGTTCCGCTGCCGGTTGCACGCAGCGCGCCTGCACTGTTGTCCAGGCCGTCGGCCACGATATCGAGCTGCTCGGCCGCCACGCTGCCGCCGCGGAGATCCAATGAACCGCCCTGCAGAGACAGCGCGCGGGCAGCACCGATGCTGCCGCCCTGGCCCGACAGCATCTGCGCGTCGATGCGCAGGTTGCCGTTGGCGGAGATCGAGCCGCTGCGGTTCTCCAGCTGCGCGGCACGGATTGCGGATGCAGCGTCACCGGCGGCGATGAACTTGCCGTGGTCGTTGACGAAGCGGCCTGCGTGCACGTCGACGGCGCCATTGCTGCCCAGCGTTCCGCCGGTATTGTCGAGCAGGCTGCGGGCCTGCAACTGGAGCACCTGGCTGCCGAGCGCGCTCAGATTGCCGCCCGCGGTGATCACGCTGTCACCGGCGATGCTGATGCGTTGCGCCGTCGTGGTGCCATCGCGCAGATCGAGGGTATCGCCCTGCAGGTCCAGCGAACCGTTGCTGAGCAGGGTGCCACCGGCGCCGGTCAGGTCCTGCGTGGTGATGACCAGGCTGCCGGAACCGGCCTGCTGCACGGTTCCTCCGGCGTTGCCGAAGGTGCGCGCGTGGATGTCCAGGTTGCCATTGCTGGCAACGGTGCCTCCATTGCCATTGTCCAGCGTGCCCTGCACGCGCAGCGTGTTGCCGCCGGTGCCGGTGGCGATGATGCGCCCACCGCGGTTGTCCAACCCGGCCGCCGTGATATCCAGCTGTGCGGCAGCCAGCGATGCGTCCTGGTGGTCGACCTCGGCCGCAGTGAGCTGCAGGGCGCCAGCAGTGGCAATCTGTCCCTTCGCCCCGTCCAGGCGCCCGGTATCGATGACCAGGCCGGCGCTGCCCGCATGGCTGAGGGTACCGCCGGCATTGACCAGCGCGCCGCTCTTCAGCTGCAGATTGGCCGCGTTGCTGGCGATGCTGCCGCCACTGTTATCGAGCGTGCCGTCGACCCGGATCTGCGACGCTGCAGTACCCGCCGAAGTGAGCGCACCGCCGCGGTTGGACAGCGCGCCCGCCTGGATCTGCTGCGCGCCATTGGCGCTGATGCTGCCGCCGTCGTTGCGCAGCAGGCCCTGCACCTGCAACTGCATCGCGTTGTTGCCCAGGGACAACAGGCTGCCGCCGCTGGTGTCCAGGCCCGTGGCCGTGATCGTCACGTCACGGGCGCGGGTGTTGCCCTTCTGCAGGTCCAGCTGCTGCCCGCTCAACTGCAGCTGGCCGTTGCTGGCGATGCTGCCGCCAGCCCCCTGCACGGTGATCGCCTCGATCTGCAGCGTGCCGGTGCCGGCATGGTCGATGCTGCCGCCCTCGTTCAGCAGCCCATCGGCCTTGATGTCCAGATCGCCATTGCCGGACAGCAGGCCGCGCTGGTTCTGCAACCGCTGGCTAGCATGGATGCGGCTGGTGCCAGTGCCTGCGGCGATCAGTTTGCCGCCATCGTTGATGAGGATGCCACTGTTGATGTCCAGCGCACCATTGGCGCCAACGGTGCCGCCGCTGTTGTCCAGGGTGCGCGATACCTGCAGCTGCAGCGCGTCGCCGCCCGTCGAGGTCAGCGTGCCACCGGCGGTGGTCAGGTCGCCGGCACGTGCATCGATGCGCTGCGCGGCGGTGGTGCCGTTGCGCAGGTTCAGGGTATTGCCGTGCAGCTGCAGGGTGCCGTTGCTGAGAACAGTGCCGCCCTGGCCCTGCAGGTTGGCGGTGGCAATGCGCAGGTTGCCGGCGCCCGCCTGCTCCACGGTGCCGGCAGCATTGCCGAAGGACGCCGCGTCGATCTGCAGGTCGGCGTTGCTGGCCAGCAGGCCACCGTCGCTGTTGTCCAGGTGATTGCGGACGTTGAGCGTACTGGCCTGCAGCCCGGTGGACAGCACGCGGCCGCCACGGTTGTCGAAGTCCTGTGCGGTCAGCTCGAGCTCGCGGGCGACCAGCTGCGCACCGCGATGGTCGGCACGGCCCAGCAGCAGGTCTGCCGCGCCTGCGGTGGCGATGCTGCCCTGCACACCGTCCAGTACCCCCGCACGCAGCAACAGCCCTTCACTGCCAGCGTGGCTGATGCCACCTCGCGTGTTGACCAGGGTGCCGATGTCCAGACCCAGGCGCGTGGCATTGCTGGAGATGCTGCCCTCGCTGTTGTCGAGCTGGCCAATCGTCCAGGTCGTCTCGGCGCTGCCACCGTGGGCAAGGCTGCCGCCGCGATTGATCGCCGACATCGCCTTCAACTCGAAGCCACGGGCGAAGGTCATGCGGCCGCCGCTGTTGTCCAGCTGTTGCACCTGCGCGCTGGCCGCGCCCTGGACCTGCAGGGTGCCACGCATGTTGCGCAGCGCCTGTCCCTGCACCTGCAGGGTGCTTGCGCCCAGGGTGCCGTCGCTGTTGTCCAGGCTGTTGCGGGCGCTGAGCTGCAGGTCGCCACTGGCTTCAATGCGGCCGCCGTCGTTGCTCAGGGTTCCGGCGATGTTGAGCAGGCCGGTTGCCAGCGGCGGGAGCGACGTGACCGGCGGGGTGCCGGTGCCAGGAGAGCCGGTGCCCGGGGTCCCCGTGCCTGGCGTGCCGGTACCCGGGTTGCCCGTACCCGGTGTCCCGGTTGCCGGTGTACCCGTGCCTGGCAGGGTACCGGTGCCGGTACCCGGCGACGCACTGGCCACGTTGCCGATGCGGCCCTGCAGATTGCTGACGTCGGCCGCCTGCAGCTGCAGCACCTGCGCGCCAAGCTGTTCGATGCTGCCGCCGCGGTTGCGCAGCGCATCGGCATTCACTTCGATGCGTCGCGCATTGAGCGTGCCGCCACTATTGTCCATATCTGCCGGGGTCTGCACGCGCAGCTCGCGCTCGGCACTGAGCGTGCCGGCATTGGCGATGCCCGCGCTGGCATCGATGCGCAGGTCCTGTTGCGCATGCATCGCGCCGGTGTTCTGCAGCCGGCCGTCGGCAGTGACGACCAGCTCGCCGGCCTGCGCGCCGATCTTGCCGGCGTTGCTCACGCCCACGCCGTGTTCGTTGCCGACCAGCCAGATGCGATTGGCGTACATGCCGCCCAGCGCGCCCACATCCAGCGCGAAGGTGGGCGCCGCGGATGCAGGACTCTGCAGCTGCACGCTGCTGTGGTCAGCGCTGACCACGTTGCTGCCCAGGCTGGCCTGCAGCTGGTTGGCCCAGATGCCGGCGTTGACCTGCAGCGAACGGGTGATGATGTCGGTGTAGTCGGCGCGACTGGTATCCAGGCCTGCGCCACCGATACCGATGCTGCCACCTTCCACGCGGTACCCGTCCAGCACGCCCTGGGTGACGATCGGCGTACCGGTGGTGAGGGTCACCCGGCTGGCATTGAGGAAGCCCGCGCCATTGACCTGGATGCCGGCCGGGTTGGCGATGACCACCTGCGCCCGCGCACCCGCCACTTCCACGTAGCCATTGAGGTGGCTCGGATTGCTGCTGTTGATCTCGTTGAGGATGACGCGCGCGCTACCCGTGGCCAGCCACGGATTGCCCTGCACCCAGCCGCCCAACTGGGTCTGCACCTCACCGCGCGAGTTGTTGAGGATGACGCCCTGCTGGCCGACGTCGAACTGCTGGTAGGTATTGCGCGACACGCCGCCAGCGCTGGGCGTGGTGATGTTGACCTGGGGCGTGCCGTTGGCCGAGGTGATCACCGTCGGGCGCTGGTTCGCCGGCGCGCCGGGGTCTGCGGCAATTCGGCCCGGGTCGGCCGGCGCCTGCTGCGCGGACAACGGCTGCACCAGACCCACCCACCCCAGCATCAGCCACAGCGCGAAACTGATCGGACGCAGCGTGCCAACCGTACGGCCTTCCCGGTTGTCGGCACCGCCGTGCGCGGCGTTGACCAGCTCGGACGCCACCTGCATGACCCCGAGCGTACGGTTGAAGACCAGACGGTAGACTTTGTTCACGGCGCTGATTCCTTTCGGTGCTGTTGGGTTGTATGCGCAGCAGGCTGCGCGGTACCACATCGTGTTGGCCGCGCAGCGGACTGCGCAGGCCGGTCATGTGCAGGTGTCAGAACGAGACGCCCACGTTCATTCCGAACGTGGTGTAGGCGGTCTGGAAACCACGTGGCTTGGACAGCGGGCTGCCGACGAACGCATCCCAGTTGATGTGGCGGGTGCCACCGCGAAGTCCGAGCGCGGTACCGGTGAGCCGGTTGCCCAGCAATCGCGCCGTGGACGGGCCGGCAACACGCCCGTGATCAACGGCAACGTAGGCCTCCACGCCGCCGCCCAGGGGCACACCCACTTCATTGCGCAGCAACCAGCCACGCTCACCGGTCAGCGACATTTCGCCATCAAAGCCACGCACGGTGTAGCGGCCACCAATGGAGAACCGGTCCTGCGGCACCAATGGCGAGCGGTTCCACTGCGCGCGCCAGCTGCCGATGTAGCGCAGGCTCTGCTTGCCCCACTGCAGGGGCAGGACCAGCTGCGCGTCCGCGGTATAGATGCGGCCATGCGCCGTGCCTTCGCCGAAGGCCTCTTCCGGCGCACGCAACGCGTTGAAGGCACCGGTACCCTTGCGGTACGCCAGGTTCACATCCAGCGTCGCCTTGCCGATGAAGTGACGGTGGCCCAGGCCCAGCTCCCAGCCGGCCATGCGGCGGCGCTGCACTTCGATCTCGGTGTCGTTGATGAAGTTGTCCGATTCGCGATACCAGCCACGCGCGTACATGCTGGTCTTGGCGTGCGCATTGCGGAACAGCATGCGGGTCAAACGCAGTTCCGCATTGCGGCTGGAGCCGCTGTAGACGTAGTTCTCGAACGCACCGGCAACGGTCTGCTCATAGTCGTACTTGCTGGCATTGGCGCCCAGCAACCAACCGCCCAGCGGCAGGCTGTAGTGCGCCGCCCAGCTGTCGGTGCCACGTTCGCTGCCATTGAACACCGATCTGCCCACGTTGATGTAGAACAGATCGCTCAGGCCCGCAGGGTTGTCCACCGACACCGTGGCACCGGCCTGCATCTTGCCCGTGCTCTGGCTGCCGGCATCGTCCAGGGTCAGATTGACCCGTACCGGGCGCGCCTGCTTCCAGCTGATCACCAGATCGCTTTCGCCGGGTTTGGCGGCCGCGCCGTCGGCTGGTGGCGCGATCTGTATGTCCACCGAGGCGGTCGGCACGCGTTGCAGGTTCTCCAGCGCCTGCTCGATGTCACGCAGGTTCAGCACCTCGCCGCGCGTCACCGGCATCGCGTTCCAGAGGGCGGGGGTGCGGCCTTTTCCATCGGCGAAGCGGATGGCGTTGACGCGCCCTGGCACGACCGTGAGCGTCAGGATGCCGGCCTTCAGGTCCTGCGGTGCGGCCAGGATGCGGGTGGTGACGTAGCCGCGCTCGATGATCGCGTTCTGAACGCGCTTCATCACGACGTCCACGCCGCCCGTACCCAAGCAGCGCCCGGTGGCGGGATCGCTGCGGGGATCAGCTGCCGCCAGCGCCCAGCGGAAGCGGTCCGCAAGATCCCCCTGCAGCGCGATGGCGTTGATGGTGAAGCACGGTGACTCCTCCACCGGCAGGTGGCCGAGGTCTTCGGTAGCCGGCTGCAGGCGGACGTCCGGCGTGGACTCCTGCTGTTCACGCAGGAGGCGCTCGCGCTCCTGCTGCCGGAGCAGTTCCTGCTCCGGCGACACCGTCTGCGCCCATGCCGGCGCCTGGAGGCCGGCGATGGCCAATCCCACGCCCACGGACAACCGCCACCGCAACGCGCGGCTGCGTACCTTACGTCCCTGTTTCACGATGCTCTTTCCCTGCGGATAACTGCCAGCCCGACGAGTATTCGGCTGGAAGAGGCCGCACTTTAGGGGAATCGCATGGAAGGCGACAGAGCCGGCAAGCTACGCGGGCCAAAGCCTTGCCCAGCAAAGTGTGATGTCCGACGAGGCGGCTTCTGGCAGCCGGCGGCCATCGGAATCTGCTCCGACGCTGCCAGCCGGTGGATAGACATCGGCGGCCCTAGGGCCGCCGAGGGCGGACGCCCGCTACTGCCTGTGCGACGGCAGTAACGAGGCGTCCGCGAAACCGTGAAGCCGGTCAGGCCTCGTACGCCGACTCGCCGTGCGAAGTCACATCCAGGCCGGTGCGTTCGGCCTCTTCGGTCACGCGCAGGCCGACCACGACCTTGACCACCAGCAGGATGACCGCGGTCACCACCGCCGACCACAGTACGGTCAGGCCGACGCTGACCACCTGCACCCACACCTGGTGGGCGATATCCAGATCGGCCTTGGTACCGCCCAGCGACTGTGCACTGAACACGCCGGTGAGGATCGCGCCGACGATGCCGCCGACACCATGCACACCGAACACGTCGGCAGTGTCGTCCACTTTCAGCAGGCGCTTGAGACCGGTCACGCCCCACACGCAGACCACGCCGGCGACGAAGCCGATCACGATCGCGCCAAGCGGCCCGACGGTGCCACAGGCCGGGGTGATGCCGACCAGCCCGGCCACCGCACCCGACGCCGCACCCAGTGCCGACGGCTTGCCCTTGCCGATCGCCTCCACCAGGGTCCAGCCAAGCACGGCAGCAGCGGTGGCCAGCACGGTGTTGAGGAAGGCCAGCGAGGCCACCGTATCGGCGGCGGCGGCGGAACCGGCATTGAAGCCGAACCAGCCCACCCACAGCAGCATGGCGCCGATGTAGGTAAACGGTACGTTGTGCGGCTTCAGCGCGGTCTGGCCGTAGCCCAGGCGCTTGCCGACGAACCACGCGCCGACCAGGCCGGCCACGCCCGCATTGATGTGCACCACGGTGCCACCGGCGAAGTCGATCGCGCCCAGTTCACCCAGGTAGCCGCCGCCCCAGACGATGTGGGCCATCGGGATGTAGCTGAGGGTGAACCACAGCGCCGAAAACAGCAGCACCGCGCGGAACTTGATGCGCTCGGCGAATGCGCCGACGATCAGCGCGGTGGTGATGCCGGCGAAGGTCGACTGGAAGGCGACGAACAGGTAATCCGGCAGGCCCTTGATCGGCGTGTTGCCCACCGACTCCGGGGTGAAGCCCTTGAGGAAGGCGAATTCGGTGAACGAACCGAAGAACGGATTGCCGGCGCTGAACACCGCGCTGTAGCCATAGGCCACCCACAGCAGCAGCACCAGCGAGAACACCACCAGGATCTGGCTGAGCACTGACAGCACGTTCTTCGAACGCACCAGGCCGCCATAGAACAGGGCCAGGCCCGGCACGACCATCAACAGCACCAGCAGGGTGGAGGTGAGCATCCAGGCGACGTCGCCACGATCGTAGGCGGCGGCGGCTTCGGCCACGGCCGGCGCAGCGGCGGTGGCGGCGGCATCGTGCAGCGGCTCGACCGCCACGCTTTCGCTGGGCAACGGCGAGACCTGGGCCTGGGCGTGGGCGTTGCCCGGCCAGGCGCCGGCGGCCAGCGCGCTGAGCAGCATCAGCAGGCACACCAGGTGGAACCGGGCTTGCCACCCGGTGAGAAGGCGCATCTTCATGGGGGGAATCTCCGGAAGGGGGTTACAGCGCGTCGGCACCGATTTCGCCGGTGCGGATGCGGATGACCTGTTCAACGGCGGTGACGAAGATCTTGCCGTCACCGATCTTGCCGGTGCCTGCCGACGACTGGATCGCTTCGATCACCGCGTCGGCACGCTCGTCGGTGACCACCGTTTCGATCTTGATCTTGGGCAGGAAATCCACGACGTACTCGGCGCCGCGATACAGCTCGGTGTGGCCCTTCTGGCGACCGAAACCTTTCACTTCGGTCACGGTGATGCCCGACACGCCTGCATCGGACAGGGCCTCGCGGACCTCGTCGAGCTTGAACGGTCGGATGATGGCGGAGATCAGTTTCATGCGCATGTCCCGATGGTGGATGGGGCCAGCGCGCCAGCGCGCGTTGGCATCAGGCAACCACGGGTCATCAGGATGATGACCGTGGCTGTTGCACCGGACACATACAGGGCCGGGACGGCCGTGCCTCTCTCCTTGCACGACCGACGCGGGAGGGAGGGCGGCCCTGGTCGCGTATCCGGTCTCTCTCTTGCCCCTGGATAAGCGGGCCAAAGGCCCGCGTTCCAATGCAGCGGACTGACAGTCCGCTCTACAACGACGGGCCTGCGCCCGCCTTGCGGCTCCCCAGCCGCGAAAACGGAAGCGATGGCGGCGGGTGGGAGGGGGAACCCACCGCCATCGCGCCCGGTCAGCTGGCGTAGTACAGCTGGTATTCCAGCGGGTGGGTGGCCGCGCGGAACTTGGTCACTTCCTGCATCTTCAGCGCGATGTAGCCGTCGATGAAGTCATCGCTCATCACGCCGCCGGCCTTCAGGAACTCGCGGTCCTTGTCCAGTGCTTCCAGCGCCTGGTCCAGCGAGGAGCAGACCTGCGGGATCAGCTTCTCTTCCTCCGGCGGCAGGTCGTACAGGTCCTTGTCGCTCGGTGCACCCGGGTCGATCTGGTTCTTGATGCCGTCCAGGCCGGCCATCATCAGCGCGGTGAAGGTCAGGTAGCCGGACTGGATCGGATCCGGGAAGCGCATCTCGATGCGGCGTGCCTTCGGGTTGGACACCCACGGAATGCGGCACGAGGCCGAACGGTTGCGGGCCGAGTAGGCCAGCATCACCGGCGCCTCGAAGCCCGGCACCAGGCGCTTGTAGCTGTTGGTGCCCGAGTTGGCGAAGGCATTGATGGCCTTGGCGTGCTTGAAGATGCCGCCGATGTACCACAGCGCCAGCTGGCTCAGGCCACCGTAGCCGTCACCGGAGAACAGGTTGGTGCCGCCCTTGGACAGCGACTGGTGCACGTGCATGCCGCTGCCGTTGTCGCCGACGATCGGCTTGGGCATGAAGGTGACGGTCTTGCCGTTGCGGTGCGCGACGTTCTTGATCACGTACTTCATGCGCAGCAGTTCATCGGCCTTCTGCACCAGGGTGCTGAACTTGGTGCCGATCTCGCACTGGCCGGCGGTGGCCACTTCGTGGTGCTGCACTTCCACCTCGATGCCGACCTGTTCGAGGGTCTTGCACATCTCAGCGCGCAGGTCGTGCAGGGTATCGGTCGGCGGAACCGGGAAGTAACCACCCTTCACGCCCGGGCGGTAGCCGCTGTTGGCGCCGTCGTACTTGGCGCCGCTGTTCCAGGCGGCTTCTTCGGAATCGACCTTGAAGAAGGTGTTGCCCATTTCATTGGCGAAACGGACCGAGTCGAAGATGAAGAACTCCGGCTCCGGGCCGAAGAACGCGGTTTCGGCGATGCCGGAGGACTTCAGGTAGGCCTCGGCGCGCTTGGCGATGCCGCGCGGGCAACGGCCATAGGCCTGCATGGTGGCCGGGTCGAGGATGTCACAGCTGATCACCAGGGTCGGATCGGCATAGAACGGATCAACATAGGCGCTGGACGGGTCCGGCAGCAGCACCATGTCCGACTCGTTGATGCCCTTCCAGCCGGCGATCGAGCTGCCATCGAACATCTTGCCTTCTTCGAACAGCGACGGCTCGACGATGCTGACCGGGAAGGTGACGTGCTGCTCGACGCCACGCATGTCCACGAAACGCAGATCGACGAATTCGATCTGGTTGTCCTTGATCAGCTTCTCAACGTTTTCCACGGACATCGGTACGACCTCGGATGGGGATGAATGCCTGCTGAGGTACAGCAATGACCGT
This sequence comes from Stenotrophomonas sp. FSL W7-1447, assembly GCF_037966425.1. Classification (NCBI taxonomy): domain Bacteria; kingdom Pseudomonadati; phylum Pseudomonadota; class Gammaproteobacteria; order Lysobacterales; family Lysobacteraceae; genus Stenotrophomonas; species Stenotrophomonas sp. FSL W7-1447. The sequence continues at coordinate 137,790 of NZ_CP150199.1, read as the reverse complement.
GCCAACTTTTTGCGACCCGCAAGTCGTTGATTTCACTAAGCCCGCCCCACGCCGGTGCAGAACGGCGCGCACCAAACGGGTGCGCGGGGTACCGGACGCACCCGTTTGGTGCAGCGGGGATCGTCTATCCTCTCGACCTTCTTCCTTCCGCCGCGCGTGCACGCACCGTCCATGTCCGACCTGCTCTCCGCCCTGCTGCTGGGCATCCTCGAAGGCTTGACCGAATTCCTGCCGATCTCCAGCACCGGCCACCTGCTCATTGCCCAGCATTGGCTGGGAGCCCGCTCGGACTTCTTCAACATCGTCATCCAGGCCGGCGCCATCGTGGCCGTGGTGCTGGTGTTCCGCCAGCGCCTGCTGCAGCTGGCCACCGGCTTCAACCAGCGCGAGAACCGTGAGTACGTGTTCAAGCTGGGCGCTGCGTTCCTGGTCACCGCGGTGGTCGGCCTGGTGGTGCGCAAGGCCGGCTGGTCACTGCCGGAGACGGTCAGCCCGGTGGCCTGGGCGCTGATCATCGGCGGCGTCTGGATGCTGCTGGTGGAGGCCTACACCGCACGCCTGCCCGACCGCGACCAGGTGACCTGGACGGTGGCCATCGGCGTGGGCCTGGCGCAGGTGGTGGCCGGCGTGTTCCCCGGCACCTCACGTTCGGCCTCGGCGATCTTCCTGGCCATGCTGCTGGGCCTGAGCCGCCGTGCCGCCGCGGCCGAGTTCGTTTTCCTGGTGGGTATTCCCACCATGTTCGCCGCCAGCGCCTACACCTTCCTGGAAATGGCCAGGGCCGGGCAGCTGGGCAGCGAGAACTGGGCCGACGTGGGCGTGGCCTTCCTTGCCGCAGCCGTCACCGGCTTCGTCGTAGTGAAGTGGCTGATGGGCTACATCAAGTCACACACGTTCACCGCCTTCGCCCTCTACCGCATCGCGCTGGGCGCGGCACTGCTGCTGTGGTTGCCATCCGGCAGCTGAACAGCGCCGGGGCGTGGCAACCCCGTTGCCGGCCCCGCTCCGTTTCCCCCACGGTTCCCCAAGGAGAATCACCATGAACCGCAAGCTCACCCTGCTCCTTCCGCTGGCCCTGATGGCCGCCTGCAGCCAGACCCCGGCCCCGGCCGGCACCGGCGGCGACGACGTGGCCCCGGCCGCGGCCAAGGCAGCAGACCAGCAGACGCTGGCGCACCTGGATGCGCAGCGCCTGCAGAGCCAGCACTGGCGGCTGCAGCAGGCCACCGGCGCCGACGGCAAGCGCATCGACGCGCTGTTCGCCCGCGAAGACAAGCCGGTCACCCTGGACTTCGCTGAGGGCCGCCTGTCGGTCAGCAACACCTGCAACCGCATGGGCGGCGGCTACACCTTCGACGCTGGCAAGCTGAGCGTCAGCGCGATGGCGTCGACCATGATGGCCTGCACCGACAAGGCGCTGATGGCGCTGGACGAGGCCGTGTCGAGCCGCCTGCAGGGCGAACTGAAGGCCGAGCAGGGTGCCGATGGCACGCTGACCCTGACCAACGCCAAGGGCGACGTGCTGGTGTTCAACCCGGAACCGACCGCTGAAACCCGCTATGGCGGCGCCGGCGAGACCGTGTTCCTGGAAGTGGCGGCCAAGACCGAGAAGTGCTCGCACCCGCTGATTCCGGACTACCAGTGCCTGCAGGTGCGCGAAGTGAAGTTCGACGACAAGGGCCTGAAGCAGGGTGAGCCGGGCAAGTTCGAGAACTTCTACGGCACCATCGAGGGCTACACCCACGAAGACGGCGTGCGCAACGTGGTGCGCGTGAAGCGCTACGAGGTGAAGAACCCGCCGGCCGATGCGCCGTCGCAGGCGTACGTGCTGGACATGGTGGTCGAGTCGGCCATCGAGAAGTGATGTAGAGCCGACTGCCAGTCGGCTGACGGGTGGAGGGCGGCCGCAAGGCCGCCCTTCTTCGTTGTGGGTAGAGCCGGCCGCTGGCCGGCTGCCCTGCGCGGATCCGGCAGCACACGGGCGTTGCCGGCCAGCGGCCGGCACGACCCGTCATGCCGCCTCAGCCCAGCGCCGGATTCAAAGTGTAGGTGCCGTGCAGCGCCGCTTCGGCCAGCACGTGGCCGTGCATGGCCCTGTAGGCGTCGGCGGCGGTGAAGCGTTCCGGCAGCTGCAGCGACGCCACGTCCAGCGCGAACACGCGGAAGAAGTAGCGGTGCACGCGTTCGTCGTTGAACGGCGGGTAGGGGCCGTCATAGCCCAGATAATCGCCGGCCATGTCCGGATTGCCTGCGAACCAGCCGGTGAAGTCGTTCAGGCCCTGGCGGCTGCCGGCCGGGCCGGCCGGTGCGGACTTACCCTTCACCACGAAGCCGTCGCTGCAGCTGCCTGCGGCAATCTCGCGCACCGAGGCCGGGATATCGGCCATCACCCAGTGCACGAAATCGCCGCGCGGCTGGTCGCGCGGCACGCTCATGTCGGTGCGCCCGACCGTTTCCGGCACCGTCGGCACGTCCGGATCGACGCATACCAGCAGGAACGAACGGGTGCCCTCCGGCACCCCGCTCCACGCCAGGTGCGGATTGCGGTCCGGTGCGAAACCTGCGGCATCGCCGGCGGCGAACTCACGGTCGATCGGCGCACCATTGGCCAGGCTGTGGCTGCTCAGCTGCATTGCATTCTCCTCACTCTTCCGGATAGCCCAGGCGCACCGCGATCGGGGTGAGCTTGGCGAAGGCGGCGCTCATCACGTCGCGGTAGTTGCGCCAGTGGCCCGGCGGGAACCGCGGCGCGCCCAGCTGCGCGGCCGGCGGCATCGGCCGTTCGAACAGGCGGCCCAGCAGATCGGCCATCGCCTGCGGATCGTTGCCGATCTGGTCGATGCGCAGCAGCACCTGCGGATACAGGTCGTCCTCGTGCAGGGCGGCAACCTGGGCCAGCGCGCGCGCCAGCCATTCGCTGGCTTCGGCCAGCGAGGTCATCGCCAGCGGCGCGGCCGCACCGTAGGCCACCCAGTCCAGCAGCATGTCGCGCGGGTCGCGCAGCACCACCAGCAGGCGGCCCTGCGGCAGCTGCGGGCGCAGCGCCCACAGCAGCGCGTTGTCCCACCACAGCAGCCAGTCGATGATCGCGTCGTCCTGCACGCCGCGCGACGGCAGCTGTTCGCGCCAGCGCTGCACCAGCCGCTCCGGGGTCAGCACGCCGGAAGCGAGGTCCTGCAGCGTGTGGTAGTTCTGGAACGCGTCGTCGGGTGCGCTGGAGGTGTAGCGGTCGCTGCGCAGCACCGGGCTGGCGGCGGCCAGGCCGGTTGCCACGCGTTCCACGCCCGACCCCGGTGCCCCCCACAGGAAGATCGGCGCGGAAGTGGCCTGCGCATCGATCTCGCCCTTGTCCGGCCAGCTCGGCGGCGCCTTGGCCTGCGGCGGCAGCGGCAGGCGCTGCGGTGCCTGGTCGGCCTGCAGCGCCAGCCAGGTCTGCAGCGCGTCTTCGTGCTGCCCGGCGCGATCCTGGATCTCGCCCAGCCAGGTGCGCAGGTCGGCGCGGTGGCCTTCGGGGGCCATCTGGATCAGTGCCTGCACGCGGGCGATGGCGGCGGCCGGATCGCGCTGCAGCAGGCCTTCGACCAGGCGGGTCTCGCCGCTGACGCGGCCCGGCTCAAGGCTGACGATGCGCTCGGCGATCGCTTCGGCCTGGGCGTGTTCGCCCACCATGTCGTGCAGCCGCAGGCGCGCTTCCAGCGCCGGCAGGTGGCCCGGCATCGTGTCCATCCAGCGCTCGACCGTGGCGGCAGCAGTGGGACTGCCGACCTCTTCCACCGCCAGGCGCGCCAGCCACAGGTCGTGCAGCTGCGGGTGCTGCTCCAGCGCGGCATCCAGGCGTGCGCGTGCTTCGTCTTCGCGGCCCAGGCGCTGCCAGGACATCAGCAGCAGCTGCAGCACCTCGCGGTCGCCGGGCGCCGATTCCAGCAACGGCAGCAGGTGTTCCAGCGCCTGCAGCGGCTGGCCGCTGCGCAGCGCCAGTTCGCCAGCCAGGCGGCGCATCGACGGCGTATCCATGCCCTGCTGCTGCAGTGCGACCTGCATGGCTTCGGCGGCGGCTTCCAGGTTGCCCTGGCGCATGGCCAGCTGCACCACCAGGCCATGCAGCGAGGAGATCGCCGGGTTCAGCTCCAGCACGCGGCGGAATGCCTGTTCGGCGAAGGCCAGCATGTCCTTGCCCAGGTAGGCGAAGCCCAGTGCGTAGAGCACGCGGGGGTCGTTGGGCTGGGCCTGGTTGGCGGCCGACAGCAGCCTCAGCGCGCGATCGGGGTCATCGCGGCGCAGCGCGATCATGCCGTCGATGGTCAGCAGTTCCGGGTGGTCCGGTTCGACGCGCGAAGCCAGGGTGGACAGTCGCTGTGCTTCGTCGAAATCATTGCGGCCGATCGCCAGGTGGGCCTGCATCAGGTACGCGGCAAACGCGTTCGGGTCCAGCCCGGTGGTGCGGGTCAGGGCCTCGCCGGCGCCCTCGAACTGGCGCAGGGCCAGCAGCAGGCCGGCGTGCTGCAGGTGCAGCTGGGCATCGTCCGGGGCCAGCTGCAGCGCCTGCTGCAGGGCGTCCATCGCGTCCTCGGCCCTGCCCTGCTGCTGCAGCGCAAGCGCCAGCCAGCGGTGGGCCGCGGCCTGGCCGGGTTCATCGTAAGTCCATGCCTGGGCCAGCTGCACGGCCTGGTCGGCCTCGTTCTGGCGCAACGCTTGGATGATCTGGTCTTGCATGGCGGTCCGGTTCAAGGGCAAACCCGCATTGTAGCGGCCTGCGCGCCCGTGCCGGTTCAGCCTTGCAGCACGCGCCGCAGCCGCTGCGCCACCCAGCGTTCGGAGAAGCCATCCCCCCGCCAGTTTTCCAGGAAGCCGCAGTGGCCTCCCCAGCAGGCGGTTTCCAGGTGCGCCTGGCGCGGCAGCTGCCAGTCGCTGAAGGTCGCGTACGGGATTACCGGATCGTCCTGCGCCATCAGGATGTCGGCCGGCACCTGCAGCGTGGCCAGGCGATCGCCGGCGATCGAGTAACCATCGAAATAGGCCTGCAACGAGCCGAAGCTGGTGTGGCGCTCGACCAGCCAGGCGGTCAGCGCGCGGATGTCCAGCTTCAGCACGCGGTCGTCGCAGTCGCTCAGTTCGGGGAACAGATCGCGCTTGCGCCGCAACGAACCGGCCCACTTGCGGCGGAAATACCAGTCGTACATCGCCGGACCGTTCTCGATGTTCTCCATGGTCAAGCCCGGGTCCAGCACCGGGCATACCGACGCCACGCGCAGCAGCGGCACGCCGGCCGCCGGCGCGCGCAGGGCCAGGCGCAGCACGAAGTTGCCGCCCAGCGAGTAACCCGCGGCCACCAGTGGCAGCTGCGGCCAGCGCTGGGCGATGTCGCCCGCGGCATGCACCACTTCGTCGATCAGGTTGGAGTGGAAGATGCCGGGGTTGAGATGATGGGTATTGCCGTGGTCGCGGAAGTTCAGCCGTACCACGTCGAAGCCCTGCTCGAGCATGCGCGCGGCCGCCATGCGCATGTAGCTGGATTCGGCGCTGCCTTCCCAGCCGTGCAGCAGCAGCGCCATGCCCTTGGGCTCGCGGCCTTCGATATGGCTGTGCCAGCCCTGAAGGCGCACGCCATCGCCGCCATCGAGAATCAGCTCTTCGCTGACCGCGCCGGTCGCGGCCAGCAACAGCAGGCCGCGCTGCAGGCGCATGCGGCTGGAGCTGAGCATCGATTGCAGGTGCGGGTTGCGCAGCCAGCGCGGCGGCTGGTAGTCAGCCGCGTGCAACGTCGGCGTGCCGGCGTCCAGGACGGGTGGCGGGATCAGGGCCACCGCACCCTCACCCGGTGCTCATGGCCGCCACGATGCGCGCGCGCGACGTCTCCGCGATGCGCCGACGGCCTTCCAGGTCCTGCGCACCGATGGGTGCCAGGAAATGCACTTCCGCACGCCGCGCCGGCTCGCCGAGCAGGCGCAGGAAATTGGCGAAGAAGCTCTCGCCGGGGCCGAAGGCGACAATGGTCTGCGCATCACCGTTGGCCCCGTACACCAGCGCCACCGGCTGCACCGGCACGCCGGTTTCCACCGCAGCCTGGAAGATGCGCGCATGGAACGGGCCAACTTCGTGGCCCCCGCGGGTACGCCCTTCCGGGAACACGCCCACCGCCTTGCCTTCGCGCAGGCGATCGGCCATCACCTGCATCACGCCACCGAGCGATTCGGTGTTGCCGCGCTGGTGGAAGATGGTCTGGCCACGCGCGGCCAGCCACCCGACCAGCGGCCAGCTGGCGATCTCGCGCTTGGCGACGAAGCCCATCATGCGCTGGCTGTGCAGGATGCAGATGTCGACCCAGCTGACGTGGTTGGCGACGAACAGCACGGCGCCGGGCAGCGGCGTGCCGATCTGCACCAGGCGGAAGCCGAAGATCCACATCAGCCCCCCCTGCCACCAGTTGACCACTTTGGCCCCCAGGGTCGCCTCGCCCACGCGCAGTTCGCCCCACGGCCGAAGCATGCCGATCAGGATGAGCGGCAGGAACACGATGATGTGGACCAACAGCAGCGGTACGCGGTACAGGTAACGGCACACACGCGCCACGCCGCCGCGGGGGGCCGGAGTGGGGGAAGTCATCCGCGCACGATACCGGAGGGCCGTCATCGCTGCCAGCCGATTTAGGCCATAACTGCCATTGACCGGGGCAATCGGCAGGGAACGCTGGGTTCTGCTGCCGTCACCGGCCTTCCGGGGCTCAGCCGTGGCCGGCCGCGACCACCGCCAGGGTCAGCCGCGAGATGCATACCAGCCGGCCCTGCTCATCCTCGATGCGGATCTCCCACAGCTGGGTGCTGCGGCCGACGTGCAGCGCGCGCGCGGTGCCGGTGACGGTGCCCGAGCGCACGGCGCGCACATGGTTGGCGTTGATTTCCAGGCCCACGCAGACCTGCTGCGCCGTGTCCACGCACAGGTTGCCGGCGCTGCTGCCCAGGGTTTCAGCCAGCACCACCGACGCGCCGCCGTGCAGGATGCCGTAGGGCTGGCGGGTGCGCTCGTCCACCGGCATGGTGGCCTGCAGCCAGTCGTCACCGGCCGCGCTGAAGACAATGCCCAACGACGCGATCGCGGTGTTGCGGCTGAGCGCATTGAGCTGCTCGAGGGAAACGGCTTCGCGGAACACCTGGGTCATGCGGGCACCTTCAGAGGATGGGAACGAGGCCGGCACCGAATGCGGTCAGCATGCGGACCAGCAGCCACTTCGGGCCGACATTGACCTCGGGGAAGTCGCCCACGGCGACGTAGCAGCGGTGGAAGTCCGGGTCCTGCCGGGGCAGCGGCTGCGGGCAGTCCGGGCCGGGCTTGAACTCGTAGTCGGTGGCATAGCGCCACGGCCAGAAGTCGAGGATCGGCAGCGCTTCGGAGGCCTTGCCGACGCTGTAGTTCAGCCCGGACAGCACCGGCGGCTTGGCCCGCGGGGCCACCGTCCACGAATTCTGCGGGTGGGTGTCGCGCAGGATGCTCTCGGCCAGCTGCTCGGCGAAGGCCGGGTCATCGATGATGACCGCGCCTTCGGTGTTGTAGTTCTCGCTGCGCGGATCGAAGTTGTGGGTGCCGACCACGCCGATGCGGCGATCGACCACCAGCGACTTGGCATGCAGGCCCATGCGCGCGCCCTTGCGGGTGACCGGCAGCGGCTTGTTGACCGCCTTGCTGCCCAGGAACGAGGGCCGCGTCTCGGTGCGCAGCAGGCGGGTCTCGACCTCGCTGCCGGCCGCGCGGCGACGTTCGCGTGCGTTCTGGTACGCGCTGCCGGTGCGCGGATGGTTCACCGGCGCCTGCCTGGCAGGCGCCGCGGGCGCGTCGCGGCGGTCGCCGGCATTGCTGCCGGCGGCGCTGCCGCCGATCAGCGGGTTGCGTCCACCGTCGTCGTCGCCCCCGGGTGCGGCGATCGGATCAGGCAGCAGGTTGCGGTAGTCGACCGGGGCATCCAGCGGGAACGGCTTGTACTCGAAGATGTTGAAGCCCAGTTCGCGCATGTTGCGCCGCTTGTACTTGTACGACAGCGCATACACGATCGGATTGTCGGTGGCCGCCAGGCTGTTGCTGGACACCACCACCCGCGGCGGCTGCGGTCGCTTGCGCAGCTCGCGGAACAGCGCCTGCGCCGGCTTGGACAGCACCAGGTACGGGGTCTGCAGGATCACTTCCTTCTGCGCGCCAGCAATCAGCGCATCCAGCTGCGGCTCGGTCACGTGCTGGCCGGCCAGTGGCGCATCGGCCTTCTGGCGCCGGTGCTTGCGTGGCAGGTCGGCGACATAGCGCACCGACGCCACCGGCAGCGCGGTATCGACGAACGCGCGGGTGACGAAGTCCATGTCGTTGGCCTCGGCACTGACCCGCTGCACCCGCTCGGGGCGGCGGAAGCTGGCCGGTGGCAGGGCCGGCACGCCTTCGCGCAGCAGGGTCCGGCCGACATCGTTCAGGCGCTCGGCCGGCACGCTGCGCTGGGCACGCCAGAAGGCATCGAAGTTGGCTGCCATCGCACGCGCTTCGGGGCCGGCAATCAGCACGTCGCGGTCGCGGAAGTTGTACTCGCGGTCCCAGTCGTAATAGTCATCCTGGTAGTTGCGGCCTCCGACCACGCCGATCGCATCGTCGATCACCAGCAGCTTGTTGTGCATGCGCTGGTTGAAGCGGCGGAAGCAGCACAGCACGCTGCCGGCATAGTCGAAGTAGTTCAGCCGGGCCTTGCCGAAGGTCGGGTTGTAGACCCGCAGCTGGAAGTTCTGGTGGGCGCCGGACAGCGCGCCGAGGATCTGCAGGTCGGAGATCGCCGAGAGCTGGTCGATCAGCACCCGCACCTTCACCCCGCGCCGCGATGCGGCCAGCAGCTCGTCGATGACCAGCCGGGCGCTGTCGTCCTTGTCGAAGATGTAGGTCTGCAGGTCGATGCTGCGGGTGGCGCTGCGCAGCAGGTTCAGGCGCGCGACGAGGGCACCCTCGCCCTCGTCGAGCAGCGTGGCGTAGTGGCGCGGCTGCTGCGGGGTGGATTCGGTGAACGCCCGGCCGGCCAACGCGCGCAGCGGCGAGTCCTGCGCGCAGCGGTCGGCGCGCTGGCAGTCCACCTGGCTGGAGCGCGCCTGCACGGCGATCGCCTCGGCGCGATCGCGTTCGGCATGCGAGAGCGATGCACAACCGCTGCCCAGCAACACGGTTGCCAGCGCCAGTACACGCAGCAGGAGGTTCACGGTTTCGGCGCCTCGCTCAGGCGCGCACGCAATACGAAGGTCACTCGGTCACTCAAGGCAAGCTGCCAGCTGTCCATTCCATACCGGCCTCGCTGCACGGTACCGCGGCTGACGACATCGCAATCATAGCCGGGTCGGGCGCACTCCGCTTTCTCGACCCGCAGCGACTCGGGATGGCTGATGCCGCGCAGGGTCAGCCGGCCCTGGATGTCGCCGCCCTGCTCCACGGTCTCCGGCCAGTAGGGCAGCGAGTCGAACTCGACCACCGGATGGCGCCCGGCATCGAAGAACTCCTCGCCGCGCATCCAGCCGGTATAGCGCGCCTTGCCGGGGATCTCCACCGAGCGGGTGAACATCTTCAGGTGCACCTGGTGGCGGCCGTCGGACAGGATCTCGATGCGCCCCTCGAAATGCGGGAACACGCCTTCGATGCGCTGGCCGAAGCGGGTCCGCACTTCGAAACCGATCCGCGAGCGCTGGGTATCCAGCCGCAATGGCCGGGGTGCTTCGGCCGACACCGCCGGCAACGGGGTCGGCGGGGGCGCCGCAGCCCAGGCCGGGCCGAGCGCCAGCAACGCGGGCAGCAGGAAGCGGCCGCGCCGCACCCGGCTCATCGGATCACGGCCACCAGAACGCGTTCAGGCTGGCCACGCCCGGTTCGATCGTGGCCTCGCGCGGGAAGCCCAGCACGGCGATGCCGGCCGGCGGCATGCCACGGTAGTCGCTGCTGGTGCCCTCGGTCATCAGCGCCACCAGGCGCTCCAGGCCCGGGTTGTGGCCGACGATCAGCACCCGATCGAGGTCGCGGCGCTCATCCACCAGTGCCGCCAGGGTGCCCGGGGTGGCCTCGTAGATCCGGTCTTCCAGGCGCTTTTCCACATACCCGATGGCGGCCAGCACCGCCTCCAGGGTCTCGCGCGTGCGCCGCGCCGGCGAGCACAGCACGCAGTCGGGCAGCAGGTTGTTGTCCTTCAGCCACTTGCCGGCGGCCTCGGCTTCGGCCAGACCGACCGGCGACAACGGCCGATCGAGGTCGGCCTGGCCGGGGGTGGCCGGTTCGGCATGGGCATGGCGCAGCAGGATCAATTCACGCATCGCGGGTTTCCATGAAAAAGAGGATGGAGACGTGCAGCCTTACAGCTTCAGCCAGGACAGCAGCGGCTCCCAGTCGGCCTGGTGCTCGCGCACCTGGGCCGAGCGGTAGTCGAACAGGCTGCGGCCCAGGCCGGTCATGACCACGTAGCTCTGGCTGTCACGCAGCTGCGCGACCACCGGGTACGGCCACTCGGCCAGCATCTGCAGCGCCTGCTGCGAGGTCTGGGTCCAGGGTTTGGTACGGTTGAGCACCAGCCCCACCGGCAGCTTGCGGCTGTGCACGCGCGGGTTCTGGGCCAGGCTGTTGAGGAAGCCGACGATGGCTTCGATATCCAGCGCCGAGGGCAGCACCGGCACCACCACGGCATCGGCCGCGTCCAGGAAATGGGGGATATCGTCGGCGAGCGCACCGGCCGGCGCATCAATGATGACGGTATCGGTACCGTCGGGCAGCTTCTGCGCCCACTGCTTCTTCCGATACACGTCGATGGGAAGCACCGCGCTCTCCAGCCCGGCACGCCGTTGCGCCCAGCGGGTGCTGGAGCCCTGCGGGTCGGCATCGGCGATCACCGTGGCCTTGCCCTGCAATGCCGCGTACGCGGCCAGGTGGGTGGCGACGGTGGTCTTGCCCACCCCGCCCTTGGAACCGGCCACCAGGATCGTCTTCATGCCAGCCTCGCTTCCGGGTACGTGCCCCGAGCGTACACCGGCGGTGGTGACGGGAGGTAGCACCGTGCTGAACCGGTGGCCATCGCCTTTGCTATCGTGGCGCCCCCGAAGGATCGAACCGCCATGAGCGAACTGCAGGACCTGAGCGCACTGATCCGCGCCAACACCCCCCTGATCGTGATCGAGACCCAGGACGAGGGTCGCATCGTCGAGCTGTTCCGGCAGACGCTGATGCACGTGTGGCGGGCCCTGCACCGCTGGTCCATCACCGAGGGCCTGCGCCGCATCGACCTGGACCGCGAAGACGCGGCGGTCGGCCCCCCCGATGCCAGCGCTGCGTTGCAGATGATCCGCCAGGCCGACCAGCGTGGCGTCTACCTGCTGCTCGATTTTCACCCCTACCTGGGCTATGCCAGCCACCAGCGCGCCCTGCGCGACCTGATCCAGCGCCGCCACAGCGAACCGCATGTGCTGGTGCTGATCGGCGCCAAGGTCGAACTGCCGGCCGAGCTGGAAGCGCTGGCGGTGCGCTTCAACCCGCGACTGCCCGATGCCAACGCGCTGCTGAAGATGCTGCGCGAAGAGGCCGACGCCTACGCCCGCGAGCACGGCGGCCGCCGCGTCGAGGTCGACAGCGAGGCAGTGAAGAAGATCCTGAAGAACCTGCAGGGCCTGAGCCTGGTCGATGCCCGCCGCATCGCACGCCAGTTGATCTACGCCGACGGTGCGCTGCGCGATGACGACCTGCCGCAGCTGGCGCGGCTGAAGTTCGAGCTGCTCAACCGCAGCGGCCACCTGTTCTTCGAGCATGACAGCGCGCGCTTCGGTGACGTGGCCGGCGCCAACCGGCTCAAGCGCTGGATCAACCAGCGCCGGGTGGCCTTCATCGCCGGTTCGGCACCGGCCGGCCTGGACCCGCCGCGCGGCATGCTGCTGCTGGGCGTGCAGGGCTGCGGCAAATCGATGCTGGCCAAGGCCACGGCCGCCGGCTTCGGCGTCCCGCTGCTGCGCCTGGACGTGGGCGCGCTCTATAACAAGTACCACGGCGAGACCGAGGCCAACCTGCGCCAGGCCTTGGCCTCGGCCGAGCAGCTGGCGCCCTGCGTGTTGTGGATGGACGAGATCGAGAAGGGCCTGGCCAGCGGTGGCGAGGACGGCGGCGTGTCGCGCCGCGTGCTCGGTTACCTGCTGACCTGGATGGCCGAGCGCAAGGCGCCGGTGTTCATCGTCGCCACTGCCAACCAGGTGCACGAGCTGCCGGCCGAGCTGCTGCGCAAGGGCCGTTTCGACGAGATCTTCTTCGTCGACCTGCCCACGCCTGAGGTGCGTGTGGAGCTGCTGCGGCTGCACCTGGGCCGGCGCCAGCTCAATGGCGACGACTTCGCGCTGCCGGCGCTGGCGGCGGCGGCGAATGGCTTCTCCGGCGCAGAGATCGAGCAGGCGATCGTGGCCGGGCTGTATGCAGCGCATGCGGAAGGCCGGCCGCTGGACACCGAGCTGCTGATGAACGAGATCCGCGCGACCCGACCGCTGTCGGTGCTGATGGCCGAGCAGGTCGAGGCGTTGCGGGCATGGGCGTCGGGGCGGACGGTTTCCGCGGACGATTGAAGTGGACGCGCAAAAGCAAAAGCGCTTGGCTGGCCGCTCTTGAGCGCATGGGCTCAGATCCGTTTTCCTCTGGAAAACGGATCTGACCCCAGTTCGATTTCTATCCCGGGCAGATCGCATCCACACATGGCGTGGATCGACCGTGCCGACCAAGGTCGACACCTACCAACAGCCGCCGGAACCTGTCGGAGGCGGGGTACTGTGGGTTTGCGGGGGGCCAGATCAGTGAGCCGCATGGATGCGGCGACCAAGCCCCCATGGATGGGTTTACGGCGGCCCCGCAAACCCACAGTGCCCCGCCCCATCCCTCAGGAAACCCGCTTTGGCTTTGGCTTTGGCTCCAGCCCTTGCCTCTGCGGGTGCCGGGTGCAACCCGGCCGCCCCCTACCCTCAGGGCCAGGCCGGCGGGGCAGCCGCCCACGCCTGCTGCACTTCCGCCAGCGAGGCGCGCTCGTCGTCACGCCACAGCGGCAGCAACTGCGCATAGCGGCTGCTGTCGCTCCATTGCGCCGGCTCGGTGCGTACCGCCGCGGCATACCACTGCACCGCCTCCTGCTTCTGCCCGGCCCGCCACAACGCCAGCGCATAGGTGGGCGGCAACCAGGCCGGCTTGCTCAGTGAACCACCGGCGGCGGCCTGCCATTGCTCCAGGGCGGCCTCGGCCTTGCCCTGGCGCAGCAGGTCCCAGCCGTAGTTCCAGCGCACGCCGCGGCCCAGGCTGCCCTGCACCGGCGCGTCCTTCAGTGCCTCGCGATACAGCTGTTCCCCCAGTTCGGTGCGGCCCTGGGCGATGGCCACCGACGCCAGCTGGACGGTGGCTTCGACCGTACGCCGGCCACGTTCGCGCTGTTTCAGCAGCTGCGCCACCAGCGCATCACCTTCGGCCTGGACCACGACCATCGGCGCGGCGGCCGCATCGCTGTCGAAGTAGAACTCCTGTGGTGCCGGCACGACCGGCGCGGCCCACACCGGGGCCGTTCCCGAGACCAGCAGCATGCTGCCCAGGATCTTTCCTGCAACTGACATCCCATCTCCCCCAGACCGCAACTGCAGCCTCCCTCTCTCTCCCCGATCCTAACCGCAGCATGGCTGCGGGCGCGAGTGCCGGGGCGGCCGGAGCCTCGCTGCTACAATTCGCGCCTTTCCCGCCGCGTGCCCGCACGCGGCCGGTGCCAGCCGATCCTACCGGGCCAGCCATGACCAGTACCGCGCAACTCACTTCGCCCTCTTCCGCCGACCTGATCGACCGTGACTACACGCTCGACCACAAGTACACCCGCAACGAGGGGCGGATCTACCTGAGTGGCGTACAGGCGCTGGTACGGCTGCCCCTGATGCAGCGCCTGCGCGATGCCGCCGAAGGCATCGACAGTGCCGGCTTCGTCAGCGGCTACCGCGGCAGCCCGCTGGGCGGCTTCGATCTGGAGCTGTGGCGGGCGCGCAAGCACCTGGAAGCCGCCCGGGTGAAGTTCACCCCGGGCCTGAACGAGGACCTGGGCGCCACCATGGTGTGGGGCACCCAGCAGACCAACCTGTTCCCCGGCGCCAACGTGCAGGGCGTGTTTGGGATGTGGTACGGCAAGGGTCCGGGCGTGGACCGCTGCGGCGACGTGTTCAAGCACGCCAATGCCGCCGGCACCTCGCGCTACGGCGGCGTGCTGGCGCTGGCCGCCGATGACCATGCCTGCCGTAGTTCGACCCTGCCACATGGCAGCGAGGACGAGTTCGTCAGCGCGATGATGCCGGTGCTGAACCCGGCCGGCGTGCAGGACATCCTGGACATGGGCCTGCTGGGCTGGGCGATGAGCCGCTACACCGGGCGCTGGGTCGGCTTCAAGACCATCGCCGAGACGGTCGAATCGTCGGCCTCGGTCGAGGTCGACCCGATGGCGCGCCGCATCGTGCTGCCGGAAGACTTCGAAATGCCCTCGGGCGGCCTCAACATCCGCTGGCCGGACCCGCCGCTGGACCAGGAAATGCGCCTGCACCGCTATGCGGTGAAGGCGGCACAGGCGTTCGCCCGCGCCAACGGCATCGACAGGGTGGTGATGGATGCGCCGCGCGCGCGGCTGGGCATCGTCACCACCGGCAAGAGCTACCTGGACGTGCTGCAGGCGCTGGAATACCTGGGCCTGGACGAAGCCGCGTGCGCCGACATCGGCATCCGCGTGTACAAGGTCGGCATGACCTGGCCGCTGGAGCCGCAGGGCATCGCGCGCTTCGCGCAGGGCCTGGAAGACATCATCGTGGTGGAGGAGAAGCGCGCCTTCATCGAGCGCCAGATGAAGGAACAGTTCTTCAACTGGCCGGCCAGCTGGGGCCAGCGCCCGTCCATCGTCGGCAAGTACGACGAGAGCGGCGAATGGATCCTGCCGTCCACCGGTGAACTGACCCCGGCCACCATCGCCGGCGTGATCGGCCGCCGCATCCAGAAGTTCTTCAACAACGCGTCGATCGAGCAGCGCCTGCAGTGGATGCAGGAGAAGGAAGCCGAGCTGGCGTTGCCGCGCGCCAGCTTCCCGCGCGTGCCGCATTACTGCTCGGGCTGCCCGCACAACACGTCCACCAACGTGCCGGAAGGCTCGCGTGCGCTGGCCGGCATCGGTTGCCATTACATGGTGACCTGGATGGACCGCAGCACCGATACCTTCACCCACATGGGCGGCGAAGGCGTGACCTGGGCCGGGCAGGCGCCGTTCACCGATACCCCGCACGTGTTCCAGAACCTCGGCGACGGCACCTACTTCCACAGTGGTTCGCTGGCGATCCGGCAGGCGGTCGCCGCCGGCGTCAACATCACTTACAAGATCCTCTACAACGATGCCGTGGCGATGACCGGCGGCCAGCCGGTGGACGGCCCGCTGAGCGTGCCGGACATCGCCAGGCAGATGCGCGCCGAAGGCATCCACACCATCGTGGTGCTGTCGGACAACATCGGCAAGTGGACCGCCCAGCGCGAGCACTTCCCCAGCGATGTCGAGTTCCACGACCGCAGCGAACTGGATGAGGTGCAGAAGCGCCTGCGCGAGGTGAAGGGTGTTTCGATCCTGATCTACGAACAGACCTGTGCCACCGAGAAGCGCCGGCGCCGCAAGCGCGGCAAGCTGGAAGATCCGCAGAAGCGGGTGATGATCAACTCGCTGGTCTGCGAAGGTTGCGGCGACTGTGGCAAGAAGAGCTTCTGCGTGTCGGTGCTGCCGAAGGAAACCGAGTTCGGGCGCAAGCGCGAGATCGACCAGTCCAACTGCAACAAGGACTATTCCTGCGTGAACGGGTTCTGCCCGAGCTTCGTCACCGTGCACGGCGGCCAGCCGCGCAAGGGCAGCAAGCGCGATGCCTCCACCCTGCTGGACAATCTGCCGGCACCAACCATCCGCGGCACGCTGGAACAGCCCTGGAACATCCTGATCACCGGCGTCGGCGGTACCGGCGTGGTGACCATCGGTGCGCTGCTGGGCATGGCCGGCCACCTGGAAGGCAAGGGCGCGACCGTGCTCGACCAGACCGGCCTGGCGCAGAAGGGCGGTGCGGTGACCACGCATATCCGTATTGCACGCCGCCCGGACGACATCCACGCCGTGCGCATCGCCGCCGGTGAGGCCGACCTGGTGCTGGGCTGCGACATGGTGGTGGTGAACGACTACTGGGCATTGTCGAAGGTGCGTGCCGGCCGTTCGCAGGTCGTGCTGAACACCTACGAAGCCATGCCCGGTACCTTCACCACGCGCCCGGACATGCAGTTCCCGGCCGCCGACATCATCGCCGGCGTGCGCGTGGCCTTGGGCGGCCAGGAGCCGCTGCTGCTGGATGCCACCCAGCTGGCCACCGCCCTGCTGGGCGATGCCATCGCCGCCAACCTGTTCATCCTCGGCTACGCGTGGCAGCAGGGCCTGGTGCCGCTGTCGTTCGAATCGCTGATGCGCGCCATCGAACTCAACGGTGCCGCCGTGGCGATGAACCAGCAGGCCTTTGCCTGGGGCCGCCTGGCCGTGGTCGACCCGCAGGCGGTGCAGCAGGCCGCCGGCCTGGTGCGCAACCGCCACACCGACACCGAATCCACCCCGGGCCCGCTGCATCCGCTGCCGCCGGGCGAGTGGGAAGGCAATGAATGGGGTGCGACCGCGGCACCGCGCAACACCGGTGACGAACGCGAACTGCGCGGCCTGCCTGCGCACGGCGGGGACGTGGCGTTCCTGCCGCTGGACGACGCCCGCCTGTCGCGCTCGCTGGATGAAATGATCGAGCGCCGCGCGGCGTTCCTGGTCGAGTACCAGGACGCGGCCTACGCCAACCGCTACCGCAGCCTGGTCGAGCGCGTGCGCCGCGCCGAAGCCGATTGCATCGGCGGCTCCACGGCGCTGACCGAGACCGTGGCCCGCTATCTGTTCAAGCTGATGGCGTACAAGGACGAGTACGAGGTGGCCCGCCTGTACACCAGCGGCGACTTCCAGCGCCGCCTGCAGCAGCAGTTCGAGGGTGACTACCAGCTGCGCTTCCACCTGGCACCGCCGCTGTTTGCGAAGAAGGACGAGCAGGGCCGGCTGTTGAAGAAGGAATACGGGCCGTGGATGTTCAAGGCCTTCGGCCTGCTGGCCAGGTTGAAGTTCCTGCGGGGCGGTCGCTTCGATGTGTTCGGCCGCACGGCCGAGCGCCGCATGGAACGCACGCTGATCACCGACTACGAGGCCACCGTGCAGGTGCTGCTGGATGGCCTGGACGATGATCGCCTGGCACTGGCGGTGGAGATCGCCAGCATTCCCGAGCACATCCGCGGCTTCGGCCACGTCAAGGAAGCGCATTTCGAACAGGCCAAGGCGCGCGAAGCGGTTCTGCTGGCTCAGTGGCGCAACCCGAAGGCGCTGCACATCGTGCAGGTGGCGTAAGGCCGCGGAACAGGTAATGCCGGCCGCTGGCCGGCATCCATCCTGGCAATCGGTGCGGCCAGCGGCGGGCACTACCGGCGGTTCAGCCCAGCCGCCACAGCAGCAACCGGTTGTTGGTCGGCATCGCGACATTCCCCAGCCGGGTGAATCCGTTGTCGGCCGCCAGCGCCTGCACCGCCTCGCTGTCGCGGATGCCGCTGCGCGGATCCCGCGCCTTCAGCCAGGCGTCAAACTGCGCGTTGCTGTCGCTGGTGTAGCGACCGCCGTAGTTGAACGGGCCATACACCGCCAGCAGCGCGCCGTGGCGCAGTACCGCAGGCAGCGCGGCGAACAGTGCCTGCACATGCGCCCAGCTCATGATGTGCAGGGTGTTGGCGCTGAATGCGGCGTCGAACATGCTGCCTTCCGGCAGGCTCAGGCCGTTCGCCGGCGGCAGCTCCACCTGCAGTGCCACCGGCGGCAGCAGGTTCAGCAGCGCCGCTTCCGCGCGCCAGGCCTCGATGCCGGGCAGATGGTCCGGATGGTCGGTGGGCTGCCAGCGCAGCCAGGGCCAACGCTCGGCGAAGAACGCCGCGTGCTGGCCGGTGCCACTGCCGATTTCCAGCAGCCGATGACGGTCGCCCATCCACGGGTCGAGCGCGGCGGCGATGGGTTCGCGGTTGCGCTCGCAGGCTGCTGAATACGGCTTGCTCGACATCAGGACGGTGTCCAGGCGGGGTCGGCCCCATTGTGCACGAGGGGGGTGTTCCGAGCAGGGCTGCGCCCTGCACCTGCTCAGAGCCGGAGCAACGGCAACAGCAACAGCAACAGCGGGCTTCCTGTGGGATGGCGGGGCGGATCCGGTTGCGGGGGACGCCGTGAATCCGTCCATGGAGGCTCGGTCGCGCCATCCATGGCGCTCACGCCCCCGCAACCGGACCCACCCCGCCTTCGACAGTTTCCTGCGGTCTGTTGGGACGTCATGGGGTCAGATCCGTTTTCCGAAGGAAAACGGATCTGACCCCGGTTCCATTTCGATATCTGACAGATGTGTCGACCAAGGTCGACACCTACCAACAGCCGCAGGGATCTGTCAGAGGCGGGGCGGTGTGGGTGGGCCGGACCGTTGGCGCCATGGATGGCGCCATCGAGCCCCCAGGGGTGAGGGCGCTTTGCTTGCGAAGCACTGCTTCGCAAGCGCCCGAACGCACAGCCGCCAGCGGCTGGGCCGGTCTGGGGGTTTACGGCGTGTCCTGCCCACCCACACCGCCCCGCCATCCCTCAGCAAGTCTGCTGTTGCTGTTGCTGTTGCTCCGGCTCTGGGCAGGTGCAGGGCGCAGCCCTGCCGAAACCCTCCCCAACCATGACTGCAGTCACTTGCCCGGTGGCGCCGCGCTGGCGAAAGTCGAGGAGTTGACGTGATCGGTCCGGCCCGTTGCCAACCGCACGCAAGCGAGAGAGAGAAACGCTGTGCAACGACGTGAGTTCCTGGCTTTTTCCGGTCTGGGCCTGGCGGGCCTGCTGCTGCCGCATTCCCGTGCCATCGCCGCCGAGCAACTGCTCGCCCCGGTCGACCCCCTCCAGCGCCGACGCCTGGCGGACGTTGCGCTGGCGACCGCACGCACGGCCAAGGCCAGCTACTGCGATGTGCGCATCGGCCGCTACCTCAACCAGTCGGTCATCACCCGCGAGCACCAGGTCGGCAATGTGACCAACCGCGAATCGTCCGGCGTGGGCGTGCGGGTGATCGTCAACGGGGCCTGGGGCTTCGCCGCCACCCACCAGCAGACCGAGGCCGCGGTCCGCGCGGCGGTGGAGCAGGCCGCCGCGATCGCCCGCGCCAACGCCAGCATCCAGACCCGGCCGGTGCAGCTGGCGCCGACGCCGCCGGTCGGGGAGGTGCGCTGGCAGACCCCGATCCGCAGGAACGCGATGGCGGTGCCGATCCAGGACAAGGTCGAGCTGCTGCTGGCACTCAATGCGGCCGCGCTGAATGCGGGCGCCGACTACATCAATTCCACCCTGTTCCTGGTCAACGAACAGAAATACTTCGCCTCCAGCGACGGCTCGTTCATCGACCAGGACATCCACCGCATCTGGTTGCCGTTCACCGCCACCGCCATCGACAAGGCCAGCGGCAAGTTCCGCACCCGCGCCGGCCTGTCGTCGCCGATGGGCATGGGCTACGAGTTCCTTGATGGCGATGCGCGCGGCAAGGTGCAGCTGCCCGGTGGCATCACCGCCTACCGCGATTCCTACGACCCGGTCGAGGACGCCATTGCGGCCGCGCGCCACGCGCGCGAGAAACTGAAGGCGCCGTCGGTGAAGCCCGGCAAGTACGACCTGGTGCTGGACCCGTCCAACCTGTTCCTGACCATTCACGAGAACGTCGGCCACCCACTGGAGCTGGACCGCGTGCTCGGCTACGAAGCCAACTACGCCGGCACCAGCTTCGCCACGCTGGACAAGCGCGACGCCGGCTTCCGCTGGGGCAGCGACATCGTCACCTTCTTCGCCGACAAGACCCAGCCGGGCAGCCTCGGTGCGGTCGGCTACGACGACGAGGGCGTAAAGACCCAGCGCTGGGACCTGGTGCGCGACGGCATCCTGGTCGATTACCAGGCCACCCGCGATGAAGCCCACATCCTCGGCCGCGATGCCTCGCACGGCTGCAGCTATGCCGATTCCTGGTCCAGCGTGCAGTTCCAGCGCATGGCCAATGTCTCGCTGGCGCCGGGCAAACAGCCGCTCAGCGTCGAGGACATGATCAAGGACGTGGAGAACGGCATCTACATCCATGGCCGCGGGTCGTATTCGATCGACCAGCAGCGCTACAACGCGCAGTTCGGCGGCCAGCTGTACTACCAGATCAAGGACGGAAAGATCGCCGGCATGGTCGAGGACGCGGCCTACCAGATCCGCACGCCGGAATTCTGGAACGCCTGCACCGCCATCTGCGACGAGCGGGATTTCCGCCTGGGCGGTTCGTTCTTCGATGGCAAGGGCCAGCCCGGCCAGGTCTCGGCGGTCTCGCACGGTTCGTCCACCACCCGCTTCAACGGCATCAACATCATCAACACCGCGCGCAGTCTCGGCGCTTGAGCCACCCATCCTTCGACATGGAGAGCAGCCTTGCAAAGACGTGACTTCCTGGCCCTGACCGGGCTTACCGCGGGCGGGCTGATCGTGCCCTCCTTCTTCGGCAAGGTGATCGCCGCCGAGCAGCTGCAATCCAGCCTCGACCCGGCGCTGAAGAAGCGCCTGGCCGACGCTGCACTGCAGGCGGCGCGCAGCGCCGGTGCCACCTACTGCGACGTGCGCATCGGCCGCTACCTGCGGCAGTTCGTGATCACCCGCGAGGACAAGGTGCAGAACGTGGTGAACACCGAGTCCACCGGCGTGGGCATCCGCGTGATCGTCAACGGTGCCTGGGGTTTTGCCGCCACCAACGCGCTGGGTACCGCCGATGTGGCCCGGGCCGCGCAGCAGGCCGCGGCGATCGCCAACGCCAATGCCGGCGTGCAGACCGCGCCGGTGCAGCTGGCCAAGGCGCCGGGCGTGGGTGAAGTCAGCTGGCGCACGCCGATCCGCAAGAATGCGATGGAGGTGCCGATCAAGGACAAGGTCGGGCTGCTGCTGGACGTCAACGCCGCCGCAATGGGCGCTGGCGCCAGCTTCGTCAATTCGATGCTGTTCCTGGTCAACGAGCAGAAGTACTTCGCTTCCACCGATGGTTCCTACATCGACCAGGACGTGCACCGCATCTGGGCGCCGATGACGGTCACCGCCATCGACAAGGCCAGCGGCAAGTTCCGCACCCGTTCGGGCCTGTCCTCGCCGATGGGCCTGGGCTACGAATACCTGGATGGCGCCGCCGCCGGCAAGGTGGTCAGCCCCAATGGCGTGGTCAACTACAGTTCTTCCTACGACATGAAGGAAGACGCCATCGCCGCTGCCCGGCAGGCGCAGGAAAAGCTGAAGGCACCGTCGGTGAAGCCGGGCAAGTACGACCTGGTGCTCGACCCGTCGCACACCTGGCTGACCATCCACGAATCGATCGGCCATCCGCTGGAACTGGATCGCGTGCTCGGCTACGAAGCCAACTACGCCGGTACCAGCTTCGCCACGCTGGACAAGCGCGAACAGCATTTCCAGTACGGCAGCGAGCTGGTCAACATCTTCGCCGACAAGACCCAGCCGGGCAGCCTCGGCGCAGTGGCGTACGACGATGAAGGCGTGAAGTGCAAGCGCTGGGACCTGATCAGCAACGGCAAGCTGGTGGACTACCAGACCATCCGCGACCAGGCCCACATCCTCGGCAAGACCGAGTCCGACGGCTGCTGCTATGCCGACTCGTGGTCCAGCGTGCAGTTCCAGCGCATGGCCAACGTGTCGATGGCACCGGGCAAGAAGCCATTGAGCGTGCCGGACCTGATCAAGGACGTGGAGAACGGCATCTACATCATCGGTGATGGTTCGTTCTCGATCGACCAGCAGCGCTACAACGCGCAGTTCGGTGGCCAGCTGTTCTACGAGATCAAGAACGGCCAGATCACCCGCATGCTGGAAGACGTGGCCTACCAGATCCGCACGCCGGAGTTCTGGAACGCCTGCGCCGCCGTGGCCGACGAGCGCGACTACCGCCTGGGCGGTTCGTTCTTCGACGGCAAGGGCCAGCCGGGCCAGGTCTCGGCGGTCTCGCACGGTTCGTCCACCGCGCGCTTCAACGGCATCAACGTCATCAACACCGCACGCAGCCTCGGCTGACCGGTCAGGAGCCCTTACACCATGAGTATCTTCACCGAAGCCCAGGCCAAGGCCATCCTCGACAAGGTCATCGCCCTGTCCAAGGCCGACGAATGCACCGCCGTGCTGGCCGGCGCGATCGACGGCAACATCCGTTTCGCATTGAACAACGTTTCCACCAGCGGCATCGTCGACAACACCGAACTGGCGGTCACCGTTGCGTTCGGCAAGCGCGTCGGCACGGCCTCGATCAACGAGTTCGACGATGCCGCGCTGGAACGCGTGGTGCGCCGTGCCGAAGACCTGGCCCGCCTGGCCCCGGAGAACCCGGAGTTCATGCCGGCCATCGGCAAGCAGAGCTACCGCGCCAGCCCCACCTTCAGCGAATCCACTGCCGCGATCGATCCGGCCTTCCGTGCCAAGGTTGCCGCAGATTCGATCGCGCCGTGCCGTGGCCATGGCCTGATCGCCGCCGGCTTCCTCGAAGACGGCCAGGGCTTCCAGGCCACCGCCAACAGCAACGGCAACTTCGCCTACCAGCGCACCACCAACTTCAATTACACCTGCACCGTGCGCACCGAGGATGGCCGTGGTTCGGGCTGGGTGGGCCGCAACCTGAAGGACGCCGCCGACTTCAAGGCCGACCAGGACATCCGCATCGCCATGCGCAAGGCCACCGAATCGGCCGAAGCCAAGGCGCTGGAACCGGGCAAGTACACGGTGATCCTGGAGCCGGCCGCAGCGGCGGGCCTGATCAGCTTCATGATGAACTTCTTCAGTGCACGCTCGGCCGATGAAGGCCGTAGCTTCCTGTCGAAGAAGGGCGGTGGCAACAAGCTGGGCGAGCAGGTCTACGACCCGCGCGTGACCATGATCGCCGACCCGTGGCATCCGGAGGCGCCGGTGCTGCCTTGGGACAACGAGGGCCTGCCGCGCGAGCGCATGGCGATCATCGAGAACGGCAGGATCGCCAACCTGGACTACTCGCGCTTCTGGGCGCAGAAGCAGGGCAAGACCGCCAAGGCCTCGCCGGGCAACCTGCTGATGAGCGGCGGCGACAAGAGCACCGCCGAACTGGTGCGTGGCACCCAGAAGGGCATCCTGGTCACCCGTACCTGGTACATCCGCATGGTCGATCCGCAGACCGTGCTGCTGACCGGCCTGACCCGCGACGGCACCTTCTACATCGAGAACGGCCAGATCAAGTACCCGGTGAAGAACTTCCGCTTCAACGAGTCGCCGGTGATCATGCTCAACAACATCGAGGAGCTGGGCAAGCCGGTGCGCGTGGCCGGTGATGAATCGAGCTTCGTGATGATGATCCCGCCGATGAAGCTGCGCGATTTCACCTTCACCTCGCTGTCCGACGCGGTCTGATGGATCGCCGGGCCTGCCTGCGCTGGTTGGCCGCTGCCGCTTCGGCGGCGGCGTTGCCGGCCTGGGCGCAGGCAGGCCCGCGCAGTTCGCGCTACGACTTCTGGTTCACCCGCCTGCAGTACGACTCCGGTGACTGGGACGTCGACGCGCGCATGCCGTCCAACCTGATCACCTCGCTGATCGACTACACCTCGCTGCGCGTGGACCCGCAGGAACACGTGGTGGCGCTGGCCGACCCGCGCATGCTGGAGGCGCCGTTCTGCTACCTGGCCGGGCACACGCTGGTGGAGTTCAACGCCGCCGAACGGCAGAACTTCGTGCGCTACGTGCGCAATGGCGGCTTCGTCTTCGTCGACGATTGCAACCATGACATCGATGGCCTGTTCGCCACGTCGTTCGAAGCACAGATGGGTCGCCTGTTCGGACCGAAGGCACTGCAGAAGCTGCCCAACAGCCACGCGCTGTACCGCAGCTTCTTCCGCTTCCCGGAGGGCCCGCCTGCCACCAGCTTTGAACTCAACGGCTGGGGCGACGACCTGGTGCACGACTACCTGAAGGGCATCGAGGTCGACGGACGCCTGGGCCTGCTCTACAGCAACAAGGACTACGGCTGCGAGTGGGACTACGACTGGCGCAACAAGCGCTTCCTGGCCGAAGACAACACCCGCTTCGGCGTGAACATCGTGATGTACGCGTTGAACCATTGACAGGACCTGCACGCCCATGACCTCCCCCGACCTCGATTCCCTGTTGCCGCGCCTGGATGCACTGCGCGCCGCGCTCGCACGCGCGGTGGTGGGCCAGCACACCGTGGTCGAGCAGCTGCTGATCGGCCTGCTGGCCGGCGGCCACTGCCTGCTGGAAGGTGCGCCCGGGCTCGGCAAGACCCTGCTGGTGCGCTCACTGGGCCAGGCACTGGAGCTGCAGTTCCGGCGCGTGCAGTTCACCCCGGACCTGATGCCCAGCGACATCCTCGGCACCGAGCTGCTGGAAGAAGACCACGGCACCGGCCATCGCCATTTCCGCTTCCAGCAGGGCCCGATCTTCACCCACCTGCTGCTGGCCGACGAGCTCAACCGCACCCCGCCCAAGACCCAGGCCGCTCTGCTGGAAGCGATGCAGGAACGCACGGTCAGCTACGCCGGTACCACCTACGCGTTGCCCGCGCCGTTCTTCGTGCTGGCCACGCAGAACCCGATCGAGCAGGCCGGCACCTACCCGCTGCCGGAAGCGCAGCTGGACCGCTTCCTGCTGCACGTGCTGGTCGATTACCCCAGCGAGGACGAGGAGCGGCGGATCCTGGAACAGACCACCGGTGGCACCACCGACGCGGTGCCGAAGGTGATGGATGCCGAGGCGGTGATCGCCCTGCAGGCGGCCGTGCGGCAGGTGCATGTCAGCCCCGACGTGCTGGCCTGGATCACCCGCCTGGTGCGCGCCAGCCGGCCCGGCGAAGGCGCACCGGCGGCGATCAACCAGTGGGTCAAGTGGGGCGCCGGTCCGCGCGCGGGACAGTCGCTGGTGCTCGCGGCCAAAGCGCGCGCACTGCTGCAGGGCCGCTTCGCCGCCACCCGCGAGGATGTGCAGGCGCTGGCCGCACCGGTGATGCGCCATCGCCTGCTGCTGTCCTTTGCCGCCGAGGCCGAGCAGAAGCGTGCCGACGACGTGGTCGCCGCGCTGCTGCAGGCCGTGCCGTTCCCGGGTTGAGCCACGCGTGAACGCAGCTGCCGCCCTGACGTTGCCGCCGGAACTGCGTGCGCGCCTGCGCCTGCTGCGGCTGCGGCCACGCCTGGCCAGCGGCGCCAGTGGCATCGGCCAGCACGCCAGCCGCAGCCGTGGTGCCGGGCTCGAATTTGCCCAGTACCGGGCCTACGAGCCCGGTGACGAACTGCGCCAGATCGACTGGAAGCTGTATGCCCGCTCGGACCGCTTCTTCGTGCGCGAGTCCGAACGCGAAAGCCCGATCACGGTCTGGCTGCTGCTTGATGCCACCGCCTCGGCCGGCCAGGCCGACCGCGCGGCACCGCAGCGCACGCGCCTGGACCACATGCGCGGCGTGGCCGCCTGCGTGGTTGAACTGGCCCTGCAGCAGGGCGACCGTTTCGGCCTGCTGGCAATCAATGGCGATGGGTTGCAACTGGTACCCGCCGCAAACGGCGCACGCCAGCGTGATCGCGTGCACCTGCAACTGCATGCCCTGCAGGCGCGCGGCGGCTGGCCTGCGGCTGATCGCCTGCGCCCGCTGTGGGAGCGCGTGCGCCCGGGCGACCTGCTGCTGGCGATTGGTGATGGCTTCGACGAGGCCGGCATCGTGCTGCTGGAACAGCTGGCCAGCGCCCGCCGCGAAGTGGCACTGCTGCAGATCCTCACCGCCGACGAGCGCGACTTCCCGTTCGATGCCGGCCATCGCTTCCGCGACCCGGAAACCGGCGAGGAACTGCTGGGTGACGGCGCGGCGATCCGCGTCGACTACCTGCAGCGCTTCGCTGAGGCGCGCAGCACCTTGCAGGCGCGCCTGCAGGCCAGCGGCATCGCCCGTGCCACCGGCTGGCTCGACCAGCCGCTGGACCAGCCACTGCAGGCACTGTTCGGCCGCGGGGGCGGCGCATGACCCTGCTGTTCCCGTTGGGCCTGGCCGCGCTCGCTGCAGGGTTGCTGCCGCTGCTGATCCACCTGGCCCGCCGCCATCCGTACACGCCACTGGATTTCGCCGCGCTGCGCTGGCTGCGCGCTCAGATCCGGCCGCGCCAGCGCATCCGCTTCGATGACTGGCCGTTGCTGCTGGTGCGCCTGCTGTTGCTGGCCGCGCTGGCAGTACTGCTGGCACGACCAGCGTTGACCGGGCCTGCGCCAGCCCCCACTGCGTGGACGGTCGTGGCCCCGGGGTTGGATGCTGCGGCGCTGCGCGGCACCGCCGACGAGGGCAACTGGCATTGGCTGGCCCCCGGCTTCCCCACCATCGAT
Organism: Stenotrophomonas sp. FSL W7-1447; assembly: GCF_037966425.1. Lineage (NCBI taxonomy): Bacteria > Pseudomonadati > Pseudomonadota > Gammaproteobacteria > Lysobacterales > Lysobacteraceae > Stenotrophomonas > Stenotrophomonas sp. FSL W7-1447. Next base: position 111,254 of record NZ_CP150199.1, on the reverse strand, counting down.
CAGGCGCCCGGTGCATCCAGTGCGTCGCTGCCCAGCCTGCTGCGTGAGCTGGACGCGCAGCTGCCTGCGGGCACCCCGTTGACCGTGCATGTTCCCGACCCCTTGCCCGGCCTGGATGGCACCCGCCTGCAACTGTCACGCGACGTGCAATGGCACCCGCAGCCGATGCCGGTCACTCCTTCCCGGACGGCCGTGGCCATTCCGCGGCTGCGCGCGCACGACGGAGCGTCCGCCACCGCCCAGCACTGGTTGAATGCACTGCAGCGCGCGTGGGGCGCGGGGGCGCTGCCCACATCGCTGCCGGCGCAGACCCTACCCGAGCGCGGCGAGATCGGCGTCTGGAGCCGCAGCGACGCACTGCCGGCGGAATGGCAGGCATGGCTGCGCGCCGGTGGCCGGGTGATGACTGCCGGCAAGCCTGCTGCCGACGCCCGCATCCTCCTGCGCGATGCCGAGGGCGCCCCCCTGCTGTGGCAGCAACGCGTCGGCCACGGGGTCCTGCTGTCTCTGCCCGGCGACTGGGATGCCTCGGGCAACACTGCCTTGCGCGATCCACAGGTGCCGCGTGCCCTGCTGCTGGCCCTGCAAGCGCCCCCTTCGCCGCGCCTCGGCGATGCACGTGACCAGGCGCCGCACCGGGCCGCATTGCCTGCTGCAACACCACCGCTGCGCGAGCCGACGCCTTGGCTGCTGCTGGCCATCGTGCTGCTGTTCGCGCTGGAGCGCTGGATGGCCAGCAGCCGCCGGCGCAGGGTGGCCGCATGAACACCCTGCAACGCGCCTGGCAACGCGCGCGCCGCCGCCGGGCGCTCATCACCCTGCTGCTGGGCCTGCCATGGGCGCTGGCCGCCACGATGCTGGCCCTGCGCCTGGCGGGCTTCGATAGCGCCTGCGTGGCCGGCACGGTCAGCCTGCTCGCCTGCGCAGCGCTCGCCACGGCGCGTTCCCGCCAGTTGGACCGGCAGTGGCTGCAGCGCCAGCTCGACGGCGGCGGTAGCAGCGAGGACAGTGCCGACCTGCTGTTCGCCGATGGCGCTACGCTCAATCCACTGCAACAGCGCCAGCGCACGCATGTGCTGGCCACGCTGGAGCGCGCAATGCCGGACCTGCGTCCGCGCTGGCCGCGCAGGGCGTTGGCCCTGAACTGGGTCGCTGGCCTGGCCATCGTTGCGCTGGCATTCGGCTGGCCACGTTCCAGCCCGGGCCCCGCACCGGCGCGCACGTCGGCGCCTGGCAGCACGGCGGCCGCAGGCCCGCTGCACCTGCAGTCCGCCCGCCTGCGCATCAATGCGCCGGCCTATACCGGCCAGGCCACGCTTACCCAGAGCACGCTGGATGCCAAGGTCGCCGCCGACAGCACGCTGTCGTGGTCGCTGCGCTTCGATCGCGCGCCGGACAAGGCATGGTTGCAGTTCCACGACGGCCGGCGGCTGCCGCTGAGCCAGCGGGATGGACAGTGGCAGGCGGAGGACGTGGCGCGCACGCCGGTGCTGTACCGCGTGGTGAGCGAACCCGCACTGGCCGAAGCCCGCCTGCACCGGCTGGATGTGGTCGCTGACCGCGCGCCCAGCGTACGCGTGCTGGAGCCCGCCGCGACCCTGGTTCCGGGCACGCCCGGGCAACGCCAGTGGTCGCTGCGCTTCGAGGCCAGCGATGACTACGCCGTGGCCACGCAGGCAACGCTGTCGATCACCGTCACGCAGGGCAGCGGCGAGAACATCACCTTCGTTCGCCGCAGTGTCGTCCTCATCGGCAGCGGCGAAGCAACCGCGCGGCGTTTCGCGCATACCCTCGACCTGGCCGCGCTGGGCGCGCAACCCGGCAGCGATGTCATCGCCCAGCTGGAGGTACGCGACAACCACGCGCCGACGCCGCAGACCGGGCGCAGCAGCAGTGTGATCCTGCGCCTGCCCAGCGCCGACGTCGCGCTCGGTGCCGAGCTGGAAGGACGGATCAAGAAGACCCTGCCGGCCTACTTCCGCAGCCAGCGGCAGATCATCATCGATGCCGAAGCGCTGATCCGGCAGCGGCGCACCCTTGCCGCCGACGACTTCGTGAAGCGCAGCGATGCGATCGGCGTCGACCAGCGCATCCTGCGCCTGCGCTATGGCCAGTTCCTGGGCGAAGAAAGCGAAGGCGCACCGAAGCCGCCGCCGACCAGCGACCTGCCCACCAGCGATGCGCCGACCGCGGACAGCCACGACGACGATCACGATCACGACCATGGCGCCGATGCCGGAGCGCACGACGCGCATGGCCACGATCACGGCGGCAAGCCGGCCAATGCCGATACGCCACCGGTGTTCGGCAGCGATACCGACGTGCTCTCCGAATACGGACACACCCATGACCACGCCGAGGCGGCGACGCTGCTCGATCCGCAGACCCGCGCCACCCTGAAGGCCGCGCTGGACCAGATGTGGTCGGCCGAAGGCGAGCTGCGCCAGGGGCGCCCGCAGCAGGCGCTGCCGTTCGCCTACAAGGCCCTGGGTTTCATCAAGCAGGTGCAGCAGGCCGAACGCATCTATCTGGCCCGGGTCGGGCCGGAGCTGCCGCCGATCGATGAAGGCCGACGCCTGGGCGGTGACCGCGCCGGGCTGGCCAGCCGTGAGCTGCCGTTGGCCGCGCGCACCCCACCGGATCCGGCCATCGTCGAAGCCTGGCAGCGCCTCGGTGATGACAACGGCGCACCGGATCTCGATGCGCTCGCGGCCTGGCAGCAGCGCAACGCTCCCTACCTGCCCGATGCACTCGATCTGGCCGCCGCCATCGAACAACTGCGCATCGAGCCCGGTTGCAGCGATTGCCGCCAGCGCCTGCGCGCGCAGCTGTGGCGGGCGCTGCAGCGTCCACTGCCGCAGGCGATGCGGCGCAGTGCCGCTGATGCGATGGGCCAGCGCTACCTCGATGCGCTGGAGGCGCAGCCATGAACACCGCCGGCCTGAATCTGTGGATCGCGCTGGCACTGGCCCTGATCGTGGTCATCGCCAGCGTGCGCCAGCTGCGTGGCAGCACCGCGTCCCCAGGCCGCCGATGGTGGCTGATCGCCCTGCAGATCATCGCCGCCGCGCTGCTGTACGTCTGCCTGGTGCCGCTCACCCGCCAGCAACCCGCCAGCGGTCTGGTCGTGCTCGGAATCGATGCCGGCAAGGCCGGCGCACTGCCGGCCAGCGAAGGCCCGCTGCTGCTGTTGCCGGAAGCGGCCGATGTGCCCGGCGCCCAGCGCGTCCCCGATCTGGCCACCGCGCTGCGCCTGCACCCGGCCTCCACGCTCACCCTGGTCGGTGCCGGCCTGGCCGCGCGCGATCGGGACACCGCGCTGCCACCGGACGTGCGCTGGCAGCCGGCGCCGCCACCACGCGGTTGGATCGCGCTGCGACCACCGGCCGACGTCGCGCCCGGTGCGCGCTTCGAGGTACGGGCGCAGGCGCGCGGCGCTGCCCGGGCGAAGGCGGAGCTGCTCGACCCGGCCGGCAGCGTCGTCGACCGCCGCGATGTTGCAGCAGATGGTCAGGTGCAGCTGAGCGGCGTTGCCCGCGCCGAAGGCCGCAGCGTGTTCCAGCTGCGCCTGCTTGATGCCGACGGCCATGGGGTGGACAGCGTGCCGGTGCCGCAGCAGACCCTGCCGGCCGCGCCGCTGCGCCTGCGGGTGCGCGCCGGTGCGCCGGGGCCAGAACTGAAGTACCTGCGGCGATGGGCGGCCGATGCCGGCATCCACGTGCAGGTGCAGGCCGATGTCGGCGCCGGGGTGAGCGTCGGCGACGGTGCATTGCCGCTCGATGCGGAATCACTGGCACGCATCGACCTGCTGGTGCTGGACGAGCGCAGCCTGGCCGCGTTGAGCACAGCCCAGCTGGCCACCGTGCGCCAGGCCCTGCGCGAAGGACTGGGTGTATTGGTGCGCAGTGGCGGCACGCCTTCGGCCAGCGCGCGCCTGCGCCTGCGCGAACTGGGGCTGCCGGTGCAGGGCGATGGCAGCAGCCACGCGCTCGAACTTCCCGGCGACGGCGACAGCGCGGTGCTCGCGGCACGACGTGGCCCGCTCGCCGCAGGTACGCTGCCGACCGGCTACGGCGAAGAGGCGGACCGCAGTTCGCACAGCGCCGCCCTGCCCACGCTGGAAGCACTGGCGCTGCAGGCGCCGGGCAGCACCGCGCTGCTGCACGATCGCACCGGCAGGGCGGTCGGCGGCTGGCGCGCTGCCGGCCGGGGCCGCATCGGCCTGCTGCCACTGACCGACACCTGGCGCTGGGTGCTGGCGGGCCGCGACGACCGCCACGGCGAGCTGTGGAGCGGCGTGGTTGCCACGCTGGCGCGTGCGCAAGGCAGCGCCGATGCGCTGTGGTCGCCACAGCCGATCAGCTGGGCCGGCGAACGGCAGGCGCTGTGCGGCGTGCAGGCACCGCTGCAGGCCTTCAACGCACGCGGCGGCGGTGTGCCGCTGATCGTCGACCGCACCACGTCAGACCTGCGTTGCGCGGGCTGGTGGCCGCGTGAGGCGGGCTGGCAGCGCCTGCGGCACGGTGAGACTACGGTCTGGCGCTACGCATTCGACCCGAAGGACGCGCCCGCACTGCACCGGCAGGCGATGATCGAGGCCACCACGCAGGCGTTGGCCTCACGTAGGTCGGCGAATACGACGCTCATGTCGCCGGTGCCGGGCTCACGCTGGCCCGGGTGGCTGGGATTCGTGCTGTGCGCATCGCTGCTGTGGTGGCTGGAGCGGCGGCGCTGACCCGGGGTCGGATCCCTTTCGCTGGCGAAAGGGCTCTGAACCCACCGACTGGATCGCACACAGCATCCACGCATGGCGTGGATCTACCAGCCCCCTCCGTCATGCGTCCTTCAGTGCTTCCCCGCGCGCCGGTACACGCCATTGAAGCGCACGTTCATGCCGCCGCATTCGCTGTTGTCGGCCACGATCAGCACCTCACCCAGCGAGTGCACCCGCACCTTGCAGGTGTCTTCAACGAATTCCACATCGGCACCCCGCGGCGTCGCGCGCGCTTCCACCTGGCCCATGTTCGGCCCATACGGACGCTGCTCCGGCGTGGGGTTGGCGGAGGGCCAGTAGGCGTCGCCTTCCACATGCAGCTGCCCGCCCTGCACGGTGATGCGCAGGCCGTTGTCGCCGTCTTTCCAGTGCCCCGCCCAGTCCTTCAGCGCCGGCACAACCACCGGCAGCGGCTGCAGCTTGCTGCGGTCCACCCAGCCCGCACTGCCGCCCACCTTGTTCGGGAAGAACGCGCAGCGGTAACGGCCCAGATCGCGACCGGTCACCACCGTATCGCCGTTGATCACATAGCCGCGCTGGCGGCAGGCGGGTTCGCCCTTCGCCGGGCAGCCGTCCATGTCGCCGAGCAGGTACAGGCGTGGCGTATCGACCACCCGCGCCAGCGCAAACTGGCCCTGTTCGGAGGGGAATGCGCCATTGCGGCAGGCGCCCCCACCGGCGATGCCGTCAGCGAAGGCGGACGCCGGCAGCAATGCAGCCAGCAGGCAGAACGAACGCAGGAACATGGCAGCGCTACCGATTGAGGAACCCGCAGGATAACCGGCCTACTTCACCGGCGGCGCCTCGCCCCCATCCTGCTGCTGGGAAAAGCGCAGCGCACGCTGCTGCTGTTCGGCACTGAGCTCCGGCGGAGGCCGTGCAACGGCCGCCTGGATCTGGTCCGGCCCGCCGGTGAGCTTGTTGATCCCCTTGGCCGCCGCCAGCACGCCCTTGACCACGCCCATCATGATGTAGCCGCCGCCCATGCTGACCTGCTCCGGCGACGGCGGTTCGCTCCAGTCGCGGCTGAAGCGGTTGTCGCCGAACTTTACCGGGTTCTTGAAGCGGTACAGGTCCAGCGGCTCGTCGTCGGGCTTGAGCGCACGCACTTCGCCGAGGGTGGTGACGTTGTCCTGCGATGGAGCGGCGGGGAGGGACGCGGTGCCTGCAGCCGGCGCATCCACCGGGGGAGTGGGCGCTGGATCAGGCCCCGCTGTCGGCGCGGCCTGCTGCGCCTGCGCGATACCCGCCAGCAGCAGGCCGGCCAGGAGTGCTCCCTGCGTTCCACGTCGTGCCACAGCCATCCACCCTGTTGGTCGCGTCCAGCACCCAAGGATACGGATGCCGGCTTCAGAATTCGTTGCTGCATCGGCAGCTGTTCAGCCAGGGGAGATGCAGCGATGCCATCCGGCAAAGGCACTGAACGGTTCACGGCCGCGCAGGCGGTGTCTCACATCCTGAGACGTGGATGTGGTGCCATGTGACCCCTCGTAAAACGTCCCGGCTCCACTTTCCATGGTCTACGAACTCGCCAAGCGCACCGCCGATGCCGAGCAGAAGCTCGCCACCCGCGATGGCCTGCCGGCCCGCGATGGCGCACTGCTCAGCGCGCGCCTGCAGCGTCGCTACCAGGACCGCATCACCGGCAGCTTCGCCATTCCCGGCCGCGAAGGCCGCTATGCGCCGCTTCCCGCCTCGGTACCGCCGGCGCTGGCCGCGGCGCTGCAGGCACGCGGCATCGAGCAGCTCTACAGCCACCAGGCCGAGGCCTGGGAGGCCAGCCAGCGCGGCGAGCACGTGGCCATCGTCACCCCCACCGCCAGCGGCAAGTCGTTGTGCTACACCTTGCCGGTGGTCAGCGCGGCCATGCAGGACAAGGCCAAGGCGCTGTACCTGTTCCCGACCAAGGCGCTGGCCCAGGACCAGGTGGCCGAGCTGCTCGAACTCAACCGTGCCGGCGACCTGGGCGTGAAGGCCTTCACCTTCGATGGCGATACCCCGGGTGATGCACGGCAGGCGATCCGCCTGCATGGCGACATCGTGGTGTCCAATCCGGACATGCTGCACCAGGCGATCCTGCCGCATCACACCAAGTGGGCGCAGTTCTTCGAGAACCTGCGCTACATCGTCATCGACGAGGTGCATACCTACCGCGGCGTGTTCGGCAGCCACGTCACCAACGTGCTACGCCGGCTCAAGCGCATCTGCGCGTTCTACGGCGTGCAACCGCAGTTCATCCTGTGCTCGGCCACCATCGGCAACCCGCAGGCGCATGCCGAGGCGTTGATCGAGGCGCCGGTCACCGCCATCACCGAATCCGGCGCACCCAGCGGGCCGAAGCAGGTGCTGCTGTGGAACCCGCCAGTGATCAATCCGGACCTGGGCCTGCGCGCTTCGGCGCGCTCGCAGAGCAACCGCATCGCGCGCATCGCGATCAAGTCCGGGTTGAAGACGCTGGTGTTCGCGCAGACACGGCTGATGGTCGAAGTGCTGACCAAGTACCTGAAGGACATCTTCGACCACGACCCGCGCAAGCCGCCGCGCATCCGTGCCTACCGCGGCGGCTACCTGCCCACCGAACGCCGCGAGACCGAGCGGGCGATGCGCGCCGGCAACATCGACGGCATCGTCAGCACCTCGGCGCTGGAGCTGGGGGTGGATATCGGCAGCCTGGACGTGGTCATCCTCAACGGCTACCCCGGCAGCGTGGCCGCCACCTGGCAGCGCTTCGGCCGTGCCGGCCGTCGCCAGCAGCCGGCGCTGGGGGTGATGGTGGCCAGCTCGCAGCCACTGGACCAGTACGTGGTGCGGCATCCGGATTTCTTTGCCGAAGCCTCGCCCGAACATGCGCGCATCGCGCCGGACCAGCCGCTGATCCTGTTCGACCACATCCGCTGCGCCGCGTTCGAGCTGCCGTTCCGGGTCGGCGATGGCTTCGGCCCGATCGACCCGGAAGTGTTCCTGGAAGCGCTGGCCGAAACCGAGGTCCTCCACCGCGAAGGCGAACGCTGGGAATGGATCGCCGACAGCTACCCGGCCAACGCGGTCAGCCTGCGCGCGGTCGCCGACGGCAACTTCGTGGTGGTCGACCGCAGCGATGGCCGCCAGCAGATCATCGCCGAGGTCGATTATTCCGCCGCCGCGCTCACCCTGTACGAGGGCGCCATCCACATGGTGCAGTCCACGCCCTACCAGGTGGAAACGCTGGACTGGGAGGGCCGCAAGGCCTACGTCACCCGCACCCACGTGGACTACTACACCGACAGCATCGACTTCACCCGGCTCAAGGTGCTGGACCGCTTCGACGGCGGCGTGGCCGGCCGCGGCGATTCGCACCATGGCGAAGTGCACGTGGTGCGCCGCGTGGCCGGCTACAAGAAGATCCGCTACTACACCCACGAGAACATCGGTTATGGCCCGGTGAATCTGCCCGACCAGGAACTGCACACCACCGCGGTCTGGTGGCAGTTGCCGCAGGCCCTGCTGCTGCGCGCGTTCGCCAGCAAGCAGGATGCGCTCGATGGCTTCCTCGGTGCGGCGTATGCGCTGCACATCGTCGCCACCGTGGCGGTGATGGCCGATGCGCGCGACCTGCAGAAGTCGGTCGGCAACGGCGATGGTTCCTGGTTCGCCATCGCCGACCAGAGCGGCCGTGGCCAGCTGCGCGGCAGCGAAGGCGATCCTGGCGGGGTGGAGCTGCTGCAGGAGTTCGTACCCACGGTCTATCTGTACGACAACTTCCCCGGCGGCGTCGGCCTCAGCGAACCGCTCTGGCAGCGCCAGGCCGAGCTGGTGCAGCGCGCGCGCGAACTGGTCCAGCGCTGCGACTGCAAGGCCGGCTGCCCGGCCTGTGTCGGCCCGGTGCTGGCCGCACAGGAGGACGATGAGACCTCGCTGCGGGCGCTGGCGCTGCGCGTGCTGGACCTGTTCGATGCCGAGGCCTGCCAGTACGTGCGCGACGTGGTGGTGACCACGCGCGAGCCGATGGAGTGGCTGGCACCGTGAGCCTGAGCCTGGACAAGCTGCGCCTGCTGCGGAAGCAGGCCGGCGATCCGAAAGCCGCCGTACCGGCGGCACCGGACGCTCCCGCTGCACCTGCGGCACCGCGGGCCGCCAACGATGCGCGACAGCCGCCGGTCGAGCGCTCGGTGTTCGCCTGGGTCGAACAGGAGATCCGCCACAAGCCGACCGGCGCTGCGGCCTGCCCGACACCGGCGCCGGCAACGCTGCGGCGGCCGGAGGTGGGAAGCCTGCATCGCCTGCTCGGCCTGCGCGCGCGCGGCGCCGCCACGCCGGCACGCGCCAGCGCACAGGATCGCCAGCTACCGGGGGAGGAGATCGCACCGGGCCTGTTCCTGGTCGAATCGCTGCAACCGCAGCCGATCCCGGCCGCCCCGTTGTCACTGGCCTTCGCCAGGCGCGAGGACCAGCACGTGGCCGCGCGCGATCTGCTGTTCTTCGATACCGAGACCACCGGGCTGGCCGGTGGCACCGGCACCCGCGCCTTCATGATCGGCGCGGCCGACTGGCACGTGTGCCCGCAGCGCGGCGAGGGCCTGCGCATCCGCCAGCTGCTGATGGCCACGATGGCCGCCGAGGACGCGATGCTGGCCACCTTCGCCGGCTGGCTGCAACCGTCCACCGTGTTCTGCAGCTACAACGGCCGCAGCTACGATGCGCCGCTGCTGAAGGCGCGCTATCGGCTGGCCCGCCAGCCCGACCCGATCAGTGCACTGGACCACGTCGACCTGCTCTACCCCACGCGCCGCCGTTACCGCGGCCGCTGGGAGAACTGCAAGCTGTCCACCATCGAACGCCAGCTGCTGCGCGTCGTGCGCGAGGACGACCTGCCGGGCTCGGAGGCGCCAGGTGCCTGGTTGCGCTTCCTGCGCGGCGGCGACGCGGTGAACCTGCGGCGGGTGGCCGACCACAACCACCAGGACGTGGTGACCCTGGCCCTGCTGTTGCAGCGGCTGGTACGCGAGGAACAGCGCGAACGCGAGACGCTGGCGCTGGTCGGGCAGTAGGCGTTGACATGCCCTGACGGTGGCAGCGGTGACACTGCCGGCACCATCCACGCCTGGAGCCCGACGATGCGTCCCAGTCCCCTTGTCCTGCTCGCCATCCTGCCCTTGGCCGCCTGCAGTCACGCCGGCGGCAGCACCGCCCACGATCCTGCACCGGCGCCCGTGGCCGATGCCGGGCACGAATGCAGACCCGAGGCGCTGGACGCCTTCACCGGCAAGACCGCCGACGAGGCCACGATCAGGAAACTGGTGGCTGACAGCGGCGCGCGCGGCGCACGGGTGGTCAAGCCGGGCATGGCGGTGACCATGGACTTCCGCCAGGACCGCGTCACCGTGCAGGTGGACGCGCAGAACCGCATCGAACGCGCCAGCTGCGGTTGATCGACCCGGTGGGTGCCGGCCACTGGCCGGCGCCCCACATTGCCGGCCAGCGGCCGGCACTACCAGTCAGAGACGCTCGGCCTTCCCGCTGGCCAGTGCGCGCGCGATCACCTGCTGTGCCTGCTGCGACGCCTGCGCATGCACGCGGGCCTGGCGCTCGCCAAGCGCGGCCTGCTGGCTGCCCAGCGCCGCCTGACGGCTGGCCAGTTCAGACTGCTGGCTGGCCAGCCGCTGGATGTCGCGGGTGTGGCTGGCACGCACGCTTTCGTTGTCCACGTCCTGCATGGCACGACGTGCCTGTGCTGCGGCCTCACGCGCGGCCTCACGTGCAATGGCCGAATCGCGGGTCGCGCCCCGCGCCGCCTTCGCCGCCTCGGCCGCCGCTTCGCGGTTGATGTCATGCGCGGCCATCGCGCTGCGCGCGGCCCCGGCGGCCGCCAAGGCGATGCGTCGCGCCTCCTCGCCCTGCAGGCGACCCATCTCGCCCATCTGCCTGCCGAGTTCACTCTGCCGGCGGCCCAGCGCACTCTGCTGACGGCCGAGTTCGCGCTGCTGGCGGCCCAGATCCACCGCGCCACTGTAGGCACGCTGCAGGCTCTGGATCATCATCGGATCACGCACCACGTAGCGCTTGTCGCCCTGGCGGAACCACAACGCCGGGCCCTTGCCGAGCTGCCGGCGGGCCACCGTCACGTCATCCATGCCGCCGTTGGCGAAGGTCGAATCACCATCGACCAGCACGAAGGCCTGCGGCGGCGACCTGCCCAGGTCCAGGCGGCCATAGGTGGTGATGGATGAGGCCGTCGAAGTCGTTCCCTGGAGGTCTTCGGCCATGCCGGCGGCGGCGTCGACATCGGCCACGTCGGCATCGTCAGGCCCGGTCGTATCAGCGGGTTCGGCCGGTGCTGCAGGCGCCTCCGGTGCAGCCGGTGCTGCAGGCGCCGCCGGCACACCCGCGGCCGATGGCGGTGCGGCCGGGGCCTTGGGAGCCTTCGGCGGTGGCGGCACAGCCACCTTCGGTGCCGTCGGCGGCGCGGGCGGAGTTGGCGGCACCGGGGCCGCGACCAGGCGCATCGGCGCCACGCCCACCAGGACCACCACCGCCGTCAGCGCCATCGCCAGAACGCGCGGGCAGGCCCGGCGCGGCTGCAGCGACAGCAGGCGGCGCTTGAGGCTGGTGGCGTCCGGCGCGGCACTGGCCACGCCCAGGTGTGGCTGCGGCGCAACGCCCAGCTGCAGCAGCAGGCGGCCATAGGCCTGGCGGCTGGCACCCTGCTGGCCCACCACGGCCGCATCCACGGCTTCCTCGCGGGCCTGCGCGTATTCGCGCACCGACAGGCGCAGCAACGGGTGGAAGAAGAACAGGTGCTGGGCCAGCGCGGGCAGCAGGCCCCATTGCAGGTCACGGCGCTGCAGGTGCTGCAGTTCGTGGGTCAGTGCCAGGTCCAGCGCGTCGCCCTGCAGGGCGTTGTCGCCCGCCGGCAGCAGCAGCACCGGGCGGAACGGACCGACCAGCTGCGGTGCGTCCACCTGCCTGCTCATCCACAGCCGCGGCGCAGGGCGCACGCCGTGTGCATCGGACGCCAGCTGCAACGCGGCTACCAGCGCCTCGTCCGTGCAGGGATACGCCGCCGCCAGCAACGCGCGGCAGCGACGCCATTCACCGAAGGTGCGCAGGGCCATCAGCAGCACGCCCGACATCCACAGGCCGGCCAGTGCCACCGCCCACCACGCCATGGCCGGCATGTCCGCCGCAGCCGTGGGCATCGCAGCCAGCAGCTGTGCCGAGGCTTCCGGGCCCAGCGGATAGACCACGTCGGCGGCCGCATCGGTTGCGGTCATCGCCACCGCCTGCGGTGCGGGCAGCCAGGCCAGCTGCAGCGGCTGGCTCCAGAACAGGCCAAGCACGGCCTGCAGCGATACCAGCCACCACAGGCGGCAGCGGGTCGCCGCCGACAGTGACGGCAGCGCGCGGCACACGCCATGCACCAGGGCCACCAGCAACACAGTCTGCAGGCTGGTCCAGCCCAGCCGTTCCAACAACGGGATCAGCATCGTGGTGTCCATGGCTCAGCCCTCGTGGCGACGCGATTGGAGTTGGGCCACCAGCGCTTCCAGCTCGGCCAGTTCGTTGTCGCTGACCTGCTGGCGCTGCGACAGGTAGGCCACGAACGGCGACACCGAGCCCTGCAGGGTGTTGTCGACGAACTGGGCCACGGCGCCCTGCAGCACGCTCTGCGGGCCACGGGTGGCCTGGTAGCGGTAGACGCCGTCCTGCTGGTGGCGCTGAAGATACCCCTTCGCCCGCAGCCGCTCCATCATCGTCAGCACGGTCGAACGGGCCAGGCCGCGGGCCTCGCCGTAGCCACTGGCGACCTCGCCGACCGTGGCCGGCGCATGTTCATCGATGTACTGCAGCAGGGCCAGTTCCTGGTCCCCGATCGTCTTGCCACGCATGACACCACTCCCTTGACTACACGTGTCGTCACTTTCTCTGTGACGACAGTTGTAGTCAACCCCCCGGAAGTCATGGGCCGACGAACGGTAGGCGCCACCGCGCCCTTAAACCTTTGACGCGCCGTCTGCATCCGATCCGCAACGTCCCACTGGAATGCCGCATGTTCCGTCCCACGCTCCGAGTGCTGCTCATGCTCATCAGTGCACTGCCCTTCGCTGCCATCTCTGCCAGCCACGACCCGGCCAACGACCAGACCCGCCGCCTGATCCGCCAGGTCATGCTGGAACAGCGCATCCCCGGCTTGCAGGTCGCCGTGGTCAAGCAGGGACAGATCGTGCTGTCAGAGGCCTATGGCCTGGCCAACGTCGAGAATGGCGTGCCTGCCACGCGCGACACCCGCTTCCCGCTCAATTCGGCCACCAAGGCGTTCACCGGCGTGGCCGCCGCACAGTTGGCACAGCGGGGGCAGCTGGATCTGGACGCGCCGGCGTCGCGCTACCTGGATGATCTTCCACCTGCGTGGAAAGACGTACGCGTGCGCCAGTTGCTGGCGCATACCTCAGGCCTTCCGGACATCCTCGATGTGAACGGACTGCTTGGCGGTGGCTCCGAGGCACAGGCATGGGCGGCAGTCACCGCGCGCCCTGTCGAAGCCGCCCCGGGGCAGCGTTTTGCCTACAACCAGACCAACTACGTGCTGCTGGCCAGGATCATCGCGCAGCTATCCGGCATGCCCTACGAACGCTTCCTGGCCACCGGCCAGTTCAGCAGTGCACGCATGGCGCGCACCACCTTCGGCGACAGCTATGACCTGATTCCGGATGTGGCGACGATGTACAGCCTGGCCCCGCGTGCCACCGACGCGGCGGATGCGCCGTCGCGCCTGTCGCACTGGTTCTATGACATACCGCCTTCGCTGTGGGCCGGTGGCGGCATCCTCACCACCGCCGACGACACCGCGCGCTGGCTGGTCGCGCTGACCGAAGGCCGCCTGCTGGACGACGCCGCGCGTGCACGCATGTGGTCGGCCGAGCGTCTGGCCGATGGCCGTGCCGGCCCCTGGGCCGCCGGCTGGCCCGTGCTGCAGGACACACCGGACCTGCAGGTCGCCGGCATCGGCGGTGCCCGCTCGGCCTTCGTGGTCTATCCCGAGCGCGGCGTGGCAGTGGTGGTGCTGACCAATCTTGTCGGTGCCAATCCGCAGCAGTTCATTCCACGCATTGCCGATCTTTATGCGCCTGCGGTGACCGTGCCCTGAGGCGGCCGGCCAGCGGCCGGCACTACCGGCAGTGCCTGTTCACCCACGCGGCCCGCCCATCACCGGCAGGATCACCCCGCTGATGTAGCTGGCACAGGCTGGCGACGCCAGGAACACATAGGCCGGTGACAGCTCCTCGGGCTGTGCTGGCCGGCCCATGTCACTGTCCTTGCCGAATTCCGCTACGTCTTCAGCCTGCTTGTCAGCCGGATTCAACGGCGTCCACACCGGACCGGGTGCCACGCAGTTGACCCGGATGCCACGTGGCAGCAGCTGGCTGGCCAGGGCCTTGGTGAACGCATGGATCGCGCCCTTGGTGGCCGAGTAATCGATCAGCGCCTTGCTGCCGAAGAGTCCGGTTTCCGAACCGGTGTTGATGATGCTCGCGCCCTCGCCCATGTGCGGCAGTACCGCACGCGCCATCTGGATGTAGCCGCCGATGTTGGTCTGCAGCGTCTCTTGCAGGTGCGCGTCTTCCAGATCCTCCAGCCGCTCGCAGTGCAGCTGGAACGCGGCGTTGTTGACCAGGATGTCGATGCCACCGAAGGCCTTGGCCACCTGCTTCACCGCCTTGTTGCAGAAGCGCGGGTCGCGCACGTCACCGGCGATCACCACACAGCGGCCGCCTTCGCGCTCCACGTGCTGGCGGGTGAGGTCGGCATCTTCGGCCTCGTCCAGGTGCAGGACCGCCACATCGGCGCCTTCGCGTGCGAACAGCACGGCCACCGCGCGGCCGATGCCGGAATCACCGCCCGTGACGATCGCGCGCATGCCCTGCAGCTTGCCGCTGCCGGTGTAGTCCGGCGCGAGGAAACGCGGCGCCAGCGCCAGTTCGTGTTCGTGCCCCGGCTTTGCCAGCTGCTGGGCCGGCATGGCCTCCGGCTGGCGGCGTGCGCCGGCCTGGGTGGCGGTCTTTTTCGTGGCCTTCTTGGCCGCGCGGGCGTCCTTGGCCTTTTCCTGGTCCTGCAGGCGCCGCTGCCGGGCGGCAACGCGGGCAGCGCGGGGATCACCGGCGGCGGCCTTGCGCGTTGCGGTCTTCACCACCCGCGTACGCGCAGTGCCTGCAGCCGTTTCCGCAGCCGGCGCCTTCGCACCCTTGCGTACCTTGGGGGATGCCTTGCGGCGGGCGGGCACCTTCTTGCTCGTGGCCATGGGGTCTCCTTCAGTCAGATGGGAATGGGGGCTGCTCAGGCGCGGTCGGCCACGCCCTGCACGCCGGCGTGGCTGGCACAGTGCGCACAGCAGAAGATCCGGCCGTCGCCTTCGACGCCGTGGCCGATCACCGCGCAGTCGCAGTGCGCGCAGTGCGGGGCGAAGGCATGGATCGCGCACTCGAACGAGTCAAACGTGCCGCTGCGCCCGCCCTGCTGCAGGGTGAAGCTCTTGTCGTAGTCGTTACCGCAGACATCACAGGTGGCCATCTCGCGCCTCCGTGGTGTGGAAAGAAACGTCAGTGTGGCCATCGCCGATGTCGCCGACGGTGAATGCCCTGTGTCGCGCGCGTGCAGGCCATTCATGCCGTCACCACGCAGCGCCCGGCACGCTGTCGACCCGATCACCACGGAGCAGGACCATGATGCGCGCATTCAGCGTGGCCGTACTCACTTTCGCCGTCACCGCCTGCAGCAGTACGCCGGTCGCACAGGTACAGCCGATCGATGGCGTGATTTCCGGCCAGTGCCACAGCGACAAGGTCCGTGGCGCCGTGGGCCTGGCCGCTTCGGACGCCACCGTGGCCCGCGCACGCGTGGACAGCGACAGCCTGCAGGTGCGCGTGCTGCGCCATGACGGCCCGCGGGTACCACCGGCCAGTGAAGGCGGCGACCGCCTGACCATCGAGAAAGGCCGGACCAACAACATCGTCGCGATCTATTGCGGCTGACGACGGCGGCTGAGCCGGCGCGCCCTGCGCAGTACGCGCAGGGTGGCCTGCTCCCACTGGCGCGGCCCACGCAGGCCGGCCAGCGCCGCCAGTTCACCGCGCTCCCAGCCGGCAAACACGCACGGGTCGATGTAGGCCTTGCGGCACACGGCCGGTGTGTTGCCCAACCGCGCCGCGACCTGGCACACCACGCTGCGCTGTGCCTGCGCCAACGCACGCTGGCTGGCCGGTTCCGGCAGCTCGGTGGCGGCAAACGCCTGCACTGCGGCCACGGTGCCGCCCCAGGTGCGGAAATCCTTGGCCGTGAAATCTTCGCCCATCACTTCGCGCAGATAATCGTTCACTGCACCCGAATCCACCGGCTGCAGCGCACCTTCATCGTCGCGGTACTGGAACAGCGCCTGGCCCGGCAGCTGCTGCAGGCGCCGCACCAGCAGCCCCAGCCGGCGATCACCCACGGTCACTTCCTGCAGCTGGCCGGACTTGCCTCGGAAGCGCATGCGCACCCGCCCACCCCGCAACAGCTCCAGATGGCGGTTGCGCAGGGTGGTCAGCCCGAATGAACGGTTCTGCTGGGCATAGGTTTCATTGCCGACCCGCACCAGCGTGTCGGCCAGCAGTGCGACCACCATCGCCAGCACCTTTTCGCGCGGAAACCCTGGACGCTTCAGGTCCCGCGACAGCCGTCGCCGCAGCGTGGGCAGGGCGTCGCCAAAGGCGATGATGCGGTCGAACTTGCCGGCGTCGCGCTCTTTCGCCCAGTCGGCGTGGTAACGGTACTGCTTGCGCCCGCGCGCATCGCGGCCGGTGGCCTGCAGGTGGCCGTTGGCGTGGGCGCAGATCCACACGGCGGTGTAGGCCGGTGGAATGGCCAATGCGCGGATGCGCTGCAGGGTGGCCGCGTCGCGGACCACGTGACCGTCCGCGTCGCGGTAGCTGAAGCCCTGGCCGGCGCGGCGCCGGCTGATGCCCGGCTGGGTGTCATCGACATAGCGCAGGCCGGCCGCGCGCGCGGCCTGTCGTTCGGGGGAAGAGGGGGTTGGCATGACCACAGTGTCGCCGTCGCGATGCCGCGATCCTGTCGATAACAGAAGACAAACACGTGAGGGCCGGATCGCCGCTATGCTCGGGTTTTCACAATCCCTTCCGGAGTCATGATGTCGTTCCCGATTCGCGCCCGTTCGCTCTCCGCCCTGCTGCTGCCGGCCGTACTGGCCCTGACCGCCTGCCAGGCTCCGGCGCTGGATGAACAGGATTCGGCCACGGCCCATGCGCAGCAGGCGGCCGAAGCGGCCAAGGCACCGGCCGACGAAGCCGGCAAGGCCACCGAGGCACCGCCGGTCGGCACCTGCGATGCCAGCCAGGTGCAGAGCCTGGTCGGCCAGGCCTATGCCGACGCGCTGGGCAAGCAGGCGCAGGAAGATGCCGGTGCCCACCAGCTGCGCGTGATGAAGCCCAACGACGTGGCCACGATGGAGTTCCTTGGCGACCGCCTGAACATCGAAGTGGACGACAAGGGCCTGGTCAGCGGCGTGCGCTGCGGCTGAGGCCGACCCCGCGCCGGCACGGGGTTGCCGGCGCGTTCCGTTGCACCTGCAACCGTGTATTGCGGCGTTGCAGCAACCTGTGATCTAGTCGAGGCATCCGGTGGCCTCACGATGCGCTCCAGGGATTGGGCGGGCTTGAGTGTCCCCGTTCAATTCATCCCGCATCGAGGTAGAGATGGCCCCCCGCAACCGCCAAGGGCTTTACGACCCGCGCTCCGAGCGCGATGCCTGTGGCTTTGGCATGGTCGCCCAGCTCGACGATCAACCTTCGCGCCTGCTGGTCGATACCGCCATCGCCGCGCTGTCGCGCATGACCCACCGTGGCGGTGTTGCCGCCGATGGCCTGACCGGCGATGGCTGCGGCCTGCTGCTGCGCCGCCCCGACGCGTTCCTGAAACTGCTGGCCAGCGAAGCCGGCATCGCCGTCTCCGCACGCTTTGCTGCCGGCCTGGTGTTCCTGCCCCACGACGCCGATGCCGCCCATGCCTGCCGCACCCAGCTGCAGGCGCAGGTCGAAGCGGTCGGCTGCCGGGTCGCCGGCTGGCGCGAAGTGCCGACCGATGACAGCGTCTGCGGCCAGCTGGCGCGTGACACCCTGCCGCGCATCGAGCAGGTGTTCGTCGATGCCGGCGTCGGCCAGGACGATGCCGGCTTCGCGCTGGCGCTGTTCCTGGCCCGCCGCCGCAGCGAACAGCAGCTGCGCGATCACGCTGATTTCTACGTCACCACCCTCACCCCCGATGCGATCAGCTACAAGGGCATGGTGCTGCCGGACAAGCTCAGCCGCTTCTATCCGGACCTGCAGCGGCGCGAGCTGGCCTCCAGCGCGATCGTGTTCCACCAGCGCTTCTCGACCAACACGCTGCCGCGCTGGCCGCTTGCCCACCCGTTCCGGATGCTCGCCCACAATGGCGAGATCAACACCATCGAAGGCAACCGCCGCTGGGCCCAGGCGCGCAGCAAGGTGTGGAAGACGCCGCGCTTTGACATCGCCGAATTCGACCCGGTGATCTCCATGCACGGCTCGGACTCGCAGAGCCTGGACAACATGCTGGAACTGATGGTCGCCGGTGGCATGGAGCTGATCCAGGCGCTGCGCATCCTGGTGCCGCCGGCCACCCAGTCGCTGGAGTTCAAGGACCCGGACCTGGCCGCGTTCTACGAGTTCCACGGCCTGAACAGCGAGCCGTGGGATGGCCCGGCCGGCATCGTTGCCTGCGACAGCCGCTACGCCGTCTGCACCCTCGACCGCAACGGCCTGCGCCCGGCGCGCTGGATGCTGACCGCCGACCGCCACTTCCTGGTTGCCTCTGAAGCGGGCGTGTGGGAAGTGCCCACCGAGCGGGTGGTGCGCAAGGGCAAGCTCGGCCCCGGCGAGATGATCGCGATCGACCTCAAGCGCGGCGACCTGCTCGACTCCGATGCGGTGGACCGCATCAACCGCGGCCGCGCGCCCTACAAGCAGTGGCTGCAGCAGGGCGTGACCTACCTGCAGACCGAACTGATCGACCCGTCGCTGGTGGAAGAGCCGTTCGACGAAGCCACCCTGCGCAGCTACCACAAGCTGTACCAGCTCAGCAGCGAGGAAGTGGAGCAGGTGCTGCGGCCGCTGGCCGAGACCGAGCAGGAAGCCACCGGTTCGATGGGCGACGACACGCCGATGGCGGTGCTGAGCCAGCGCAGCCGCCCGCTGTACGACTATTTCCGCCAGGCCTTCGCGCAGGTCACCAACCCGCCGATCGATCCGCTGCGCGAAGACTGCGCGATGTCCCTGTCCACCCAGCTCGGCAAGGAGACCAACATCTTCCATGCCGGCCCGGAGACGGTGAACCACGTCATCCTCAATTCGCCGGTGCTGAGCCAACGCAAGCTGCGCCAGCTGCTGAAGATGGACCAGTACGTGCAGGCCAACCGCCTGCTCGATCTGTCCTACAGCGAAGACGAGGGCCTGCGCGCCGGCATCGAGCGCATCTGTGCCGAGGGCGAACAGGCCGCGCGCGATGGCATGGTGATGCTGCTGCTGTCCGACCGCTACCCGGTGGCCGGACGCCCGATGGTGCATGCCCTGCTCGCCACCAGCGCCATCCACCACCACCTGTCGCGGCTGGGCCTGCGCTGCGACGTCAACCTGATCGTCGAGACCGGCACCGCGCGCGATCCGCACCACATGGCCTGCCTGCTCGGCTTCGGTGCCACCGCGGTGTATCCGTACCTGGCCTATCAGACCCTGTTCGACCTCGGCCGTCGCGGCATCCTCAAGCTCAGCAAGGGCGGTGAGCAGTCGCAGATCGGCCGCCGCTACCGCAAGGGCGTCTACAAGGGCCTGTCGAAGATCATCTCGAAGATGGGCATCTGCACCGTGGCCAGCTACCGCGGCGCGCAGCTGTTCGAGATCATCGGCCTGGAACCGGAAGTGGTGGACCTGTGCTTCCCGGATACCGCCTCGCGCATCGGCGGCGCCGGCTTCGCACGCCTGGACGCCGATGCGCGCGAGCTGTGCGCGCAGGCCTGGGACGCGCAGCAGGATGTCGATGTCGGTGGCCTGCTGAAGTACGTGCATGGCGGCGAATACCACATGTACAACCCGGACGTGGTCACCACCCTGCAGCGCGCGGCGCGCAGCGGTGACCCGCGTGCGTGGCAGCAGTACTGCGATGCGGTGCATGCGCGCCCGCCCTCGGCACTGCGTGACCTGCTGGAACTGGTACCGGCCGCCGTGCCGGTGCCGCTGGACGAGGTCGCCCCGGCCAGCGCACTGTTCCCGCGCTTCGATACCGCGGCGATCAGCCTCGGCGCCCTGTCGCCGGAAGCGCATGAAGCGCTGGCCATTGCCATGAACCGCCTGGGCGGCCGCAGCAATTCCGGCGAAGGCGGCGAAGATCCGGCACGCTACGGCACGCAGCGCCGCAGCAAGATCAAGCAGGTGGCCTCCGGGCGCTTCGGCGTGACCGCCGAGTACCTGGTCAATGCCGAGGTGCTGCAGATCAAGGTCGCCCAGGGCGCCAAGCCCGGCGAAGGCGGCCAGCTGCCCGGCCACAAGGTCAACGAACTGATCGCACGGCTGCGCTACGCACGCCCCGGCATCGGCCTGATCTCGCCGCCGCCGCACCACGACATCTATTCCATTGAAGACCTGGCGCAGCTGATCTACGACCTCAAGCAGGTCAACCCGACCGCGCTGGTGTCGGTGAAGCTGGTCAGCCATGCCGGCGTGGGGACGATCGCCGCCGGCGTGGTCAAGGCCGGTGCGGACCTGATCACCATTTCCGGCCATGACGGTGGCACTGGCGCGTCGCCGGTCAGCTCGATCCGCTATGCCGGCGTGCCGTGGGAACTGGGCGTGGCCGAAGCGCACCAGGCGCTGCTGGCCAACGACCTGCGCGGGCGCACCCTGCTGCAGACCGATGGCGGGCTGAAGACCGGCCTGGACGTGGTCAAGGCCGCGCTGCTGGGCGCGGACAGCTTCGGCTTCGGCACAGCGCCGATGATCGTGCTGGGCTGCAAGTACCTGCGCATCTGCCACCTCAACAACTGCGCCACCGGCGTGGCCACCCAGGACGAACGCCTGCGCGAGAACCACTTCACCGGCCAGCCGGAGCGCGTGGAGAACTTCTTCCGGCTGCTGGCCGAAGAAGTGCGTGGCTGGCTGTCCTACCTGGGCGCGCGTTCGCTGGAAGAGATCGTCGGCCGCACCGACCTGCTGCGGCAGATCGAGGCCGCGCCGCGTGACGGCGTCCGCGTGGACCTGTCGCGCCTGCTGGCCGACAGCCGCTATGAAGGCAGCCACTGCGCCGCGCAGCGCCTGTACGAATCGCCGGACAGCCTGGCCACGCAGATGGATGGCCTGCTGGCCCCGGCCATCGAGCACAAGCGCGGCGGCGAGCATCGCTTCCTGATCCACAACACCGACCGCAGCATCGGCACCCGCCTGGCCGGCGCGGTGGCACGCGCGCACGGCAACCAGGGCATGGCCGACACGCCGCTGGAACTGCGCTTCCGCGGCAGCGCCGGGCAGAGCTTCGGCGCCTTCAATGTCGGCGGCCTGCACCTGGAAGTGGAAGGCGAAGCCAACGATTACGTCGGCAAGGGCATGGCCGGCGGCCGGCTGGTGGTGCGGCCGCCGCGGGGCGCGCGCTTCGAGGCACGCAGCACTGCCATCATCGGCAACACCTGCCTGTACGGCGCCACCGGCGGTGAACTGTTCGCTGCCGGTCGTGCCGGCGAACGCTTCGCGGTGCGCAATTCCGGCGCGCTGGCGGTGGTCGAAGGGGCCGGTGACCACTGCTGCGAGTACATGACCGATGGCGTGGTGCTGGTGCTGGGCAAGGTCGGCCTGAACTTCGGTGCCGGCTTCACCGGCGGCCTGGCCTACGTGCTGGACGTCGACCGCGACTTCGTCGACCGCTACAACCACGAGCTGATCGACATCCATCGCGTATCCGCCGAAGGCTTCGAGAACTATCGCCAGCACCTGCACCGCCTGATCGGCCGCCACCGCGAGCTGACCGGCAGCATCTGGGCACAGCAGATCCTGGACGAGTTCCGCGATTACATCGGCAAGTTCTGGCTGGTCAAACCGAAGGCCGCCAGCATCGAGTCGCTGACCGAAACGCTGCGCCGCGCCGCGTAACGGTAGTGCCGGCCGCTGGCCGGCAACCCAGGACCACGTAGTGCCGGCCGCTGGCCGGCAACCCAGGATCACGTAGTGCCGGCCGCTGGCCGGCAACCGCAAAACACCACAGAGCCCGCCATGAGCCGCAAGCACGCCTTCCAGTTCCTCGACCTGCCCCGCACCATGCCGCAGCGCATTCCGGTGGAACTGCGCACCTCCGGCGACTGGGGCGAGCTGTACGGAAAGTTCGGCAAGGAAGACGCGCAGTACCAGGCCGGCCGCTGCCTGGACTGCGGCAACCCGTACTGCAGCTGGAAGTGCCCGGTGCACAACGCCATTCCGCAGTGGCTGCAGCTGGTGCAGGAGAACCGCATCCACGAGGCCGCCACGCTGTGCCACAGCACCAACCCGCTGCCGGAAGTCTGCGGCCGGGTCTGCCCGCAGGACCGGCTGTGCGAAGGCAGCTGCACGCTGGAGGAATTCGGCGCGGTCACCATCGGCGCGGTGGAGAAGTACATCGTCGATACCGCCCTGGCCAGTGGCTGGCGCCCGGACCTGGGCGCGGTGCGGCCGACCGGCCACAGCGTTGCGGTGATCGGGGCCGGCCCCGCCGGTCTGGCCTGCGCCGATCGCCTGGCCCGCGCCGGCATTGCCGCGGTGGTCTACGACCGCTACGAGCAGATCGGCGGTCTGCTGCAGTTCGGCATTCCCAGCTTCAAGCTGGACAAGGACGTGATCCACCGGCGCCGCGAAGTGCTGGAGGGCATGGGCGTGCAGTTCCGCCTCGGCGTGGAGATCGGCCGCGACCTCAGCGTGCAGCAGCTGCTGGACACCCACGATGCCGTGTTCGTCGGTACCGGTGCCTACCGTTACACCGACGGTGGCCTCGACGGCCAGGACCTGAAGGGCGTGCTGCCGGCACTGCCGTTCCTGGTGCAGAACAGCCGCATCGTCGGCGGCGATGATCCGAAGGGGCGGCCGATTGCCGGCTGGGAAGACACCATCGCCCTGCCCGACCTCAACGGCAAGCGCGTGGTGGTGCTCGGTGGCGGTGATACCGGCATGGACTGCGTACGCAGCGCCGTGCGCCTGGGCGCGGCCAAGGTCACCTGTGCCTACCGCCGCGACGAAGCCAACATGCCCGGCAGCGCGCGCGAAGTGGCCAATGCGCGCGAAGAAGGCGTGCGCTTCCTGTTCAACCGGCAACCGCTGTCGATCGAAGCCGGCGCCGACGACGAAGTGATCGGCGTGACCGTGGTCGAAACGCGGCTGGGCGAACCCGATGCCAATGGCCGCCAGAACGCCCTACCGATCGAAGGCAGTGAATCGCTGCTGGAGGCGGACGTGGTGATCATCGCCTTCGGCTTCTCGCCCAGCGTGCCGGCGTGGCTGGCCGAACTGGGCGTGGAAGCCCAGTCCAACGGCCGCATCCTCGCCGGTGGCAAGGACCGTCTGCCGTTCCAGACCGCGCACCCGCGCCTGTTCGCCGGTGGCGATGCGGTGCGCGGTGCCGATCTGGTGGTGACCGCCGTGGCCGAAGGTCGCGACGCCGCTGCCAGCATCGTCCGCCTACTGGCGCACTGAGTCCGGCAGCAGCAACGCGTCCAGCAGCGCGCGCAGTTCGCGCGCCTCCAGCGGCTTGGCCAGGAAATGGTCGATGCCCGCATCACGGCAGGCCTCACGGGTGCGCTCCAGCACGCTGGCGGTCAGCGCAATGATCGGGACCCGCGCACGGGTGGCGCAGGCGTCGCTCCGGATCGCCCGGGCCAGCGCGAAGCCATCCATGTGCGGCATGTGGCAGTCGGTGATCACCAGGTCGAACGGCTGCCCCTGCCAGGCCTCCCAGGCCTGCAGGCCGTCGCCGCAGGCGTGCACCTGCAGTCCCAGCTCGCACAGGCGTTGTGCCAGCAACTGCAGGTTGGTCGGATGATCCTCGGCCACCAGCACCCGCGCCGGTGGCAGCGGTCGTTGCGCGGCCCGTGCCGTCGCCGGTCCCGCCGCGGGGGCCGCACAGGCCGCCAGGTCCAGCTCCAGCCACACGGTGGTGCCCTTGCCGGGTACGCTGCGCAGGTGCAGGCGCCCGCCCATCGACGTCGCCAGCTCGCGGCAGATCGACAGCCCCAGGCCACTGCCGCCGAAACGGCGCGTGGTCGACGCCTCGGCCTGCTCGTAGGCGGCAAACACCGCCTGTTGCCGTTCCACGCTGATGCCCACGCCGGTGTCGGTCACCTGCAGGCGCAGCTGCTGGCCGCCCTCGCGCTGCTGCAGCACGCGGACCTGCAACACCACGCACCCCTGCAGGGTGAACTTGAGTGCATTGCCGGCCAGGTTGAACAGGACCTGCCGCAGGCGCAGCCCATCGGCCAGCGACCAGGCCTGCAATGCCGGGTCGATCTCGCTGTGCAGTTGCAGGCCCCGGCTGCTCGCGACCGGCGCCAGCAGCTGCTGCACCGCCCGCACCATCGCCGCCAGGTCGGTCGGGCGCAGCTGCAGCGGGGCGGGTTGCAGGCGCTGGCTGTGCAGCACGTCGTCGAGGATCTGCCGCAGCATCTGCGCCGCATCCGCCACCGTGCCCAGCACCTGCTGCTGGCCCGCGTCGAGCGGCCCGCCCGCCAACCGCTCCAGCATGCCCAGCAGGGTGCTCATCGGCGTGCGGATCTCGTGGCTCATGGTCGCCAGGAAATGGCTCTTGGCCAGCGCCGCCTGCTCGGCTGCGCGGCGTGCATCAGCCAGCGCCGTCGCCCGCGCCTGTGCCTCGCTGACGTCCATCCAGTAACCGCTCCATTCCACGCTGCTGTCATCGCACGGCAACGGACGCCCCTGCGAGCGGACCCAGCGCCAGCCCTGCGCCGACCGGGTGCGGAAGGTGACGTCGATCGGGCCGCGCGCCAACGCGGCAGCTTCGATGCAGGCCATCACCCGGCTGCGGTCGTCGGGATGGACGGCGGCCAGCAGCTGGAAGTGATCGATCCGCGCGGTCTCCACGCTCACCCCGAACAGCGCCTGCACATCACCGGCGATCTGGGTCAGGCTGTAGTGCCCGGTCGGCGAGCGGCGGGCCTGGTAGACCACCGCCGGCAGGTTCGCGGTGACCTCCTGCAAGCGCTGCTCCAGCACGCGCCGGCGGGTGCTCTCACGATGCACGCGCCAATAGCCGAAGGCATGGACCAGCGCGAGCGCGAGCAGGACCAGCGACGCCGGCACCAGCCAACGCAGCGTCGCGCCGGCGGGTTGTGCCCGTGGCCGCTCCGGCCGCCACGCGCTGTGCTCGGATGCGCGATGCGCGTCGTCCTCCTGCCGCAACTGCCGGTCGAAGGCAGCGATCACCCCGGCACAGGCCGGCACCGCTGCCACCACCAGGGCATCGCCGAAGCCCGCCGGTGCGGCGATCACCAGCGGGTCACCCGGCCCGGCACGGAGCGCGGCTTCGACTTCAGCAAGATTGGCGATCACGGCATCGACCAGCCCGGCGCGCAGCAGTGACAGCGCATGGTCCAGCGGCGCAGGGGCCAGCAGCTGCGCGCCCGGAGCCTGCTCGGCCAGCAGTGCCTCCAGCGGTAGCCGGTCCGGACTGGCCACGCTGCGCCCATGCAGGTCCTCCAGCCCCAGCACGGCTGCCGCGCTCTCGCGCCGCACGATCACCTGTGGCACCTCCAAGTAGGCCCTGCTGGCCACCCATCCGGCGGGGAGCTGTGCCTGCGGCCACCCCAACAGCACCTGGGTGCCGGCCGGCACCTGGCCCTCGGTGAGCGCCGCAGCAGCCAGCGGCCTGGCATCCGTCGCCGCCGGCTCGCCCAGCAGCGGCAGATAGTCTGCAGCCAATCCCGCGAGGTCGCCCTGCACGCTGTAGGACAGCGGCGGCCGATCGGAGCGCCATGCCACCTGCAACGGGCTTGTGCAGCTGGACGCAGTGGCGACGCCGGGCAGCAGCAGCATTGTCATGACAGCGGCGACGGCGCGGCGGCCGGCGGCATTCACGGTTGGCGTCCTCATTTCGCGGGCAGGAACCACGGCCGCGCAGCGGTACCGCTGCCAGCCACGCTAGCGGGGCAGGCTTCCGCCACAATGAGAAAAATTGGAAAAACATCCGCATCGGCGAATGGCGACATACACTGCCGCTTCTACCCGTCCCTACGGAGCGCTCGATGCGTATCGGCCTGGCCGCCAACCGTCTCCATCACCACGATGCACGCGCTGCGCTGTTCCGCTGGCTGCGTGCCAGCGAGGCGGGCCTGCGCGAGCTGGGGGTGTCACTGCATGCGGTCGGGCGTACCCACGATGCCATCGCGCGGCAGGGCTTCCTGGCCGGGTACGGCGGCCTGCACCGCTATCCCTACGGCCGCGAAGGTGGCCTGATGAAGCTGGTGGCCGAAGTGGTCGGCATGGGACCGGAGCGCACCCTGGACGGTGCGATCTACCTGATCGACCCGGTCGATCCTTCCTCGGTGTTTCCGGAAGCCACTGCGCTCAAGCGGCAGTGTGTGATCCACGGCAAGCCGTTCATCTCAACCGTGGCCACCGCGCGCGACTGGATCGAAGTGGAGCGCATCCACGCCGGGCTGGCGGCCGATGCCGGTGCCGACGACCTGCATGCGTTCCAGGAACAGACACTGGCGCTGATCGCGCATGATGCAATGAAGCCGGCGATGCTGGCCTTTGCCGATGAACACTTCGATGTGCTGGCACGCTTTGGCCAGCGCGTTGCCACCGGCACCACCGGCCAACGCCTGAACGAGCTGGCGTGGAGCCGGGGGTGGCCCAGCGATACGCCGTGGGTGACGCGGTACCAGAGTGGCCCGATGGGTGGCGACGCGCAGATTGCCGATCGCGTGCTGGAGGGCCGCTGCCAGCGCGCGATCTTCTTCGAGGACCCGCATGTGGCGCGCCAGCACGAGGCCGACATCCAGCTGCTGGAGCGCGCGGTGACCACGGTGACCGACCAGGCGGTGTGCATCACCGCACCGCGGGTGGCGGCGCGCTGGGCGACAGCGGCGGCGTTGCGCGCGGGATGAGGGTTCCGGCCAACGGCTGAGCCCCTCGTGGTGGGTCGTTCAAATCAGAAGCCGTGCTCGGCCGGGCGGGGTGGATTGCGCAGGGGTCGCTGCAAGTACGTCCTTGTAAGCTCGGTCGCCGCATCCATGCGGCTCACGCCCCTGCGCAACCCACCCCGCCCGGCCACGGACAGTTTCCTGTGTGCCCATCACGGAAGAAAGAAAGAAGGAAGAGCAGGAGCGGGTCGCGCGCTGCGCGCGCTTTTGTAGAGCCGAGCCATGCTCGGCTGCTGTTGATCGCGAGGGCTGAATATCCGCGCTACGCGCGTCAGCCGAGCATCGGCTCGGCTCTACAACAGCTGGCGGAGCATGGCTTTCAAGCGTCGCCCTTCGAGCTGGAAGTAGTCGCGCTGCTGCCGCCAGTCCGGGAAGCGTTGTTCCACTTCATGCCAGAACGCCGGCGAGTGATTGGGCTGGATCAGGTGGCAGAGTTCGTGCACCAGCACGTACTCGAACGCTTCGGGGCGGCCCAGCACCAGTGCCAGGTCCAGTGCCATGCTGCCATCGGGGGCGAGCGAGCCCCATTGCGAGGACATCACCTTCAGCCGCAGGCGGCTGGGTGCGCGTGGCAGGGTGGGCAGGTACCTGGGCAGCCAGCGGCCGACATCGGCGCGGGTCTGGGCTTCGTAGAACTCGCGCAGCAGGCGGCGCAGGGTGGCATCGCCGCCCCGGGTCGGCCACTGCACGCAGGCGCCGTGCTCATCGATCTCCAGCCGCGCGTAGCGGCCTTCCTGCCATCGCAGCGGCAGCAGTTCGCCGCGCAGGGGCAGCACGCCGGCTTCGCCCGGCTGCAGCGGGGCCGGCAGGCCCTGGCCCTGGTACTGGCGCAACTGCAGCGCCAGCCAGTCGCGGTGCTGCTCAAGGAAGCGCTCGCCCATCACCAGGCTGGCCCGCGGCGGCAGGGTCAGGCGTGCGCCACGCTCGTCCACGCTCAACTTGATCCGGCGTGCCCGCGGATCGCGCACGCGCAGTACCTCGATCTCGGCATCCTCCAGGCGCAGGCGAACGGTGTCGCGCTGCACGGTGGCGGGCGGGGTCGGGCTGATCAGGCGGCGCAGCAGACGGCTCATGCACCCAGCATAGCGCTGCTTCGGGCCGCCGGATGACCGGCGGCCCATGAGGTGCGTGTTCAGTCAGCCTTGCTGAGCTTGAACGCGTCTTCCAGCAACAGGAACAGGCGGCGGATCTCGGCGCTCTGCAGGGCGAAGCGGGCGTCGAACTCGGCGCGGCGGCCGTCTTCGTCGGCATGCTCCAGCTGGTCCAGGGCACCGTCGAGGAACTTCAGCTTGCGCACGATCAGGTCGTCGCCGATCACGAACGACAGGTTGTCCTCGAAGATCAGCGCCAGCTTGGTCACCTGCTTGCCCGCGTCCAGGTGCTTGTCGATCTCGTCGCAGCGCAGTTCCTGGTGCTGGCACTTGACCACCGCACCGCCTTCGACCGGATCCTTCATCTCGCACTCTTCGCCCAGGCTCAGCCCGGTCGGCAGCGGCTCACCGGCGATCCAGCCGGTCAGGATCGAGCGCGGCGCGACTTCAGCGTTCAGCGGCATCGCCGGGAAGCTGCCGAGCAGGCCGCGGATGTCGGACATGAAGTACTCGCCGGTCTTGCGGCTGGAGGTATCCACCGCGACGTAGCCGTGCTGCAGGTCGATGAAGGCGTCGTTGCGCGAGGACTTCACGAAGGCGCGCGGCAGCAGTTCATGCAGCAGGTCGTCCTTCATGCGCTTGCGCTCGCGGCCACCGGGGCGGCGGCCTTCCTTCTCCTCGATCTCCTCCAGCTTGCGCTCGAGCAGGTCGTTGACCACCGCCGCCGGCAGGATCTTGTCCTCGCCGCCCACGGTCAGCCACAGGTGTTCGGCGATGCGGTGCGACAGCAGTTCCTTCTCCTCGCGGCCAAACGGCGAGATGAAGCCACGCGAGTTCATTTCCAGCGCGCCCACGGGCTTGAGCACGGCATGCGGCAGCAGGGTGTCGACTTCGGAAAAATCGGTCGTGGTCGGGAAACGGAAGAACGTCAGGTTGCGAAAGAACATGGAATTCCGGATGGCAAAGAGGAAGGGCGACCGACCTTAAACGGCGGGCGTCTCGGGATCTGCGTCGGCGTCAGCCGGGGTACCGGCCAGCCAGGCATGGGCGTCGGGCAGTGGCGCGTCGTCGCCACGGCCCAGCGACATGAAGTCGAACAGCGTGCTGTCGGCCAGCTGCGAGGGCCGGACGTCGCCCAGGGCACGCGCGATCTGCTCGATGCGGCCCGGGTGGTCCTTCTCCCACTGCTTCAGCATCAGGCCGACCTGGCGGCGCTGCAGGTTCTCCTGGCTGCCGCACAGGTTGCAGGGAATGATCGGGAACCGGCGTGCCTGCGCGTACTCGACGATGTCGCTCTCGCGCACGTACGCCAGCGGCCGGATCACCACGTGCCTGCCGTCATCGCTGCGCAGCTTCGGCGGCATGCTCGCCAGCTTGGCATGGTGGAACAGGTTCATGAAGAACGTGGCCACCCTGTCGTCGCGATGGTGGCCCAGCGCGATCTTGGTGAAGCCGTGGGTCTCGGCGTAGTGGTACAGCGCGCCGCGCCGCAGGCGCGAGCACAGCGAGCACATGGTCTTGCCTTCCGGGATGACCCGGCTGACCACCGAATAGGTGTCCTGCTCGATGATGTGGTACGGCACGCCCAGCCCGGCCAGGTACTCCGGCAGGATGTGCTCGGGAAAGCCCGGCTGCTTCTGGTCCAGGTTCACCGCCACCAGCTCGAACGGCACCGGTGCCTTCTTCTGCAGCTGCAGCAGCAGATCCAGCAGGGTGTAGCTGTCCTTGCCGCCGGACAGGCAGACCATCACCTTGTCGCCGGCCTCGATCATGCCGAAGTCGGCAATCGCCTCGCCCACCTGGCGGCGCAGGCGCTTGGCCAGCTTGTGCTGCTCGCGTTCGGCCACGCGCGGATCGCGGGCGGTGCGCGGCGGGGGATCGGGAAGGGAAATCACGGCACTCATGGGGTCCATTCTAACGGCTCGGAGCGGCCCCGGCCGGGAGTCGGGATTCCCCTCTCCCGGCGGTCATCAACGCTGTGTATCCTCGAAGCCGTGGATACCTACGACCCCGCCGAGATCGTCGAACGCCTCGCTGCCCTGCGCGCCGAGCACCGCCTGCTGGATGAACAGATCACCCGCATGGCCGCCAACGGCGAGGATGAGCTGGAAGCCAAGCGCCTGAAGCGGCGCAAGCTGCAGCTGAAGGATTGCATCGCCAAGCTGGAAAGCCTGCAGATTCCCGACGAACCGGCCTGAGCGGTGGCCATCCACGCATGGCGTGGATCTACTGCTTGGCCCCGGTAGATGCCCCCCTGGTTGGCATGCCGTTCGCCGGGCAGGACCCGGCGCTGCCTTCAATCCTGCGGCGCAGGTTCGTCCGGGCGGGCCGCTTCCGGGCTGACCCGCTCGATGGTGTGGCGCAGCTCGCGACCCAGGATGAACTTGGCGTCCTTGGCCCAGGCGTCCAGGCGCTCGTCGAACAGCAGCTTGCTGTTCTCGTCCGGCCACACCAGGCGCAGTTCGCGCAGCTTCTGGATGAAACCGCGGAACAGGGCCTTGTCGAAGAACTCCGGCGCGGCCGGTGCATAGAGCAGGCTCAGGCGCTGCGCGGCCTGCTGGCACAGGCTCTCCAGCTCGGCGGCGCCAAGCACGCCCGGGCCGTTCTTCACCAGCACCGAAATGGCGATGTAGTAGCGCTCGAACGCCTGCTGCAGCGAATGGCCGATCGCACGCAGGCGGAACACCTCGTCGGTCTGCCCGGTGTTGCGCGCCAGGATGCCGCCATCGTCATCGTTGACGTTCTGCAGCAGGCCCTCACGCACGAACACGTCGATGGTGCGGTCGATGCGCTGGGCGAACTCGTCCTCGCTCCAGGGCAGGAACAGCTCGGCCTGCAGGAACGGGTAGACCGTGCGCCCCAGCTGCACCAGGCCGGTGCGGCTCATGCGGCGGTTGTTCTGGAAGCAGCACGCCACCCACGACGAGGCGGTGAACAGGTGCACCACGTTGTTGCGGAAGTAGCTGAGCAGCACCGCGGTGTCGCCGCTGACGCTGAGCACATCGCCCAGCGGGTGCTTGATGCGGGTGAGGACGTTGATTTCCTCGGCGTGGGCGATGATCCGTTCCGGCGAATGCGGCGTCACCGTCACCCGGTCCGAGTACGGCATCTCGGCCAGCAGGGTCTTGCACAGCTCGATCTGCGCGATCAGGTCGGCCTCGCCCATCGCGTGTTTCGGCGTGGACAGCAGCGCCAGTGCCAGCAGGTTGATCGGATTGACGTCGGCGGCGCCGTTGATGCGCACCTGGATGCGCTCGGCCAGCGTATCCACGGTGGTCGACAGCCAGGCCGGCTTCTCGTCCTCGGACACTGCCTCGCCCTTCCATTCCGGCGCCTTTTCGGCCAGCACGTCGTTCAGCGCGATCGGCTCGCCGAAGTTCACCACCACCTGGCCGTAGTTCTGCTTGAGCACCTTGGGGATGCCCCACAGCAGCGACCAGATCGATTCCTTTTCCTTCGGCCGGCCGGACAGTTCGTCCAGGTAGCTGCCGCCTTCCATCAGCTTCTCGTAGCCGATGTAGATGGGCTGGAACAGCACCGGCTTGCGCGGCTGGCGCAGGAACGCACGCAGCGTCATCGAGATCATGCCGCCCTTGGGCTGCAGCAGGCGGCCGGTGCGCGAGCGGCCACCTTCGACGAAGTACTCCAGCGAATAGCCGCCGGCCACCAGCTGCGCCACGTATTCACTGAGCACCGCCGAGTACAGCGCGTTGCCACGGATCGAGCGGCGGATGAAGAACGCACCGCCCTTGCGCAGCAGGGTGCCGACCACCGGCAGGTTCAGGTTGATGCCGGCCACGATGTGCGGCGGCACGATGCCACGGTCGTACAGCAGGTAGGACAGCAGCAGGTAGTCCATGTGGCTGCGGTGGCTGGGCACGTAGACCACTTCGTGGCCCGGCGCGGCGGCCTTGAACTTGTCCAGGTGGTGCACCAGCACGCCCGCATAGATGCGGTTCCACACGTGGCTGAGCATGAAGCTGGCCGAGCGCACTACCGGGCTGGAATAGTCCGCGGCGATTTCCCAGGCGTAGGCGTGCGCCTTCTTCCAGGCATCGGCTGGCTTCGAGTTGTCGCGCTTGGCCTGTGCGGCGATCGCTTCGCGCACCGGCTCGGCGGCCAGCACCTGGTCCACCAGCAGGCGCCGGGTCGACAGGTCGGGGCCGATGACCGATTCACGGATGCGGCGGAAATGGGTGCGCAGCACGCGCTGCAGCTTGCGCACCGTGCGTTCCGGCTCCAGGCCTTCGTCCACGGTGCTGCGCAGCGAGATCGGCGGGGCGAAGCGCACGATGGTATTGCGCCCGTTCAGCAGCAGGCCCAGCAGGCGGCGGAAGCGGCCGACCAGCGCCCAGTTTTCCGAGAACAGCACCGCGAACCAGCCGCTCTGCTTGTCCGGCGCGCGGCCGACGAAGATCGACACCGGCACCAGGTGCACGTCCAGGTCATCGCGCACGCGGTGCGCCTGCAGGACCTTGGCCAGCGAATCGGAGTGGGTCTTGGCGCCGCGCTGCTCGGGAATCAGCGAATTGCTGGAACTGCGCCGCGACAGCGCCAGGTAGGCGCGCTTGCGCCCGGTCGGATCACCGGCCAGCGGCACCAGCGGCGACGGCAGACCGGCCTGGCGGCAGGCCTTGTCCAGGATCAGCGCGTTGGACAGGCCGTAGTCTTCCAGCACGTACATGACCGGACGGCCATCGTTGTACTGGCCCGGGTCTTCCGGTTCGATCTTCAGCGACAGCCACGGCTCGACCAGGCGACCGAGCAGGCGCGCCCACAGCGGGCGGCGGCCGGCCGGGCGCGCGTGCGCGGGCGGCGGTACCGGGTTCGGGCCGGTACCGGTCGAGGGGGACGCCGGCACCGTATCGGCGAGCGTCGACTGGGATTCTTCGCCGGGGAACGGCAGCGGGTTCTGTTTCGACATCGGCGCCATTATGGCTTAGGCGGCGGCGTTGCTGCTTCCCCACCCCCGGCAGGGGCCTCAGCCGGCGACGGCGAGGCCGCAGCGCGGGCCGCGTCGGCCTTGCGCAGCAGCGCATCGGTGTCGGCCAGGGTGCGGGTCAGGTACCAGTGGCCTTCGCGGCGGCTCAGCGGTAGCTGCAGGCTCATCTCACGGCCGGCCAGGTCGTAGTGCAGGCGCACCAGCGCGTTGTCGCCCTCCACCGAGAGCAGCTCGCCACGCACGCTGCGCAGCGCGTCGTCCACGCCCAGCCCGTAACTGCCGAGCACCGCCTTGAGGGTGTGGATGAACGGCGCCAGCTGCTGCAGGCTGCCTTCCATGCCGGCGGCCTGCAGGCCCGCCTCGTCGTCGAAACCGACCTTGCCGGCCGCGCCGACCAGCGCGGCGATGGTGCTGCGTGCACGGGCGCGGTCGCTGATCGGCGCGCCCTGCGCCCAGACGGCAAGGGTTTCCACCAGGGCGATGTAGTGCGCCTGCTGGCCGGGCGTGTAGCCCTTCTGATGGCGCAGGTACTGCACGCCGAAGTTGCCCATCGACTGTGCAGCCTGGCGCACGGCACTGGCCTGGCCGGCCAGCTGGCGGTCGAAGCTGCGCTGCAGCTCGGCGCTGGCCCCGGGCTTGCGCAGTGCGGCCAGCATCGGCAGCAGCTGGTCACCCAGCGGCAGTTCGGTCAGCGGCCACTGGCTGTGTCCCTCGGCCCAGGCCTGCTGCAGGCGCTGGTACTGGCCTGGCGGTACCGACAGCTTTGCGTAGCCGACCAGATCATCGTCGGCCAGGCGCAATGCCATCGCCTGCACGGCCGCCACCGGCTCGGCCGCCGGCCTGGCCGGATCGTTGCCAGGCTCGCGGCACGCCGCCACGACCAGCAGCAGCATGGCTGCCAGCCCCCACCCACGCGCAGACCTTCCTCGCACCGCCACGCTCATGCACTCGGACTCCCCGGACCGGCCCGCATCTTGCGGCCTGCGACGTGACAGCGGCAAGCCGTGCGGTCACGGTTTCCAACCACGGGGGTCAGGTCCCTTCTGCCCGCAGGCAGAAGGAATCTGACCCCAGAGCCGCCACCGGGATAAAAAAAGAGCCCGGATCACGGGGATCGCAGGCTCTTCAAGCCGGCACGGGGCCGGAGGACAGTGTTGTGGCGCATGTCCGGTCAAGGACCGGATGGCGGCGATCCTACGCTGCCGCCCAAGTTAAGGCAACACTTTACGTAATGCATCGTATCTACTTGATTTTAATGGATCAGTCTCGTTGCCAAACCGCCTCAATGAAATCTACGGCATGTTTTTCGGCGATTCGGGCATAAACCCCGGGATAGCCGGCCAGCGCGCACCCCTCGCCCCAGCTGACGATGCCGAACTGGGTCCAGCCCTCGCGCAGGCGCAGCAGCAGCGGGCCGCCGGAATCGCCCTGGCAGCTGTCCACGCCTTCACGGCCGGCGCAGATCACCTTGCCGCGTGACAGTTCACCGCTGTAGGCCTGCTGGCAGTCGCTGAAGGACACGAACGGCACCTGCGCGGTCTGCAGCTGGGTGGGGTAGATCCGGCCATCGCCGATGTCGGTGTCGCCCCAGCCGATCACGGTGAACTCGCGGCCCGGCTTGAGGTAGCTGGCGTCGGGCCGCAGCCGCAGTGCCACCGGCTGTGCGCCCTCCAGGGGCGCGCTCAGCTGGACCAGCGCAACGTCGTGTTCGAGCGAATTGCCGCTGTTGAAGGCCGGATGGACGTGGATCGCCTTGACGTTGGACGGTCGCGGCGCGGCACCGGTGGAGAGCGTGGCCTGGCCCCCCAGCACCGCCAACCCCATCGGCTGCTCGCCCTGCAGGCAGTGCGCGGCGGTGAGCACCCAGGACGGTGAGATCAGCGTTCCGCCGCAGAAGTGGCGGTCATGATCCGAATCGCCGTCGAAGATGCCCTGGATGCTGACCATGAACGGGTACTCGCCGGCGAGTGCCGCTTCGCCGCCGATCACGCGCGGCGCATCGCGCACCTGTGGCGCAGCGAAGGCGGGTACGGCGGACGCGGCCAACAACAGGCCGATGAACAAAGAGGTGCTGCGATACATATCCCTGTACTCCTCTATCAATGGTTGGAACCGGCGCGGCCGCGGTCCGTGCCGGTGCATCGATTGGGGAGCAGGGATGAAGCCTGCAGCGCGAACGCGCGCACAGTTTCGGCGCAATGCGCTGCCTGCGACAGTCGCAGGCCGACAAATGCGAACGCCATCCCGCATGGATCGGAATGGCGTTCGTGGTGCCGGCGTGACCGGCGTCAGCAGTGGGCTCAGCGTGCAGCCAGAGCCGACGCGATTTCCTGCTGGATCGCCCGCGCTGCCGCTTGCGGATCGGCCGCCAGACGGATCGGGCGACCGACCACGATGGCATCGGCGCCATCGGCAAAGGCCTGGGCCACGCCGACGGTGCGCTTCTGGTCATCGCCAGCCGGACCACCGGGGCGGATACCCGGACAGACGATCGAGAACCCGCTACCGGTCGCGGCGCGGATCGGTGCAGCCTCCTGGCCCGAGGCGATCACGCCATCGACGCCCGCTGCCTGGGCGGCCAACGCGCGTTCGACCACCACGTCCACCGGCTCGCGGTCGATGCCCATCTGCGCCAGATCGGCGCGCCCCATCGAGGTCAGCACGGTCACCGCCAGCAGGCGCATGTCGCTGCTGTTGGCGGCCGCGCAGGCCTCCATCATCGCCGGGTGCCAGCCATGGATGGTCGCGTAGCTGACCGGCCAGTGCGACAGGCGCTTGATCACCGCCGCCGCGGTGGCTGGAATGTCGAAGAACTTGAGGTCGACGAACACGCGCTTGTCGCGGCGGGCCAGCTCGTCCAGCACCTGGAAGTACTCGCCGGAGGCGAGCAGTTCCATGCCGATCTTGTAGAACGCCACGCTGTCACCGAGGCGATCGACCCAGTCCAGTGCCTGCACGCGATCAGGCACGTCCAGCGCGAAGATCAGGCGCTCGTCATCGCGCAGCGGCAGCGGTGCGCGGCTCACGGGGCGTAGTCCAGGGCGGCGCGCTTGGCGTCGTGGCGGGCCTGGCGCGACTGGCTGTAGTCGTTGTTGAACTGCGCCGGCTCAAAGCCACCGTAGGTCGGGTTCGGCAGCATCCACCAGCGCTCGCCGAACCAGTCGTGATACTGCTGCAGCAGCGCGTCGCGGCCTTCATTGGTATTGGCGGTGACTTCGACGAAATCACCCAGCTGGTCGCCGAACTGCATCAGCACGCGGTACTTCTGCCCGGCCAGGCGGCGTCGGCAGTTCTTCTCGCTGCCGGCCTGCTCGCACCCCGGCACCACCGTGCCCAGGCCCAGGAACACGCTGTCATCGGCCACCGGCAGGCCCTGCTCGCGCAGGTTGGCCAGCGTCGCGTCCTTCAGGTGCACGGCGCGGTTGGAGATGTACAGCAGGGTCACGCCCTTGGCGTTGGCGGCCTTGGCGAAATCAACCACGCCGGGAATGGCCTTGGCCTTCTTTTCGGCCACCCACTGGTCCCAGCTCAGCTCGTCGTATTCCTTGCCATCACGCACCAGGCGCGCCTGGTAGGGCGAGTTGTCCAGCACGGTTTCGTCCACGTCCAGCACCACCGCCGGCTTCAGGCCCTTGGCATCGTTGCCGCGCTCTTCCGGCACCAGCGCATCCCAATGGGCTTCCTTCAGCGCCACATCCAGATGGTCGGCGGCGGCGCGGTAGGTCTGCTCGGTGATCGCCTTGTACTCCTGCGCGCGCTGCATCCACAGCACCGCATTGAGGTTGTCGTTGGCCGTGGCATCGAGCGCGCCTTCGGCCTTGGCAGCGGCAGCGGGCGCCTGCGGGGCAGCGGCTTCGGCGGCAGGCGCCTCCACGCGCTTGCAGGCGGACAGGCCCAGCGCCGCGGTAGCGAGCAGGGTCAGGGACAGGGAAACGGGACGACGCATGGATTCACCGGCAATCAGATATACCGGCGCATTTTACCGGCAAAGGCGGCCCCGGGACGGCTATGCTTGGCGGTTGACCCGTTGCCCTTCCGGAGGCCGCCATGACCGATTCCAGCCAGACCCCCGACGTCCCCCTGCTCGACGCCGTGCAGGCCCGCCTGCTGGGCTGCCTGGTGGAGAAGGAGGCGACCACGCCGGACACCTACCCGCTGACGGTCAACGCCGCCCAATCGGCCGCCAACCAGAAGACCGCCCGCGAGCCGGTGATGAACGTTGATGCCGGCACGGTGCAGCACGCGCTGCGCCAGCTGGAGGCGCTGGGGCTGGCCCGCCAGCACTTCTCCTCGCGGGCAGACCGCTACGAGCACCGCCTGCAGGCAGCGCTGGACCTGACCCGGCAGCAGACTGTGCTGCTGGCGCTGCTGCTGCTGCGCGGGCCGCAGACGCTGGGCGAGCTGGTCACGCGCAGCGAGCGCCTGCACCGCTTCGCCGACACCGACGAAGCCCGCCATGCCATCGAGCGCCTGCAGCAGCGCGCGCTGCTGGTGGTGTTGCCGCGTGCCAGTGGCCAGCGCGAAGACCGCTACATGCACCTGCTGTGCGGTGAAGTGGATGGCGCGGCGCTGGCGGCGAAGTACGCCAGCAGCAGCGGCAGCAGCGACGCGGCCGAGCCGGGCCTGGCCGAGCGCGTGGCCCAGCTGGAAGCAGCCGTGGCCGAACTGCAGGCGCAGCTGGCCGAACTGCGCGGTTGAGCGTCGACATGCGCAGGTAGTGCCGGCCGCTGGCCGGCATCTGGTCATGCCTGGTTGCCGGCCAGCGGCCGGCACTACCCGACGTCGGCCGCACCCGGCGTGGCATACAGCCGGCTCGGGCTGTCCACGCCCGGCAGCTGGACCACCCCGCGCTCTCGCGCCGCCTCACCGGCATAGCCCTGCCCGGGTGCGGCGGTAGTGCCCGGCCGCTGGCCGGCATCTGGTCGTGCCTGGTTGTAGGCCAGCGGCCGGCACTACCCGACGTCGGCCGCACCCGGCGTGGCATACAGCCGGCTCGGGCTGTCCACGCCCGGCAGCTGGACCACCCCGCGCTCCTGCATGCCCAGGCCCAGCAGGATCTTTCCGGACACCACGTTGTCCAGGTCGGTGATGCCATACAGATCGCGCAGGCCCAGCTCGCCACGCGCATAGGCAAACACCGCCCGCGCCGCCTCACCGGCATAGCCTTGCCCGGCGAATTCGGACAGCACCGCATAGCCGATATCCGGTCCCGGCAGGCCATCGCGCCGCACCAGCCCGGCGTTGCCCAGCCACGCGCCATCGGACAAGCGCTCGATGGCATACATCCCGTAGCCGTGCAGAGCATAGGCCGGCAGCACCCGCGCCGTGGCGTAGTCGCGTGCCTCCTGCGCCGTACGCACGCCGCGGTCACCGATGAAACGCAGGAAGCCGGGGTCATTCAACAAGGCCAGCATCGGCACCGCGTCGCGGTCAGGATCGATCCGGCGCAGGCGCAGGCGTTCGCTTTCAATGGGATGCACGCGCGGATCTCCAATGGGAAAACCGATTGTAGGGCCGTGAGCCGGGGTGCCGGATCAATCGAACAGCGCCTCGATCGCCGCCAGACCCGCCGTCGCCCGCTCCTTCTTGCGCGCCGCATCGGCGACCGGATCGGCACCATCGCGCTGGATCTCCTCGGCGGGAATTTCCTCGAAGAACCGGCTGGGCTTCAGCCGTACATGCTCACCGAACTTGCGGGTGAGCTTGCTGTAACTCATCCACAACTGGATCTTGGCGCGGGTGATGCCCACGTACAGCAGCCGGCGTTCTTCCTGCAGGTTGCCCTCATCCAGGCTGACCTGGTGCGGCAGCACGCCGTCTTCGCAGCCGACGATGAACACATAGGGGAACTCCAGGCCCTTGGAGGCATGCAGGGTCATCATGCGCACCTGGTTGCCGCCCTCGTCCTTGTCGCTGCGCGACAGCAGCGCCAGCTGGCCGGCCAGGTCGGCGGCGGTGGCACCGCGCGGGCCGCCCTCGAACCACTGCGCCAGTTCCTCGATGTTGTTGGCGCGGCGCTGGTAGCTGGCCTCTTCCTTGGCCTGCTGGCGCAGTTCGCTGAGCAGGCCCGATTCCTTGGCCACCTTGCGGATCATGTCGCCGGACGTCACCTGGCGCATCTGCGCCCGCAGGTCGCGCAGGATGTCGGTGAAGCGCGCCAGGCTGTTGGCCGCGCGCGGCGGCAACTGCTGCAGGGCGCCGATGGTCTCGGCCACATGCGCCATCGGCATGTCCTTTTCCTGCGCCAGCTCGGCCAGCCTGGCCAGCGTACCGGCCCCCACGTCGCGCTTGGGCGACTGCACCGCGCGCATGAACGCGGTGTCGTCGTCCGGGTTCACCAGCAGGCGCAGCCAGGCCAGCGTGTCCTTCACTTCCTGGCGCTCCAGGAACATCGTGCCGCCGGTCAGGTGGTACGGGATGCGCAGCAGCTGCATCGCTTTTTCCAGCGGCCGCGACTGGAAGTTGCCGCGGAACAGGATGCAGAAATCACTCCACGGCACCTTGCGCGACTGCGCCACGAAGGCGATCTCGGCCGCGACCTTTTCCGCTTCATGCTCGCTGTTGCGGCATTCCCACACGCGGATGCGCTCGCCGTCGGCCTGGTCGCTCCACAGTTTCTTCAGGTGCTCGTGCGGGTTGTTGGCGATCAGCGCATTGGCCGCGCGCAGCACGCGGTTGGAGCAGCGGTAGTTCTGCTCCAGCTTGATGATCTCCAGGGCGGGGTAATCGCGCCCCATCTGCTGCAGGTTTTCCGGGTTGGCCCCGCGCCAGGCGTAGATCGACTGGTCATCGTCCCCCACGCAGGTGAAGTTGCCCTTCTCGCCGGCCAGCTGCTTGAGCAGGCGGTACTGCGCGTCGTTGGTGTCCTGGCATTCGTCCACCAGCAGGTAGCCGATGCGCTCGCGCCAGGCCAGCGCGATCTCCGGGTTCTCTTCCAGGATCTGCACCGGCAGACGGATCAGGTCGTCGAAATCGACCGCGTTGAACGCGGTCAGCCGCAGCTGGTAACGCTCGTAGACGCTGGCCGCTTCCTTCTCGCGGTTGCTGCGCGCGGCGGCCATCGCCTGCTCGGGCGACAGGCCGGCGTTCTTCGCACGCGACACCAGGTTCTTCATGTCCTCGATGTCATCGGGCTTGGCCCCGTGCATCAGGTCCTTGATCTGCGCGGCGGCATCATCGGCATCGAAGATCGAGAAACCACGCTTCAGGCCCACGGCGGCGTGCTCGATCTGCAGGAACTTCAGGCCCAGCGCATGGAAGGTGCAGATGGTCACTTCGTCGGCGTCCTGCTCGCGCAGGCGCT
Organism: Stenotrophomonas sp. FSL W7-1447; assembly: GCF_037966425.1. Lineage (NCBI taxonomy): Bacteria > Pseudomonadati > Pseudomonadota > Gammaproteobacteria > Lysobacterales > Lysobacteraceae > Stenotrophomonas > Stenotrophomonas sp. FSL W7-1447. The sequence continues at coordinate 70,931 of NZ_CP150199.1, read as the reverse complement.
TGGCCACGCGCTCGCGCATTTCCTTGGCCGACTTGTTGGTGAAGGTGATCGCGGCGATGCGGCGCGCCGGGTAGCGGCCACAGCTGATCAGGTGGGCGATCTTCTCCACGATCACGCGCGTTTTGCCGCTGCCGGCGCCGGCGAGCACCAGCAACGGGCCTTCGATGTGCAGGACCGCGGCAGCTTGGGGGGGATTGAGACCGTGCATGGAGTGGGGATTGTAGCGGGCGGGCGGGACAACCACAGCGGGCGGCCGGCAGGCTTGCTGAACAGCTTCGGCCAGTGGGGGCGGCGGCGTACAATCGGCCGATGGCCAAGCTCTACTTCTACTACTCGGCGATGAACGCCGGCAAGACCACCACCCTGCTGCAGAGCGCACACAACTACCGCGAGCGCGGCATGCGGGTGGCGATCCTGACGCCGCGCCTGGACGACCGGGCCGGCGCCGGCGTGGTTGCCTCGCGGATCGGCCTGCGCGCCGAGGGCATGGCCTTCGACCGCGACACCGACCTGCAGCGCTGGGTAGAGCAGGACCTTGCGGAAAACGGGCCGATGGGCTGCGTGCTGGTGGACGAGGCGCAGTTCCTGACCCGCGCCCAGGTCTGGCAGCTCAGCGAGGTGGTCGACCAGCTGCGCATTCCGGTGCTGTGCTACGGCCTGCGCACCGACTTCCGCGGCGAACTGTTCGAGGGCAGCCAGTACCTGCTGGCCTGGGCCGACGAGATGCAGGAAATCAAGACCATCTGCCACAGCGGCAAGAAGGCGACCATGACCGTGCGCGTGGACGAGCATGGCCACGCCGTGCAGGACGGCCCGCAGGTGGAGATCGGTGGCAACGACCGCTACGTGTCGGTCAGCCGTGCGGAGTTCAAGAAGATCACGCGCGGTGAAGGGCGGATCGACCCGGCGCAGGCGCCCCTGCCGCTGTAAAGGGTGTTCTTTTGCAGGGCTTGCAGCCCTGCACCTGCAGAAGCAACGGCAACGGCCAAAGCCAGAGCCGCATTCCGTGGGATGGCGGGCCGGTGGCGGGAGCGTCCGCGGCATGAATGCCGCGGCCAAGCCCCCATGGACGGGTTTACGGCGTCTCCCGCCACCGGACCCACCCCGCCTACCCTCAGGAAACCAGCTTCTGCTTCGGCTGTTGCTGTGGCTTTGGCCTCGGCAGGTGCAGGGCTGCAAGCCCTGCAAACCCGCACCCCTCTTAGTACAGCGTGCGCTCCGGCGCTCCGGCCGGCGGCGGGGTGTACTGGTACAGCCAGGTCTCGGTCAGGGTCTTGCCGCCACTGCGCAGGAACAGGCGGATGTCGATCTGCTCGGTACTGCCTTCCGGCGGCACCAGGTCGAACATCGCGCGATAGCCGTTGATCTCGCGCAGCGGCCGCGCCGACACGATCTCGACCCGGCCCCGGCTGGCTTCCACCACCGCCTCGACCTCGGCCTTGTCGATCAGTCTGGCCAGTTCGCCGCCTTCGAAGTCCACCGCGAAGCGCCAGCTGAAATACTCGCGCTTCTTGCCGACCACACCGCCCAGGCCGGTACGGCTGGCTACGCAGTGCGCCAGCGGCGGACGTGCCGGCGGCTCGGCGCCCCAGTACAGGCGGTAGCCAACCAGCAGCTCCTGGCCCGGCTGCGGCTTCTCCTTCGGATTCCAGAACGCCACGATGTTGTCGAAGGTCTCGTCCACGGTGGGAATCTCCACCAGCTGCACCGAGCCCTCGCCCCATTCGCCCTTCGGCTCCACCCACAGGCACGGGCGCTTCTCGTAGAACACGCCGTCATCCTGGTAGTGGTCGAAGTTGCGGTCGCGCTGCAGCAGGCCGAAGCCGCGCGGGTTGCGGTCCACGAACATGTTGAAGCGCAGGTTGCGCGGGTTCAGCAGCGGGCGCCAGATCCATTCGCCGGCACCGGTCCACAGCGACAGGCCGTCGGTATCGTGGATCTCCGGGCGCCAGTCCCAGCCCATGCGGCGGTCGTTCTCGCCCACCTGGTACATGCTGGTGCACGGTGCGATGCCGAGCCGCTCGATCGGCTTGCGCGGGTACAGCGCGCTGTCGATGTCCATCAGCAGCACGTCACCGTTGGTGATCGCGAAGCGATAGGCACCGGCCACGCTGGGCGAATCCAGCAGGCCGTAGACCACGATCGTGTCCGAATCAGCCGACGGCTGTTCCAGGTAGTAGGCGATGAAATCCGGGAATTCCTCCGGCTTGCCCATCCCGGTGTCGATCGCCAGGCCACGCGCGGACTGGCCGTACTGGCCTTCCTTGCCGACCGCGCGGAAATAGCTGGCGCCGAGGAAGGCAGCGAAATCGCGGTCGGTATCCTTGCGGGTGTTCAGGCGGAAGCCGGCGAAGCCGAGGTCGGCCGGCAGCTCGCCATCCTTGATGCCGCTCTTGCCGTAGTTGAACGCCGCGCCGTCATAGGCCAGCTCCTGCGCCTTGCCGTCGACCACGTCGAACATGCGCACCGGCGAATGGAAGTACAGGCCCAGGTGGAAGAACTTGGCCTGGAACTTGCCGGGCTGGTCGGCCCACAGCGCATGGTCCTGGCGGTAGCCGATCGACTGGTACTGGTCCCAGTCCAGGCCCTCCAGGCGGCCCGGCAGCACCCGCTTGTGGCTCTTGTAGGGCGCCTGCGCCAACGCGCGCGCCTGGCCCTTCAGGGTGGCGAAATCGAACGGCTGCGGCTGGCCGAGGCGGCGCAGGCCCATCTGGCCGCTCCGGCTGGCCGCGCACGCGGGCAGGGACGGCAGGCCGAATGCAGCCAGGGCGAGGGAGGCATTGCGGATGAAGTCGCGTCGTTGCATGCAGGCGCGTCAGGCACAGGGAGGAAGGTCGGCCATGATAGGCAGACAAACGTTAACGGGCAGCGGAGACGCGCCCTGCCCGTTCAGCTGCCGCTGGCTGCCCGGCTCAGCGCTGGCAGTGGCTGCACCAGACGCTGGCGCGCTGGCCGATGGTGGCGTGCTTCAGCGCGCGCCCGCAGTTCGGGCACGGCAGCCCGTCACGGCCGTACACCAGCAGTTCCTGTTCGAAGTAGCCCGGCGCACCATCGGGGCTGATGAAATCGCGCAGGGTGGTGCCGCCGCGGGCGATCGCGTAGCCCAGGATCTCCTTCACTGCATCCGCCAGCCGCTGGTAGCGCTCGCGCGAGATCTTGCCGGCCTCGCGCAGCGGGCTGATGCCGGCCTTGAACAGGCTCTCGGCGGCGTAGATGTTGCCGACACCCACCACCACCGCCTGGTCCATCAGGAAGGTCTTCACCGGCGCACTGCGGCCCCGGCTGCGGGCGAACAGGTAATCGCCGTCGAAGGCATCGTCCAGGGGCTCCGGGCCCAGCCCCTGCAGCAGCGGGTGGATCTCGCCGGCCGGCTGCCAGAGCAGGCTGCCGAAGCGGCGCGGGTCGTTGAAGCGCAGCAGGCGGCCGTTGTCCAGGCTGATGTCGACGTGGTCGTGCGCCCGCAGCGGGGTATCACCCGGCAGCACGCGCAGGCTGCCGGACATGCCCAGGTGCAGCACCGCGCTGCCGATGGCGGTATCCAGCAGCAGGTACTTGGCGCGGCGGCGGATGTCCTCGATGCGCTGGCCCGGCAGCAGCTCGGCCACTTCCGGCGGAATCGGCCAGCGCAGGTCGGCGCGGCGCAGGATCACGCCATGCACGCGCCGGCCCTGCAGGTGCGGCGCCAGGCCGCGGCGGGTGGTTTCGACTTCGGGTAGTTCGGGCATGGGGTGATTCTACGCCCGCTCAACGCGGCGGCGCGGACAGCTCACGGGCGTCCAGGAAACCATCACCGTTGGCATCCTGCTTGTGGAAGCGCTGCACGATCACCTGCCGCTGCTGCTCGCGGCTGATCGCCCTGCCCTTGCCGCCGGGCAGCTCGTCGGCGCTCAGCACGCCATCACCATTGCGGTCCATGTGGTCGAAGGCATACAGCATCCACTGCACGTACTCGGATTCACTCACCCGGCCGTCGCCATCGCTGTCCATCCGCTGCAGATAGCTGGCGGTGTCGGTGACCTGGGCCAGCGCCACGCCCGGCAACAGCAGCGCCAGCAGAAGCCCGTGCCCTGCCCTCACGCGCCCACCAGGCTGTAGCCCTTCAACCGTGCGGCGTAGGCCTGCAGCGCGGCGATACCGCTTTCCTCGGCCTCGCGGCACCAGGCCTGCAGCTGATGCAGGCGCTCGGCAGCATCGTGGCCGCGCGCCTCCAGCAGCGCCGCCAACCGCGCGCGGTACTCGACCAGGGTGCGGATGCGCGGGCGCTGTGCCACCCAGGCGCTGAGCTGGGCACGCCCGTCCGGCTTCAGCCAGCGGCCATCATTGACCAGGCCGCGGCGCAGCCGGCGCGGCAACAGGCGGCGCAGCTTGGCTCCAGCCTGCGCGGCTTCCTCGCGCAGGGCGGGCATGAACACGTTGCGCTGGTAATCCGTCATCGCCTGGAAGCGATGCGACAGCAGCGCCTTCAGGGTTTCGGCATCGGGCACGGCGATGTTCGGTCGCACGTCCATGGCCGGCGCCACCCGCAGCACCTTGGCCAGGCGCAGCGCCTGCAGCAGTCGGATCGCACTCCAGCCGATGTCGAACTCCCAGCGCCGCATCGCAAAGCGCGCCGAACTGGGGAAGGCATGGTGGTTGTTGTGCAGCTCCTCGCCGCCGATCCAGAACCCCCACGGCGTGAGGTTGGTGGAGGTATCGGCCGACTCGTAGTTGCGGTAGCCCCACCAGTGGCCCAGGCCGTTGACCACGCCGGCCGCCCAGAACGGGATCCACGCCATCTGGATCGCCCACAACGCCACGCCCGGCAGGCCGAACAGCACGCTGTTGATCACCAGCAGCAGCACCGGGCCCAGCGTGGCGTGCGGGGTATACAGGTGGCGCTCGATCGCATCGTCCGGGGTGCCGCGCCCGTACTGCTCGATGTCCGCGCGCATGGCGCGTGCCTCCCGGTACAGCTCCACGCCGTGCCAGAACACCCTGCCGATGCCACGGGTGACCGGGCTGTGCGGGTCGTCCTCGGTCTCCACCTTGGCGTGGTGCTTGCGGTGGATCGCCACCCATTCCCGGGTGATCATCGAGGTGGTCAGCCACAGCCAGAAGCGGAACACATGGGCCAGCGCCGGGTGGAAATCGACCCCGCGATGGGCCTGGCTGCGATGCAGGTACAGGGTCACCGAGAAGATGGTGATCTGGGTGAAGACCAGCAGCACCGCCAGCAGGGCCCACCCGCCCAGGCCGAGCACACCACCGGTCAACAGGGACATCAGGGCATCAGGCATGGCAGCTCTCCGGATCGACGCGGGGATGGCAGACATGATGGGCGCTTGCGTTGCAAACTGCATCCCTACGGCGGTGTATCGCATCGCCATCCGTGGCACCGTTCACAGTTGGGGACCCGAGTTGTCGAGCCTTGATCCACGCACCAGCGCCATCACCGCTGCCCCGCCCGTCGCGGAGCCGCCCCCGTTGATCGAACTGGACCGCGCCACCGTGGTGCGCGGCCAGGTAAAGGTGCTGCACGGGCTCAGCCTGCGCATCGCGCAGGGCCAGCACACCGCCCTGCTCGGGCCCAACGGCTGCGGCAAGTCGACCTTCATCAAGCTGATCACCCGCGAGCTGTACCCGCTGGCGCTGGGCGACGGCTCGGTGGCCGTGAAGGTGCTGGGCCAGAACCGCTGGCAGGTGGACCGGCTGCGCTCGCAGCTGGGCATCGTCACTGGCGACCTCAGCAGCAACCTGGCCGACATGCCGGGGCTGACCGTGGAGCAGGCGGTGCTGTCCGGCTTCTTCGCCAGCTACGTGGTGCCCGCGTTCCGCGAGGTGACCGACGACATGCGCGCCCGCGTCGGCGAAACGCTGGCGATGACCGGCGCCCTGTCCCTGCGTGAACGCGCCTACGCCGAGCTGTCGGCCGGCGAGACCCGCCGCGTGCTGATCGCCCGCGCGCTGGTCAACCGGCCGCAGGCACTGCTGCTGGACGAACCGTCCACCGGATTGGACCTGGTCGCGCGCGAGCAGCTGGTGGCGACCATGCGGGTACTGGCGCAGCAGGGCATCACCCTGGTGCTGGTGACCCACCACATCGAAGAGATCATTCCCGAGATCGAGCGGGTGGTGCTGCTGCGCGACGGCCGCGTACAGGCCGACGGTACCCGCGCCGAGCTGCTGCGCAGCACGCCGCTGTCGGCGGTATTCGGCGGCACGATCACCGTGTGCGAGCAGGAAGGCCGGCTGACCGCGTACGCGGGGTAATCGACATGCGGTTGTAGAGCCGACCCCACGCTCGGCGGCTCGTGATCACAGCACACAGCAGCCGAGCATGGGCTCGGCTCTACAGGCTGCAATGCAGCGGGCCGGAGGTTCCGGCCCGCTGCACCCTTGCTCAGAACTTCAGCGCCAGCGCGCGCGACTCGATCGGTGCCATCCGGCTCTGGTCCTGCAGCTGCAGGTCTCGCAGCTCATAGGGTGCGCCGAAGCCCGCCGGCAATGCGGCCTGGTCGAACGGCAGCACCAGCTGGCCCGCGCCGGGGCCATCGAACCACGCCGCTGCATGCCCCTGCGCGACCGGCCTCAGTTGGCCGTCGCGACCGGTGGCATACAACGTGCCACGCGCCTCGTAGCGACCGGCTGCGGCCACCTGCAGTGGCAGCGCCACCTGGCGGCTGGCCGGGTCCGGTGCCGCCTGGCCGCTGAAACGCGCGGTCGGCCGCGCCACCGCGAAGGCGACCTTGCCATCGCGCAGCACGCCATCGGCCTGCGCGAACACCTGCAACTCCCACAGCCCCTGCACGCTGCCGACGTCGGACGGAATCCGCACCTGCGCACGCAGGGCGCCATCGGTGGTGCGCAGCAGCCGCTGCGGCCAGCTGCGTCCGTCCGGTGCCACCAGCAGCGCTTCACCGCCCAGGCCGCTACGCCGCGATGCCAGCTGGGCGGTGGTGGCGCCGTCTTCCAGCAGGCGTGCCTGCAGCTGCACGCTGCCACCGGCCAGCACCTGTGCCTGGTTGGCCTGCACTTCCAGCCGCAGCGGGCTGTTCGGCTCGAGCACCTGCACCACGTAGCGGCCCTGTGCCTGTGCGCTCTGCAGGGTGTACGCACCGGCGGCACTGGTCGCGCCGGTGCGCAGCATGCTGCTGCCATCCTTCACCGGCATGCCGGCCTCCTGCAGCGCGCGCGCATCGACACTGCGCGCCACGCTGCTGCGGCCGGCCGGGTCGCGCACCTGCAGGGTATTGGCCGGCAGCGCGCGGGCACCTTCGGCCGGGCTCAGCTGGATCACCGCATCGGCGGCCGTCAGCGGCAGGTCCAGGCCGCGTTGCAGCTGCGTGCCATCGACCTGCTGCCAGTAGCTGCGGCTGACCGAGGCGTACGGCGTGGCTGCCTGCAGCGGCTGCGCCGGGTCCAGCGTCCAGGCGAACGCCAGCGGCGCGTGTTCGCTGTCATCGGTGGGCAGCGGCGCGGCCACCAGGGTGGCAGGCACCTGATCGCCCGCGCGGGCCGCCTGCAGCGGCTGCGCGGCCTGCGCCGTGGAAAGGGACAGCACTGCCAGCACCGCACTGGCCAGCAGGGTGGAATGGATCGTCATGGTCATCTCCCTCACTGGGTCAGGTCGTTGCGCAGCAGGGTGCCGAGGCCGAAGCACTCGCGCCGGCTCTGGTTGTGGCTGAGCGGTTCTGCGCCCTGGGTGCGCGCCTTGTCGGTGAACCAGGTGGTGCCGGCAGCTTTCTGGCTGCTGCACTCCAGGAAGCCATCGGAGCAGGACGACAGCCAGTTCTGGGTGAACTCCAGGCCGACATTGGCGGCATAGCCACCGCAGTAGCTGTTGCTGTCCCATACCGCCGATTCCACGTCACTGCCGACCACCACACGGAACGGCTTGGGCAGCGCCGGGCGACCGGCCGTGCCATACAGGTTCTGCGCGTTGTAGGTGGCCATGCTCGCCACCTGCTGCTGGCGCACCGCGTCGTTCTTGTAGCCGAGCAGCCAGCCCAGCGAGGTTTCGAAGGTATTGCCGTTGAGCACCGCATCGGCCAATGGCGTGCCGGCCGAGGACGGCGCCAGCGCGGTGACCTTGCGCAGCGTACGGATGATCTTCGGATAGCGGCTGTCGTAGGTCGGGTTGGACAGGATCCAGCGCACCACGTTGCCGCCGTTGGAGTGGGTGATCACCACCAGCTGGGTGATGCCACGGCTGTCGATGAAGCCGGTCAGCTGGTTGGCCAGGCAACCGGCCGCTTCCGGTTTCCACATGTACTGGGTGAAGTCACAGTTGATGACGACGTAGTTGCTGCTGTTGGGCAGGCCCTGGCGCACGGTGTCGATGATCGCCGGCTGCCAGTAGTCCTGGGTGGCATTGGTCTGCGCGCCGGTGCCATGCACGAAGGCCACGCCGACCACGTCGGCGGCCTGCGCCGGGGCGGTTGCCAGCCCGAGGAGCAGGGCCAGGACGGTACTTCCTGTTGCGGTGCTGCGCATCGCTTCTCTCCCTCTGTCAGCGGATCCCCCCGACCCGACTGGAACTGGACGGCATCTCGACCACCGTTGTGTCGATGCTCGCGCTGCAGGCGCGTGAAAGTCCGTGCGCTGCGCCCGGAATCGGGAGAATGACGCCGAACGATGACGGTTTTTATTCCATGGCAGTGACCATGCCGGGTCTGGCCGTATGACCGACGGTCACTGCGGTGTCGTGCGGGGGCTGCGATCATGGCGCGGTGTTTCCTGCCCAGAGCCTGTCCATGTCGCTGATTTCCCACCCTGCCCGCCCGCTGCTCGGCCTTGCCGTGGCTGCGGCCCTGGCCGGTTGTGCCGCCACCGCCACCAAGCCGACCGCCGTCGAAGCCAACATCACCACCAAGGCCGTCGGCTATCTGGACAAGAGCGCGGTTCCGGCCAGCCTCGACCTGGTGCCGGCACCGCCGGTCGCCGGTTCGGCCGCCCTCGCCCTGGACGAGCAGGTCAGCCGTGAAGCCCGCGCGCTGCGTGGCAGCCCGCGCTTCGCCCAGGCCGGCGTCGATGCGGAACTCGGTTTCCCCGAGGGCGCCAACCACTTCTCCTGCGCCGCCGACATCGACGTCGATGCGGTGAAGACCCCGGCGCTGTACCGCCTGCTGGAGCGCAGCCGGATCGACGCCAGTGCGGCGACCAAGGCGGCCAAGAACCACTACCAGCGCCCGCGCCCGTTCATGGTCAACGGTGAGCCGACCTGCTCGCCGAAGGACGAGGACGGCCTGCGCAAGAACGGTTCCTACCCCTCCGGCCACACCTCGATCGGCTGGGCCTGGGCCCTGATCCTGTCAGAGATCGCGCCGGACCGCGCCGACGCCATCCAGGCCCGTGGCCGCAACTACGGCGAGAGCCGCCTGGTCTGCAACGTGCACTGGCAGAGCGACATCCTCGAAGGCCGCTTCATGGGTGCCGCCGCCGTGGCCCGCCTGCACGACAACGCCGCGTTCAACAAGGACCTGCTGGCCGCACGCAGGGAGATCGAAGCGGCACGCAAGGCCGGTCTGCACTCCAGCCGCGACTGCACCACCGAGAACGCGGTGCTGAAGATCCGCCCGCAGAGCGCGCTGTAACGGTCGGTGCCAGGGTCAGGGCTCTGCGGCGATCCCTGCGTCGGCGAACGCCTTCTGCAGGGCTGCTTTGTTGCCGCCGCGCGGCCAACCCACCACCCGCGCGGCGACCCTGCCGTCGCGCAGGATGTAGAAGGTGGGTGTTCCCCAGTAGCCGAAGTCTGCAAAGTCCGTCTGGCGGGCCACGACCTGGATCGGCAGATCGGGATGGCGTTCGGCCCAGTCGGTGAAGATGCGCAGATCAAGCGTCCCGTCCTGCGGGGACAGCCACAGCGCGCGGCTTCCTGAAAGTATCCGCAACACGTCGGGGTCGGCGCGCGCCGCTTCTGCCACCGCACGCGTGAAGCCGCAGGCTGGATGCGCGATGACAATGATCTTCAACGACGCCATGTCGGCGTGCGCCGCGCGAAAGCTCGCGCCATCCGCACTGGGCGTCCAGTACTCGAACGGCTTGGTGACGCGCGGCCACCGGGGCACGGGGCGGCCATTGAAAGCGGCCCGCCACGGCGATACCGGGGCCAACGCAGCGGCATCACGGCTCAGAACGGCAATGGTCGCTCCGGCGCGTGCGTCAGCAGGCTGCAGTTCACCACGCTTGCGGAGCTCGACCCCCACGCTCAGTGCAATGGCCGAGTAGTGCGGCTGCTTGCCTGCCACGGCGGCCGCGTGGGTCGCCCGCAACAGTACCCGCAGGTCGGGTGTGCTCAGGCGGGACAGCGTAGCGGTATGAGGCAAAACACCCGTGTCAAACGCACGATCAACCTGGGCTCCGCGCTCACGCCAGTCATGGTCCGGCCCTGAGAGACTTTCCCACGTTCCCTGCACGGTGGCATAGCCCTCCTCCAGAGATACCCCGGCGGCACAGGGAGAGGACAGGATCATCGCCAGCGTGGTGGCGACCGGGAGCAACCCACGCATCATGACCCGTGGGCGCCGCAGGGCCGCGATCAGCAGTTGGACGTGCATATGTGTGCCGTTGATTCCTCGCATGTCGCGTGCGAGATGCACTTGTAGCCAGGATAGTCTGCCTCGTTGCAATGTTCTCCCACGCTACAACGCAGGCTGCGCGCAGTGTTCTGTATCTGCAGAACCCGTTGGTCTTCTTCCGAATTGACCCTGACATCGGGAATGACCGCCACCAGGTGCTGGAACCCAAACGGTTTGAGTACGCGATGGAGATCGGCCGCTCCCAGTTCCCGTGCCAGATCGGAGTAATCGAAGGTGGTCAGTCCGAGCGCACTGAACCGTAGCGATGCGGTGAACCGCGCGCGCGCTGCAGGCGTCATTTTGTAAAGGGGAAACGTATCGGTGTCCCCGAATGCCTTTGCATACGCGTCGAATGATCGCTGATCGGTGATCGACGCGGTCCGCTTCTCCAGGTGCAGGTGCTGGTCGTCCGGAAGCGTCGTTGTTGCTGCTTCAGCAGCGTTCACCCCCGCAGATGCCTGTATCGACAGCACGAGCATGGCCAAGCCTACGGTCATCCGCGACATTCTGTTCTTCATTGCAGTACCCCGGTTGCCCGGAAGATTCCGGTAGCTACGGTTGTACGCCTGTTCCATCCGAGCGCATCGACACGGGCTCGGGTTCACGGCAACTGAGACATATTCTTGCCGCCGCTCACACTTCTTGACCGCTGCCCGCAGTGCGGGTGTGTCCATTTGCGACATGGTCGCGCATCAAAAGGAAGGGCCGGCATTGCGCCGGCCCTTCTTCATTGCACTACCGCAGCCACCGCATCAGAACTTCGCGGTGAACTCCACGCCCCAGGTCCGCGGCTCATTGAGGAAGCCGGTCAGGTTGTTGAAGTCGATCGCGCCGACCACGCGGGTCTGGTTGGTCAGGTTGCGGCCGAATACGGCCACGTCGTACTGGCCGTAATCCCAGTTGTAGCCCAGGCGCAGGCCGCCTTCCAGCGAACTGCGGCCGCGGAATTCCGGCGACTCGTAGATGAAGAAGTTGACCGCACTGCGGTACGCCCAATCGGTGTAGGCGTACAGCTCACTGCCATCGCTGAGCGGGAAGCCCACGCGCAGGGTAGCGTTGTGGATCCACTTCGGCGCCTGCGGCAGCGGGTTGCCGTTGACCAGCGCGTAGGTCTGGCCGTTGATCACCGTGGTCGGGTCAGTGATGGTGCAGCCACCGCCACAGATCGCCACCGCCAGGTTCTTGTCCTTGATCTCGGTGTCGTTGTAGCTGCTGCCGAAGGTCAGCAGGACGTTGTCGGCCAGGTAGGCCTCCAGGTCCAGCTCGACGCCCTGGCCGACGGTCTTGTCGGCGTTGAGCAGGGTGGCGGTGTTGTTGGCGCCGCCCACCGCGATCAGCTGCTGGCCATCGACGTTGTAGCGGAACACGCTCAGGCCCAGGCGCGCGCGGCGCTCGAACAGGTCGGCCTTGATGCCGGCCTCGTACGAGATCACCTTCTCCGAATCGGCCTGCGACAGGCCCGGCGCGAAGGCCAGGCGGCCCTGGATCGACGGCGCGCGGAAGCCCTTGGCCACGCGGGCATAGGCGTTGATGTCGTCGGTCAGCTTGTAGACGCCACTGAAATCCCAGCTGACGTCGTTGACGTCGGTGTTGGCCAGGTACGGGCCACTGACCGGGGTGCCGAACGGAACGGCCTGCAGCACGCTGGCGCTGAAGTCCTTCTTGTCCTGGGTGTAGCGCACGCCGGCGCGCAGCTTGAAGCGGTCGGTGACATCGAAGTCACCCGAGGCGAACACCGCCCACGCCTTGTTGCGCTGGTTCTGCACCACGTGGCCGGTCTGCGGATTGCCCGGGGTCAGCGAGTCGTAGTTGAAGTTGTTGATGGTCACGTCTTCATCGAAGTAGAAGACGCCGGCCTGCCAGTCGAAGCGGCCCCACTCGTCGGACTCGACGCGGACTTCCTGCGTCCACTGCCGGTGGTGCGGCAGACCGTCGGCCGACTCCGACGAGAACGGAATCAGGCCGGGGCCGTAGTTGCCGGCACCCAGGAAGGACGCGCCGTAGCCACCGTCGATGTCGCCACGGTTGAGCGATTCGGCGGTTTCATAGCCGGTGATCGAGTGCAGGGTTACCGAGCCGAGGTTCCACTGCAGGCGCGCGCTGCCGCCCCAGGTCTCCAGGTCGGAGAAGTTGACGCCGTCGTTGGCCACCTTGTCGCGGTCGAAGTTCTCGACCAGCGCATTGCCCCCCTTCTGGATGATGTTGGCGCGGAACAGGCGGGCGGTGCCGTTGAGCTTGCGCTTGTGCAGGTTGAACAGCGCTTCGAAGTCATCGCCTTCGTACAGGAACTGCACGCGGCCGGCCGCTTCGTCATAGCCCTCGAAGCCGCTGTTGGGTGCACCGACGCGGGTGTTGTCGACCCAGTCGTCGCGGCGCTGGTAGATGGCCGAGACGCGCGCCGACCAGCGGTCGGTCAGCGGGCCGCCGTAGGCGCCCTGCACGTTCCAGCTGTTGTAGCTGCCATAGCCGACGCGGAGGTAACCATCGGCATCCTGCGACGGGCGCGCCGAGTCGAACTTGACCACACCGGCCGGGGTATTGCGGCCGAACAGCGTGCCCTGCGGGCCACGCAGCACTTCCACGTTGGCCAGGTCGAACAGCGGGAAGCCCTTCAGCAACGGGCTTTCCTGCACCACATCGTCATACACCAGCGACACCGGCTGCGACGCATTGAGGTCGAAGTCGGTGTTGCCCAGGCCGCGGATGTAGAAGCGCGGGAAGGCCCGGCCGTAGGACGACTCGATGTTGAGGCTGGGCACGCGTGCGGCCAGGAAGCGGATGTCATCGCCGGCCGAGCCGAGCACGTCCAGCTTCTCGCCCTGGATCGCGCTCAACGCGACCGGTACGTCCTTGGCGTTCTCGACGCGGCGCTGGGCGGTCACCTGCAGGGCGTCGAGGGCAACCGGATCCTTGGCAGCGGGGGTTTCCTGGGCGGCTGCTACCAGCGGCAGCAGGGCGGAAAGAGCGGCAACGAGGGGACGCGCGACCGGAAATCGGCCACGGGAAGTGCGGGTCGGGGACATGGCGGTAGGCTGTGTTTGGAGGGGTGGTAAAACGGCGCTACCAGATAATTGTTGCAATACAGCACCTGCCCCGCAAATGCCGGCCGTTCATGGCCCTGTCGCCCGGCCCCGGGCGCGCTCGCTAGACTCGGGGTTTTCCAGCGCCGCGGAGCCGCCGCAATGACCCAGTGGTACTTCCACGCCTCTGCCCAGGCCGAACGCATCGGCCCGCTTGATGACGAGGCCGCGCGCCGCTTTGCGCTGGCCAATCCGCGCGCGCTGGCCTGGTGCCAGGGCATGGGCGGGTGGACGTCGATTGCCGAGGTGCCCGAACTGCAGTCAACGGCCCCTGGCATGCCCAGCACCCCGCCGCCGGTCCCCGCCGACGCCAGCGGCCGCGCCGACGACATCGAATTCCGCATCGTCGGCCATGAGATGCAGTTCGTGGAAATCGAGCTTGACCCCGGCGAGAGCGCCATTGCCGAGGCCGGCGCCTTGATGTTCAAGGACGCGAGCGTGCAGATGGACACCGTGTTCGGCGCCGCCAGCGGGGGTCCGGGCGGTGGCTTCATGGGCAAGGTGATGGCCGCCGGCAAGCGCGTGCTGACCGGCGAGAGCCTGTTCGCCACCGTCTACACCCAGAGCGGCCACGGCAAGGGCAAGGTCGCCTTCGCCGCGCCCTACCCCGGCACCGTGCTGGCGATGAAACTGGACCAGCATGGCGGCCGCCTGATCTGCCAGAAGGACAGCTTCCTGGCCGGCGCGCGCGGTGTGCAGATCGGCGTGCAGTTCCAGCGCAGGATCATGACCGGCCTGTTCGGCGGTGAGGGCTTCATCATGCAGAAGCTGGAAGGCGACGGCTGGGTCTTCATCCACGCCGGCGGCTGCGTGATCGAGCGCGAGCTGGCCGCCGGCGAGCGCCTGGACGTGGATACCGGCTGCGTGGTGGCCTACCACCCGACCGTGGACATGGACGTGCGCCGGGTGACCGGCATCAAGAGCATGCTGTTCGGCGGCGAAGGCGTGTTTCTGGCCACGCTGACCGGCCCTGGCAAGGTCTGGCTGCAGTCGCTGCCGTTCTCGCGCCTGGCCGGCCGCATGTGGATGGCCGCGCCGCAGGGCGGCGGCCAGAACCGCGGCGAAGGCTCGGTGCTGGGTGGCCTGGGCCGGATGCTGGACGGCGACAACCGGTTCTGAGCGGCTCCGGTCGTGCCGGCCTCTGGCCGGCAGCCCCATGCACCCTGGCGCGCATCCCGGTAGTGCCGAAGCCGCTGGTAACAACCCCATGGACCGTAGCGTAGCCAGTTTCCCTATGGTTGTACCAGCGGCGGCGGCACTACCTTTATGAATGGGCGATATTTCCCACCCTGCCCGCCCTGCCACGGCTTCGGTATGCTGGCGCCCTTTCCTGAACCCGGCGCCGCGCGCGCACGGCCGATGAGCCTGTTCCACCCCCGCATGCTGCTGTCCGTCGCCCTGATCGGCCTGCTGGCCGGCTGCGGTGGCGAGCCGGTCCGCCCCACCCCGCCGCCGGCACCGACCGTGGTCCCGCAGGCCAAGCCGGTGAAGATCGGCATCGCCCTCGGCGGCGGCGCGGCCAAGGGCTTCGCCCATATCGGCGTGATCAAGATGCTGGAGGCCAACGGCTTCGAGCCGGCCGTGGTCGCCGGCACCAGCGCCGGCAGCGTGGTCGGCGCCCTGTATGCCAGCGGCATGGACGCCTTCCAGATGCAGAGCAAGGCCGTGGCGCTGGATGAAGCCAGCATCCGCGACGTGCGCCTGTTCTCCGGTGGCCTGGTGCAGGGCCAGAAGCTGCAGGACTACGTCAACGAGCAGGTTGCCAACCGTCCCGCCGAGCGCCTGAAAAAGCCATTCGCCGCCGTCGCCACCCAGCTGGAAACCGGCGAGCGCGCCATCTTCGTGCGCGGCAATGTCGGCCAGGCCGTGCGCGCATCGAGCAGCATCCCCGGCGTGTTCGAACCGGTGAAGATCGGCGGCCGCAACTACATCGACGGCGGCGTGGTCAGCCCGGTGCCGGTGGACGCCGCGCGCCAGCTCGGCGCCGACTTCGTGATCGCCGTGGATATTTCCAGCAAGGCCAGCGGCAAGGCGCCGACGGACATGCTGGGCATCGTCAACCAGTCCATCTCGATCATGGGCCAGCGCCTGGGCGAGCAGGAACTGGCGCGCGCCGACATCGTCATCCGCCCGAAGGTGCTGGACATCGGCGCGGCCGATTTCAGCCAGCGCGGCACCGCGATCCTGGAAGGCGAAAAGGCCGCGATGGCGGCCATGCCGCAGATCCGCGCGAAGATCCAGCAGCTGCAGCGCGCACGCGCCGCCGCAGCGGCACCGGCCCCGGTGGCTGCACCGAAGTGCGAGGAAGCCTCGCGCCTGGGCAGGCTGATGGGCCGCAAGGACAAGTGCTGATCCCTTGATGCGTGGCCACCGGGCATGCCCGGTGGCCGCTCAGGACTCCAGCTGCGACAACGGCAACGCCTGGAAGCCCTTCACCGTGCGCAGCACGAAGCTGGAATTGGCATCGGCCACGCCACCGGCGTTGAGCAGCCGGTCCAGCAGGAAGTGCGAGAAGTGCTCCAGGTCGCGCACATAGACGTGCAGCAGGTAGTCCATGTCGCCGGTCAACGCATGGCAGGCCACCACCTCATCCCAGCCCTGCACGCTGTCCACGAAGTGGCCGATGGCGGCCTGGTCGTGCTTTTCCAGCTGCACGCGCACGAAGGCCTGCAGGCCCAGTCGCAGTTGCCGTGGCTCCAGGCGCGCACCATAGCCGACGATCACGCCCTCGCTTTCGAGCCGCTGCAGGCGGCGCAGGCAGGCCGAGGGCGAGAGATTCACCCGCGCCGCCAGTTCGGCGTTGGTAGCGCGCCCGTCCCGCTGGATTTCAGCCAGCAGGCGTATATCCGTGCGATCGAACTGGACTTCTCCGGCCATTGTTGCCCCGCAACATGGTGAGTACGCAAGGATATTGCGCCAACAACGGCAATCGGCGCAACTTTTGCAACCCTGTTGCGCGCGCCCTGCCCTAGCATCGTGGGAATCCCTTCAAGGAGCGCCCCATGGACCTCGCCCAGCCCCGCCGCGTCGAACACCAGCAGACCGACAAGGGCTACGTGCCGGTGTACACCACCGCGCTCGTCGAGCAACCGTGGGACACCTACACTGCCGACGACCACGCCACCTGGAGCACGCTGTACCAGCGCCAGCGCGAGCTGCTGGTCGGCCGCGCCTGCCAGGAGTTCCTGGATGCGCAGGACGAGATGGGGATGAGTGCGCACATGATTCCGCGCTTCGACCAGCTCAACGAAGTGCTCGGCGCGGCGACCGGGTGGACGCTGGTCGGCGTCGAAGGCCTGCTGCCGGAACTGGATTTCTTCGACCACCTGGCCAACCGACGTTTCCCGGTGACCTGGTGGATCCGCCGCCCGGACCAGATCGACTACATCGCCGAACCGGACCTGTTCCACGACCTGTTCGGCCACGTGCCGCTGCTGATGAACCCGGTGTTTGCCGACTACATGGAGGCCTACGGCCGCGGTGGCGTCAAGGCCCACGCGATCGGGCCGGACGCGTTGCAGAATCTCACCCGCCTGTACTGGTACACGGTGGAATTCGGCCTGATCGATACGCCGGACGGCCTGCGCATCTACGGTGCGGGTATCGTGTCGTCGAAGGGAGAGTCGCTGTACTCGCTGGAATCGGACGCGCCCAATCGCATCGGCTTCGACCTGCAGCGGATCATGCGCACGAAGTACCGCATCGACACGTTCCAGAAGACCTACTTCGTCATCGACAGCTTTGAACAGCTGATGCAGGCGACCTCACCGGACTTCACTCCGATCTACGCAGCACTGGCCGACCAGGCGCACCTGCCTGCCGGTGATGTGCAGGACGACGACCGCGTGTTCCAGAAGGGCTCGGGTGAAGGCTGGGCCGACGGCGGCGACGTGTGAGGCGGGCCGGCGCGCGGGTATCCTGCGCGGCATGACCGATGTGTTTGCCGCCCTGCGCGTGACCAACGTCGCCTTCGACGACGACGTCATCCTGCTGACCCTGGCCGATGGCCGGCGCACCCGCCAGCCGCTGCGCTGGGTACCTGCGTTGTTTGAAGCCGATGCAGGGCAACGCGCGCAGTGGGTCGCCACCGCCGATGGCCTGGGTGTGAACTGGCCGGCCCTGCTGCCGGCGCGCGAGGCGGGCGTGGTCGATATCCTCAACCAGGTCTGGGAAGACCGCTACGATGCGGCGATGGCACGGCTGAAGGACGCCGGATGGACGCTGGAGGCGCTGTCCGACGAGGACCAGCAACTGGTGGCGCTGTGGCGTATGGAAGCGGACATCAACAACGGCGGCTTCATGCAGTTCCTGTGCAACTGGGGCGACCCGACCTGCCAGCTGGCGCTGCGCGCGCTGCAGGCGATGGGCGCAGTGCAGACGCACGCGCTCCTGGCCGGCATGCGCGGGCTGCTGGACCGGCTGGAGCACGACCCGGCGATCAAGGAAATGACCGACCTGTACGACGCGATGAGCGAAGACGAACAGCAGGCGCTGGAAGCGTTCGAGGACGCCTATTTCGAGCGCCCGGAAGACCTTGCGCGGTTCGGGCTGAAGCACTTCGGCGCCGAGCGGCTGTAGCAGCCCGCGTGGAGCCGAGCCCATGCTCGGCTGCGATCAACCGGAGGCAGGACAGCCGAGCATGGGCTCGGCTCTACAGGCTCAGCGCGGGTACGCCAGCAGCACCACCAGGTCCTCCTCACCCACCTGCTGCAGCGCATGGCGGCTGCCCTTGCGGGTCAGCAGCGCGTGCCCGGCGTGCACGTCGTACTGCCTGCCGTCCAGCACGTAGCTGCCCTGCCCACTGACGATGTAATAGATCTCATCCTTGTGCTGCGGATGCAGGCCGATACCCGCGCCCTTGTGTAGCACGCGCTTGCGCAGCACGAAGGGCAGGTCCGCCGCGCCGGCAAAGAATGGATACGCGGTGGTGGGCCCGCCGCCGCCGTGCGGGCCGGGCTGCATGCGCGCAATCGTGCCTTCGTGCACGACCTGCGAATCTCCCGTCGCACCGGCGCCCTGCCCTGCACCCATCACGTCGCAGTCGATGTCCCGCACCAGCGCCGGCTGCAGCGCGGGCAGCAGCGGCACTGCTTCGCGCAGTACCAGGCAGGCCACCGCATGGGCGCCGGCCACGCTGAAATGGGTGCCGTCGGCCTTGTTCTGTTCGGGCACGAACAGGAAGTACGGTCGCGCGCCCTGCTCACCCAGCGCGCGGATCCAGCGCGTGCTGCGGTCGTTCAGATCAATCAGGGCAATCCGCTCGCGCGCGGCCAGGGCCTTCATCGATTGCGTGTAGCGGCCATGCGTGTCCAGCAGTGAACCGAAGTCGTACAGCAGCCGCGCCACCGGCGTGACCAGCACCGGCGTGGCGCCTTTCCCGCGAGCCACCTGTACGTAGCGCATCAGCAGGCGGGGGTAGTCCCGGTCCGGATCGGTGTAGCGCGTGGAATCCTCAAACTTCGCATCGTTGTGGCCGAACTGCATCAGCAGCACATCGCCACCGCGCAGCTCGGCGGCGATGGCATCCAGGCGCCCTTCGTCGATGAAACTGCGCGTGCTGCGACCGCCCTTGGCATGGTTGTGCACCTCGAAGCGTGCCGGGTCGAGGTAGCTCTGCAGTGCCTGTCCCCAGCCGGCCTGGGGCGCGCGCTCGGGGCCGTATGCGGCCGCAGTGGAGTCACCGGCGATGAATACCCGCACCGGCGCCGCCTGTGCGGTGGTGCAAGACAGCAGCAACAGCAGCAACAGGGTGCGCATGGCGGTTCTCCGGTAGTGCCGGCCGCTGGCCGGCACCCTCATGAACGGCGGAAGCCTCGCGAAGATGCCGGCCAGCGACCGGCACTGCCGTGGCTCACGCGTCAGCGCGCCAGCCAGCCACCGTCGACCGGCAGCACGGCGCCGTTGATGTAATCCGACGCCGACGACGCCAAGAACACCGCCGCACCGGCCAGATCATCCGGCGTGCCCCAGCGACCGGCCGGGATGCGCTCCAGGATCGCCTTGTTGCGCGCTTCGTCGGCGCGCAGCTGGGCGGTGTTGTCGGTGGCCATGTAGCCCGGGGCGATGGCATTGACGTTGATGCCCTTGCCCGCCCACTCGTTGGCCAGCAGCCGGGTGATGCCGGCGATGCCGCTCTTGCTGGCGGTGTACGACGGCACGCGGATACCGCCCTGGAAGGACAGCATCGAAGCAATGTTGATGATCTTGCCGTGGCCCTGTTCGATGAAGTGGCGGCCGGCGGCCTGTGAGATGAAGAAGGCGGACTTGAGGTTGACGTTCATCACGTCGTCCCAGTCCTGCTCACTGAAGTCCACCGCATCGGCGCGGCGGATCAGGCCGGCATTGTTGACCAGGATGTCCAGGCCACCCAGGCCGTCAATGGTTTCGCGCACCACGCGCGCCACCGGTTCGATGCTGATCAGGTTGGCTTCGATGGCCAGGCAGCGGCGGCCCAGCGCAGTGATCTTTTCGATGGTGTCGGTGGGCGGGGCGATGCCGGCCACGGCCACGTCAGCGCCGGCGGCAGCCAGTGCCACGGCGATGCCCTGTCCCAGACCGGTATTGCCACCGGTTACCAGAGCGACCTTGCCTTCCAGGCTGAAGGGATTAGCCATTGCGTATGCGTTCCTTGATTGGGGCGAGCGGGGTCAGCGCGACGGCCGCCGGCACACGGTGCACGGCGGCCAGGTTGGGGGCCTACTTGAGCTGGCAGATGTCCAGCACGTGCATGTCGGTGTAATCCAGGTTCTCGCCCCCCATCGCCCAGATGAAGGCGTAGTTGCTGGTACCGGCGCCCATGTGGATCGACCACGGCGGCGACACCACGGCTTCGTTGTTCTGGATGACGATGTGGCGCTGCGCGGCCGGCTCGCCCATGAAGTGGTAGACGCGGTCGCTGTCGCCCAGGTCGAAGTAGAAGTACACCTCGCTGCGACGGTCGTGCAGGTGCGGCGGCATGGTGTTCCACACGCTGCCCGGCTTGAGCACGGTCAGCCCCAGCAGCAGCTGCGAGGACTGGCAGGTGGCCGGCACGATGTACTGGTAGATGGTGCGCTCGTTGCTGGTTTCCAGCGCGCCGCGATCCAGGGCGACGGCATCCTTAATGGACAGCTGCCGGGTCTCGAAGCGGGCATGGGCCGGGGTCGAGGCCAGGTAGAACTGGGCGGGATTGGCGGCGTCCTGCGAGGCGAACACGACGTCCTTGCTGCCCATGGCCACGTACAGACCATCCTTCGGGCCCAGCGTGTAGACCGTGCCATCGACGGTGACGCTGCCGGTTCCGCTGCCGACGTTGATCACGCCCAGCTCTCGACGCTCCAGGAACGGATGGCCTGCGGCCGAAGCGGGTTCGGTCTGGGTCGGCAGGGCCAGCGGTGCGTCCACCGGGGCAGCGCCGCCGATCACGAAGCGCTCGTAGTGGGTGTACTTGAGGGTCACCGCACCGGCGTTGAACAGGCCATCGAGCAGGTACAGGTCACGCAGCTGGTCGTTGCTGGCACCGTGGATGGCATCGGGATGGGTGGCGTAATGGGTCTTGCTGTACATGGCGTCTCCAGAGCGGGGGGCGGGCCGACGGGTCGGCCCCGGCGCGGTTCACGGTCGATTCTAGCCAGACAGGAAACCGGTGTCATTTTGCGTCGCACGATGCCGGGATGGCCCGGGCAAGGCGCGGCGGATCGGGTGGATGGGGCAGAGGTCGTGACCTGCAGGAGTGATCCCCGGGGGATCAATCCTCCGGCGGCTGGCAGGAATCGCGGACGATCAGGTGCGGCCGCACGCTGGCGATGGGCAGCGCGGCCTGGCCTTCGGGCTGGATCAGCATCGCCGCGGCGGTGCGCCCGGTATCGCGGGTATGCCGGCGCACCGAGGTCAGCGAGGGCCACAGGCGCGAGGCCAGCGGGCTGTCGTCATAGCCGACGATGGACAGCTGGCGCGGAATGTTGATGCCGGCGCGCAGCGCGACCTTGTAGATGCCGGCGGCCATTTCGTCATTGCCGGTGAAGATGGCGGTCGGGCGGCGCTTGCCCAACAGCAGTTTCTCGGCAGCGGCCACGCCGGATTCGAAGGTGTAGCCAGCCTCGATGATGCGGTCCTTGGGCAGCTCGATGCCGCGCTGGGACAGTGCGTCGATGAATCCGGCGGTACGTTCATGGGCCGAACGGTAGGCGCTGGGACCGGTCACCAGGGCAATGTCACGGTGGCCGAGCGAGAGCAGGTAGTCGGCGGCTTCGGCCGCACCGTCGCGGTCATGGGTGACCACCATCTGTGAGCTTTCGTCCAGCGGCAGCGCTGCCACGCGGGTGAACCGGCAGCCGATCTCATCAAGCATGTCCGCCAGCGCCTGGTCTTCCGAGGCACGCGGCACCAGGATCACCCCGTGCAGCTTCTGCTGCTGCACGAAGCGCCGCACGCCCTCGATGTAGCCGGGGCTGCGGCTGTCACACGGGTGCACCACCAGCTCGAAGCTGGAACCACGCAGTGCATCCAGCGCACCGTACTGCATGTCCACGATGTACTGCGCGGTGGGGTTGTCGTAGACCATGCCGATCAGGAAGGAGCGGCGGAACGCCAGTCCACGGGCCAGCGGATCGGGCGTATAGCCCACCTCACGCATCAGCGCCTCCACCTTGTCGCGCGTGTCCTTGCGCACCAGCGGCGAGTTGTTGATGATTCTTGAAACCGTTTTCTTGGATACGCCCGACAGTCGCGCGATGTCGTTGATGGTGGCTGCCTTGCCCTTCGCCAATGCCGGCGTCGCGGCATCGTTCTTGTTGCGCACTGACATGTTTTGAACCCGGTAAGTCTGGGGATTCCGGCTCCGCGCTCAGTCCAGCGCGCGGTAGCGGAAGTTGCGGAAGGTTACCGCACCGTCGCCGGCCGCATACAGCGCCGGCTTCAGCGCCAGGAACCTGCCCGCTACATTGTGATGGTAACCGGACACTTCCATCTGAACCGGATACTTCTGCCAAGTGTGCCCGTCGGTGCTGGAGTGGAAGGTGACGATGTGGCGGCTGTTGGTCACCCGCAGCCACAGCCGGCCGCCGCGCCCCGGCGCCGGCCGGGCAGGGCGCTCCTCGCCGTAGCGATGCATGATGAACGACTCGCCATTGCTGCCCACGCCCACGTACAGGCGGTCGCTGTAGAACAGCAGCGCGCCGCCCACGGCACCGGGGGCGATCTCCATCTCCACCTCGAACTGGTAGGCCCGGTCGCCGGCGATGGTGGTCAGCGGTGACGCATCGCGCGGCGTGCTGCCCTTGCCCTGCAGGACCAGGCCGTTGCCGCTGAAACCCAGCCGCCGGTACTCGTCCTGCGCCGGATTGAAGAACGCCCACTGCGGGCCGAGCGTGCTGCCGCGGAAATCATCCGACAGCGCCATGCCATGCGGCGACAGTGCCTGTCCGGCCGGCTTGCGCAGTGGCTGGCCGAGGTCGCCCCCGGTCGCGCGGAACCAGCCGTCGGCGGTCCATTCGATAGGCTCCAGCAGGGCCTGGCGGCCCAGCGTCCAGAAGCCGTTCTCGTACCCGTGGTACATCATCCACCAGCGCCCATCGGTCCCTTCGATCACCGTCGCATGGCCACGCGACTACCAGGGCTCGGCTGCCGACTGCGTGCGCGTGATCGGGTTGTTGGGCGCGTTCTCCCACGGTCCGTGGATCGAACGCGAGCGCGCGGTGATCACCATGTGGCCGGTGGGCGGCCCGGCCGTGCCGCCCACCGCCGTGGTCATGTAGTACCAGCCGTTGCGGAGGTGGATCTTCGGGCCTTCCTGCGCATAGGCCTCGACGTCCCAGTCCTGCGGATAGCGCCAGCCGTCGTAGACGTGCTTCGGCGTGCCGGCCACGCTCAGCCCATCGTCGGCCAGTTGCACGTAATCACCACCGCTGAGGAACAGGTAGCGCTTGCCGTCTTCACCCACCGCATGGCCGGGATCGATGTAGCCGCCCAGGCCGATGTCGATCGGTGCGCTCCATGGGCCCTTGATGTCATCGGCCCAGACCACGAAGTTGCTGCGGCGCTCGCCGGTCCGCGCCGGGAAGTAGATGAAGTAGCGCCCCCGGTGCTTAACGATGTCCGGCGCCCAGATCGAGCCCACGTTGCGGGTGATCGCATGGCCCAGCGGCTGCCAGTTCACCAGGTCGCGCGAGTGCCAGATCGGCAGGCCGGGATAGGCGTCGAACGACGACAGCGTGAGGTAGTAATCGTCTCCGTCCTTGAGCACCGAGGGATCCGGATGGTCGCCGGCCAGCACCGGATTGAGGAACGTGCCATCGCCACGGTCCGCCTGGCGCTGGTGTTCCAGCCCCCGCGCCCACTGCGCCGGGGCGCGCGCGGTCTCCGCCGCGGGTGCAGGCCATGCCGGCAGCAACACGGCGAACAGGGTGGCGGCGGCGACGATACGCAGTGCACGCATGGCAGTCTCCTTGCGGCTCAGCCGCGCAGCGCGGCCGGCAGCCACAGCGACAGGGCGGGGAAGAAGGTGACCACCAGCAGCACGCCCAGCGCGGCGAACCAGAATGGCCAGATGGTGCGCATGCTCTGGCCGACGCTGATCTTGCCGATGGAGGTGCCGATGAACAGCACCGAGCCGACCGGCGGGGTGACCAGGCCGAGGCCGCCGGTGAGCACCAGCACCAGGCCGAAGTGGATCGGATCGATGCCGTAGGCGCGCGCCACCGGCAGGAAGATCGGCGTGCAGATCAGGATCATCGGCGCAAGATCCATGAAGGTGCCCAGCAACAGCAGCATCACCACGATCATCAGCAGCACCATGAAGCGGCTGTGCGCGAACGACTGCAGGAACTCGACGGCGGCAGCCGGCACCTGCAGGTACGCCAGCAGCCAGCCGAACACCGCCGCGGTGGCGATCACGAACAGGATCACGCCGGTACTGCGCGCGGCATGGATGACAGTGTCGAAGAACTCGCGCCAGCGCAGCTGCCGGTACAGCACGGTGGTCACCAGCAGGGCGTAGACCACGGCGATCGCCGCGCTTTCCACGGCAGTGAAGATGCCGGCGCGGATACCGACGAAGATCAGCGCGACCAGGCCCAGGCCGGGCAGGGCGGAGACGATGCGCAGGGCCACGGCACGCCAGCCGGGAAAGACCTCTACGCCATAGCCGCGGCGACGTGCGACCACATAGCCGGTGACCATCAGCGCCAGCGTCATCAGCAGCGCAGGGACAATGCCGGCGGCGAACAGGTCGGCGATGGACAGGCCCCCGCCGGCGGCAGCGGAGAACAGGATCAGGTTGTGCGACGGAGGCACCAGTAGGGCCACCAGCGCGGCGGTGATGCTGACGTTGACGGCGAAATCGCGGTCGTAGCCGCGCTTGACCATCTGCGGGATCATCGTGCCGCCGACCGCCGAGACATCGGCGATGGCCGAGCCGGACACGCCGCCGAAGAACAGCGAGGACAGGATCGACACCTGGCCCAGGCCACCGCGCAGGCGCCCGACCAGCGACGAGGCCAGTGCGATCAGGCGCTCGGAGATGCCGCCGCGCATCATGATCTCGCCGGCAAAGATGAACAGTGGAATGGCGATGAGCGAAGCGGAGCCGGTACCGGCCGAGATCTGCTGCACCAGCACGATGCTGGGGATATCCAGGTACAGCAGGGTGGCCAGCGCCGCAGCGGCCAGCGCGTAGGCGACCGGCACGCCGAGCAGCAGCAGCACGGCGAATACGGAGAACAGGAGGGTGATGCCCATGGATCAACGATCTCCTTCAGCGTCTTCGGCGCCGGTGGCGCGGGCCTGCAGCGCGTTCCACGCGCGGTTCAGTGCAAACATCAGCATCAGCGCGCCCCCCACCGCCAGCGGCAGGTAGTTGATGCTCTGCGGCAGGTTGGCACCGGCGGTCTTGATGTCCAGTCCGTCGACCAGCAGGTCGGCCGACCAGAACGCGATGAAGCCGCCCAGCACCGCCACCACCAGCTGCACCAGCACGTCCACCGCGCGGCGCAGGCCGGCGCCCATGTAGGCATGCAGCAGGAAGAAGCCGAAGTGGCGGTTGGTGTGCACGCCGCAGGCCGCGCCCAGGCTCATCGCCGTGGCCAGCAGCAGCAGGGTGACCGGCTCGGTCCAGCTGGGCGAATCGTTGATCACGTAGCGCGCGAACACCTGCCAGCCCTGCACCACCACCAGCCCCAGCAGGGCGGCGACGGCGCCGTAGATGGCGATGTCGGCAATGCGGTCCAGCAGGCGCTGGCCGGGTCCGGTGGTGGACGTCGTCGTTTCGGTCATGGCGGTATCCTCAGGCGGCACGGATGCGGTCAACCAGCGCGGCGATGCCAGGCTGCTGCAGGTAGTGCTTCAGCAGCGGCTGGGCCGCATCGCGGAAGGCCGCCATGTCGACCTCGTTGGCTTTCACCCCGTAGGCCAGCACCGCCCGGCGCGCGGCATCCTCCGATGCGTCCCACTGCTCACGCATCACCGCCACCGATGCGCGGGCGGTGTGCAGCAGCAGCTGGCGGTCATCCGGGCTGAGGCGTTCAAAACGGGCGCGCGACATCAGCAGCACGTCCGGCGCATACGAATGGTCGCTCTGCGACCAGTAGTGCGCGGCTTCGAAATGGCGGCTGGAATGGAAGCTGCGCATGTTGTTCTCGGCGCCGTCGATCATGTGGGTCTCCATGCCGGAGAACGTGTCGCCCAGCGACATCGGCGTCGGGTTGGCGCCGAGCAGGCGCATCAGCTGGATGAAGATGTCCGACGAGGCCACCCGCAGTTTCAGGCCGTGCAGGTCGCTGGGCGAAACGATGGGGTGCTTGGTGTTGTAGAAGCAGCGTGCACCGGAGTCGTAGATCGCCAGGCCGACCAGATCGCGGCCTTCAAAGCCACGCAGCACCGCGTCGGCCACGCCGCCATCGAGTGCGGCGCGCTGCTGTGCGACCGACCTGAAGACGTACGGCAGGCACAGTGCCTGGGTCAGCGGAAATGCGTTGTTGAGTGCACCGGCATACACGCGGGTGATGTCGATGGCGCCAAAGCGCGCCATGTCGATCGCTTCCGACTCGCGGCCCAGCTGGCCCGAGTGGTACTGCCGCAGCCGCAGGCGGCCGTTGGTCTCACGCTGCAGGGTCTCGCCGATCCACTTCACCGCAGTGACGGTGGGGTAGTCGGCCACGTGCACGTCGGTCGCGGTCAGCAGGGTGCTGCCGTCCACGTCGCCGGCGGCCCCACGCCCGCAGGCAGCGAGCATCGGCGTCGCCAGCGCAGCGGCGCCGCCGGCCAGGAAATTACGTCGTGTGATCATCTGCGCCCTCCCGCGCGTGTTCACCAGGGCTGGCCGGCGGTCATCCCGCCGGCACGGCCCGGCAGGCAATGTCACCGAAGCCGGCAAAGCGCACCAGCGCCGTTTGTCCTGCCTCGATATCGTGGATGCCGGTAGCGTTGCCGGTGGCGATCAGGTCGCCCTTGCGCAGCGGCCGGCCACGCTGCGCCGAACGGGACAGCGCGAAGGCATAGGCCGCACGCAGGCCGCCGGGCAGGCGGGTGGCGCCACCGGTGCCGACCACCTCGCCGTCGATGACGGTCTCCGCACGCAGCGCAGTCTCGTCGCGGGCCGTCCAGCCGGTGATCTCCGGCCCCAGCACCAGGCCATTGTTGTTGCCGAAGTCGGACACCACCACGCGCGGACCCAGTTCGTTGATGGTGGCCAGCGGACTGCTGGCCACTTCCACGCCGATGTACAGGCGCGCGGGCAGGGCTTCGGCCTGTTCCGGGGACCAGTGCAACTGTCCGGCCGGGGCGTCCTCCAGCAGCTCCAGCACGTACTCTGCTTCGACTGCGCCAAAGCCCCCGACGAATACCGGAATGTCGGTTGTTCCACCGGTATCATTCCAGAGCTGACGTTTGAAGATCGGCCCCAGCAGGCGTTCGTCGCCGGAGCCATCGCGGCGCTCGGCGGCGATGTACCCCACTTTCCAGCCGATCACCTGATCGTCCCAGGCCTCGATGGCGCGGTCCTGGACCCGGTAGGCGTGCACCAGATCAGCCGGAATGGTCCCGGGAAACCCTGTCAGGGCCTGGCCGGCGCGGCGGGCGTCGGTGAAGGCGCGGGCGATCGCGGCTGCATCGTCCGGCGTCGGCCTGTGCCCCTGTGTGCCGTGTTCGTTGCTCAAGAACGGTCTCCCTCTGCGTTGTTGCACTGCCCATCGACAGCGTCTGCAGGAGGTGTATATGGTAAACCGGTGTCATCACGCAAGCCGCAGCGCATCACGCCCGCTTCCGGGGCGCCTGCGGCACGCTGCCCCCCTTTGCTGGAGCCCGGTCCGCCATGCGTCTGCCCACCCTTGTGCTGTGCCTGTCCGTTCTGTTGACGCTTGCACCGGCGCGCGCCACCGACGTCCCGCTGCGCGACGGCCAGCGGCCCGGGCGCGAGGTGACGGGCGAACGCCTGCCGCTCTGGCCCGCCGGGCAGGTACCCGGCGAAAGCGCTGCGTCGCGGCCGGCGCGCGTCGTTGAGCGCAGCCCCGACCCGGCCCATCCGGACCGGTTCGTGGACGGGATCGATGCGCCGTACATGATCGTGCACGCGCCGCCACGTCCGAACGGGCAGGCGGTGCTGGTCATTCCGGGCGGCGGCTACCAGCGCGTGGTGATCGACAAGGAAGGCAGCGCGCTGGTACCGGACTGGGTGCAGCGGGCAGGCTTCACCCTGTTCGTGCTTCGCTACCGCCTGCCGCAGCCGGGCAGGGACCGCCAGGCGGCGCTGGCCGATGCGCAGCGCGCGCTGCGGGTCGTACGCGACCAGGCCGCACGCCGCGGCCTGGAGGCCGGCAGCGTGGCGGTCATGGGTTTCTCCGCCGGCGGCCACGTGGCTGCGCGGCTGGCCACCGGCTTCGATGCTCCGGTCTATCCCGCACGCGATGCGATCGATCAGCTGAGCGCGCGCCCGGCACGGGCGGTGCTGGTCTACCCGGTCATCGACATGGGTGCGCATGCGCACAGCGGTTCGCGCGGGCGATTGCTGGGCGAGCACCCTGACCCCGCATTGGCGGCCCAGTACTCGGTGCAGCAGCACGTGCGCGCGGACATGCCACCGACCCTGCTGATCCATGCCGCTGACGATCGCGTGGTCAGCGTGCGCAACAGTGAAGTGATGGCGCGGGCGCTGGCCGAAGCGGGCGTGGAGCACGAACTGCACGTGTTCGCCCACGGCGGCCACGGCTTCGGCATGCACCTGCAGGGTGGTTCGTCGCTGGCGCTGTGGCCGGCGCTGGCGCAGGCGTGGCTGACGGCAGGAAAGGGCGCGGAGGGCGGCCGATGACGGCAGCACCGGACGACCTGCAGCGCCGCCGCTTCCTGCGCGACAGCGCGCGCTGGGCGTTGGCCACGGCGACGCTGGCGACACTGCCGGCAGCGGCGATGCCCGGTGCACGCGACGACCGCCTGCCGATCGTCCGCGTGCGCGGGGGGCGCCTGCGCGGCCAGCATGAGCAAGGCGTGCTGGTGTTCCGCGGCGTGCGCTACGGTGCCGACACCGGCCCCCATCGCTTCCAACCGCCGCGCCGGGAAGCGGCATGGAACGGCATCGCCGATGCGCTGGACTACGGCGCCGCCGCGCCACAGGCGGGCGCAGAAGGCCCCGGCAGCGAGGACTGCCTGTTCCTCAACGTCTGGACGCCGGCGCTGGGGGATGGCGGCCGCCGCCCGGTGCTGGTCTATCTGCATGGCGGTGGCTTCAACAACGGTTCCGGCAGCGACCCGCTGTACGACGGCAGTGCGCTGTGCCGTCGCGGCGATGTGGTGGTGGTGACCCTCAACCATCGCCTGAATGCCTTCGGCTACCTGTACCTGGGTGCGCTGGGCGATGCACGCTATGCGGCGTCGGGCAACGTCGGCCAGCTCGATCTGGTGCAGGCGCTGCAGTGGGTGCGCGAGCATGCTGCAGCCTTCGGTGGCGATGCCGGCAACATCACCGTGTTCGGCCAGTCCGGGGGCGGCGCCAAGATCGCTACGCTGATGGCAATGCCGGCCGCACGCGGCCTGTTCCAGCGCGCCTGGACCATGAGCGGCCAGCAGGTCACCGCAGCCGGCCCGCGTGCCGCCGCGCAGCGCGCGGCGATCGCCATGCAGACCGTAGGCGCAGGGGACCTGGCGGCACTGCTGCGACTGCCCACCGCCGATCTGCTGGCGGCGACCCGCGCGCGCGATCCGTCGCGGGTGGAAAGCACGTCGCTGTACTTCGGGCCGGTGCTGGACGAGGTCACCCTGCCGGTGCATCCGTTCTGGCCGCAGGCTCCGCTGCAGTCGGCCGCCATTCCGATGGTGATCGGCAATACCCGCGACGAGACCCGCGCCTTCCTCGGCAATGACCCGGCCAACTTCGCGCTGACCTGGGAGACGCTGCCGGCGCAGCTGGAACGCCAGCAGTTCGTTGATCTGCTGCCGCAGACGGTGATCGCCGAGTACCGGCGCCTGTACCCGCACTACACACCATCGGAGGTGTTCTTTGCCGCCACCACTGCCGGCCGTTCCTGGCGTGGCGCAGTGGAGGAACTGGAAGCGCGTGCGCGCCAGCCCAGCGGGGCCGCACCCACCTGGGCCTACCAGCTGGACTGGGGCTCCCCGGTGGAGGAGGGCCGGCTGCGCGCCTTCCATACCCTGGACATCCCGCTGGTGTTCGACAACGCCGGCCTGCCCGGTGCGCGCACCGGCGGCGGTGCGGACGCGCAGGCGCTGGCGGCCACGATGAGCGACGCATTGATCGCCTTTGCCCGGACCGGCGACCCCAATCATCGCGGAATGTCGCAATGGGCCCCCTACCGTCTGCCGCAGCGCCAGACCATGCTGTTCGATCAGCACAGCCGCGCAGTGGATGATCCCCGTGCCGGCGAGCGTGCACTGTACGCGAAAGTGCCGTTCGTGCAGCGCGGCACGCAGTGATGACACCGTGGTGCAAACATTCTGTTAACCCGTCTCGGCTAGAGTCGGGCCATGGGAGAGATGTCCTCGCCACTGCCGTTCACCGGCCGGGAGCGCCTGTTCGCTGCGATCGATGCCGCGGTGATGCTGGGCACCCCGGAGGCGATCACCGATGCGCTGCAGCAGGTGCTGCGTGAGGCCATCGTCGATCCGTCCATCCAGCTGCCGCCCTGCGTGCGGCGCCCGGTCGAAGGGCATTACGCGCGCCGCGAACTGCATCGCAGCCCGACCCTGGGCTACAGCGTGATCGCGATGTGCTGGGGCCCGGGCCAGGGCACGCCGCTGCACGACCACGATGCGATGTGGTGCGTGGAAGGGGTCTGGCAGGGCGAACTGGTCGTCACCCCGTACGCGCTGCTGGAGCAGGAGGGCGAACGCCATCGCTTCGCCGCCCAGCCGGCGCTGTACGGCCATCGCGGCAGTGCCGGCAGCCTGATTCCGCCGCACGAGTACCACACGCTGTGCAACGCCAGCGACGCGGACGTGGCGGTATCGCTGCACGTCTACGAGGGCGTGATGGAACGCAGCGCGGTGTTCGAACCGTTGGGCGAGGACTGGTACCAGCGGCGGGTGAAGCTGATGGAGACCGACGCAGCCTGACCGCGTTCGGCCGGGCATGGCCCGGCCCCTGCGCAGGCATCAGCGCGGCACGTCCACCCGGTTGTTGAGCTGCGTCACTTCCTCGCCGCCGTCGGCCAGTGCCACGCGCACGCGCAGGCCGCTGCGGTCACCGGCAGGCAACGGCAACGACACGACCGCGGTCTTCGGCTGCAGGTCCGCCGGTGCGGCCATCGCCGGCACTTCGGTCCGGGCGATCTCGCGGCCACGCGCATCTTCCAGCACCGCCACGCCCACGCCGCTGCCGACATGGCCCAGGCTGTGCACGGTCACGTGCACCTGGCGGCCGTCCACCCGTACATCGCCACGGCCGATGCCCAGGTCCGGGCGGGTTTCCACCGGCGTGCCCGCGCTGATCCGCTCGAATTCGAATACCTCGGTCCGGCCGGGGCGGAACTGCATCGGCACCGATGTGCTGGTTTCCAGCTGCACGGTACGCGCGGCCGCCGGGCCGTCGATGCGCCCGTCGCCATCGGCATCCACGCCGCTGCGAATGCGCCAGGTACCACTCGCCACGTTCCAGCCAGTCATGTCCGCACCGATGGTGCGCGTGCCCAGGTTGTAGCTGGTCACCGTGAAGCGCTCGCGCGACGGCGCGTGTACCAGCAGGGCGACCTGTTCGGCCGCGTCCTCGCGGTCGAAGCGCCAGCTGACGGTATGGCCGGGCCAGCTCTGGTTGCGCTTCAGCGCGATGCCGCCCAGGCGCGCGCGCTGCAGGAATTCGCTGGGTGCTTCCACGCGGTCAGACCACCAGTGGCCCTCGGTGTTCATGTACGCACGCTGCACTTTCGCCTGCAGGCCGTCGGCATGCATCGCGGCGATGTAGGCCCTGTCGCCGCTGGCCTGCCACGCCATCAGGCTGGCGAAGCCGGTCTTTCCCGCATCGGCTTCGGCGCTCAGCAGCGGATACCAGTCCTGTTGCCGCCCCAGGATGTCCACCACGTTCTCGCCCAGGTTGGCCAGCGCACCCGGGCCGCCACGGGCTACGCGATAGTCCAGTGCCTGCAGGTACTTCGCATCGCCGGTCCAGCGCCACGCGGCCCAGAAGGTATGCAGGGTGTCGCCGCCGCCGGAGCCATTGTTCAACTCGCCGCCCCGGGTGGCACCGCTGGCCCAGTTGATCTCGTTGGGCAGGGTGAAGCGCCCCTTGTCGTCCTTGCCTGCGTGGGCCAGGTAGCCATCGGCCAGGCCGATCACCAGCTTGCGACCGGTCGGATCGGCATTGTACTGGCCCAGCAGGAACGCCGGGTGCAGCACCGGGAACGAGTACGGCTTCTGCCACTGCCAGTTCGGTTCGCGGTACACCTTGTTGCCACCGAACCAGTTGCTGGAGAACAGCAGGTGGCCCTGCGGGTTGCGCAGGATGATGCGCTCGTCGAAGGCCTTCACTGTTTCCATCAGGCGTTCCAGCGTCAGCGGATCGCCCCAGTTGAGGTAGAGCATGGCGCTGTTGGTGTTGATGCCTTCCTCGTACGAGTGCAGTTCGTCGGTCTCGATGGTGCTCAGGCCATTGCTGAACATGCCATTGCGGTACACCGCGTCGGACAGCGCGGTCAGCGAGGCGTTCAATCGATCCGGCTGCACGCCCATCAGGGCCAGCCCCGGCCACTGCTGGGTCAGGTCGGAATCGTCCGAAATGCCACCACCGAAGTCACCGTAGGCCACCTGCCGTTCGTCGATCCACCAGTCGACGAACTGCCGCACCTGCGCCAGGTCCTGCACCTGGTTGAATGCCCACGCCGGCACGCCCCTGGGCACGGCAGGCGCCGTGTAGGGCGGGCGGCCCTGGCTGTTGTAGCTGATGTAGTTCCAGTACAGGCGGCCGAGTTCATGGTCCGGGTCCACCCGCAGCAGGTCGCTCAGGTCCGCGTACACGCGCGCGTACAGGCGCTGGCGCTTGGACGTGGTGTGCTCTTCCACCAGGAAGCCCCAGTTGTCGCGGACCTGGTTGAAGCGGTCGGCCACGTGCTCCTTCAGCGCGTCGGCACGCGGCTTGAACACCAGCCGGACCTGCGCACCGTCGAGGGCATCGGCATCGAAGCCTGGTGCGGCCGAGGCGATGCTCAGCCACAGGCTGTCCGGGGTGAGGATGCGATCGCGCAGGTCCAGCCACAGCGTGCGCGCCTGCCGTGGCGGCACCGACACCGATACATCGATCATGTCGCGCGCCGGCCAGATCGGATCCTTGATGCGGATGTTCAGCGGGATCAGTCCATCGTGGGTGGGCGGCAGGTCCAGCGCGGGAAGGTCGATGGCCACGCCGTCCAGGCCGTCGTGCATGTTCTCCCAGCTGTAGGCCCAGCTGCGGATCAGCGGCTGGTTGGCCGGCGCGTCACCCACCCCGGAAGGAATCAGCACGTGCACGATCGGCTGCGGATGTGCGGGCAGGGTGCCGGCATCCCGGCGGCGGGAACCGGCGCCCTTCGGCAGCGCCATCACCGTGCTCCGTTCGGCGGCCGGGAAACGTCCGTCGATGTAGCGGCGCAATGCGTCCAGGTTGGTGTAGTCGGGCAGCGCGTGGCTGTCGATGATGTAGGTCTGCTTCACCGTGCCTTCCGGCTCGCCGCCCTCGCTCACGTGGTAGGCCCAGATTTCCTGGATCGGTGTTTCCTGCTCGGCGTTGCTGAAACGCAGCACGCCGCCGCGCTGCGCGGCAATGTCGTCGACGCTGCGCACCACGCCGCGCGGGCGCGTGACCAGCACGTCGGTGGCATGTTCGGCGTCGGGCCCGTGGGAAAGGGTGCCGAAGGCCGCACCGCGGATCTCCACCCGGTTCACCGTTTCAGTGGCCGGCAGGGTCAGGTCCAGGTGCTGGCCGCCTTCCACATAGGTGTTCCAGTCCGGAAGCTGGAAGTAGTCATTGCGGCCGGGCAGGCGCGAGCGGTTGTACACGCCCGGCCAGGTGGTTTCGGCGATGCCATCGGTGGCCTTCCACATCCACGCCTTCAGGTCGCGGGTGTCGGCGAATTCGATCTTGCGGATGCGGGTGCCGCCGGCCGCCAACGCTGGGGGTGCAGCCCCTTCCCAGCCGAAGCGGTGGCGCCAGGCGCGCGTGCCATCGCCGATCGCCACGGCGCTGGCTGGCTCGCGGCCGCGCGCCAGCGTTGCTACCGCCGGCGCATCCAGCGTGCGGTCGTAGACCCGGATGTGCTGGAAATCGCTCCCACGCAGGAAGTTGTAGCGACTCTGCACCTGGTACGGTGCCATTACCCGCCCGGCAAGGCCGAGCTGGTCCAGCGCGGCATCGTAATTGCCGGTGGCCTGCGCGCGCGCCACTTCGCGGCCATCGATGAACAGGCGCACGCCGTGGTCCTCATCCCAGGCGAAGGCCAGGTGCAACCACTGCTCGGGACGCGGCAGTGCATCCATGCGGAACGACACGCGTGTGCGTGCCAGGTTGGCATCGGTGACGAAGGCATCGAAGCCGTGCCCGTTCCAGTCGATGCGCAGCCAGGCCATGTCCCAGCTGCTGTGGTCGGCGTAGCCGACGCGGAAGATCACGAACGGCGCTTCGCCCACCGCGTAGCGTGAACGCCAGTCGAAGGCCAGCGTGCCGCGCTGAGCCAGGATGTTGCCCGGCGCATCCCAGGCCAGCACGCCATCGTCCTCCCATTGGATGGCCTTGCCATGCTCGCCGTCGTCGACCACGGCGACCTTGTCGCGAAAGTTCGCTACGGCCTCACCGTGAGCGGTCACGGCCTGCAGGCCGTGATTGGCATCCACATGGAAGAGCAGGGTGGGGACATCGGCGGCGGCCGTCGCGGCGCCTGCAGCCAGGGCCACTGCCAGCAGCAGGCAGCGGAACACGGTCGTGCGGTGCGGCATGGAGACATTTCCTTTCAACGGGCGACGGCCGGCGGCGGGCCGCCGGACCGTAGCAAGGCCACGCCGCAGCGGCACCTTGCGGCGCAGCAGCGGTCATGGCGAACCGCGGCGCGTATCGGCACGCGCCGCCGGCGTTGCTCAGAACTTGTAGCGCACGCCCAGCAGGAACTGGCGGCCGGTTTCGGTGTACTGGAGTGGCAGGCGGCCGGTGGCGGGCGAGTACACCCATTCATCCGAGGCTTCGTTGGTCAGGTTGATGCCTTCCAGGCTCAGTTCCAGCTGGTCGCTGATCTTGTAGCGGATGGACGCATCAATGACCGTGGTGCCGGTCATGCCGTGGTAGCCGTCCAGGTTGAAGCCGGTTTCCTGACCGGGCACCTGGGTGAGGTAGTCATCGCGGTTGGTGGCCGAGATGCGGGCGGAGAAGGTCTCGCCTTCATAGAACAGGGTTGCGTTCCATGACGATTTGGACAGGCCCAGCAGATCGTTCTTCATCACCGGCTGGCCAGCCGAGTTGATGTACTGGATCTTCGATTCGACCCAGGTGTAGTTCAGCTGCACGCCCAGGTTCGACCACTTGCCCGGCAGGAACGTGAAGGGCTGGGTGTAGTTCGCCTCGGCGCCGTACAGCTCACCGCCGGGGGTATTGACTGGCCGGGTGAAGGTGAAGTCGTCGGTGGGCGAGGCGCCGGTACCGGTCAGCAGTTCGGCAGGCAGGCCGCTGTCGGTGTACGGGCGGTTCTCGCGCAGGGTCTGCACCGAGGTCTCGATGTCCTTGTAGAACAGGCCCAGGCCCGCCATCGCGCCTTCGGCGAAGTACCACTCGAAGCCCAGATCGACATTGGTGGCGCGCGTCGGGTCCAGGTTGGGATTGCCGCTGGAGATGGTGCGCGCACCACCGGCCACGGCCACGGTTGCACCTGGCGTCAGGCTGCCCAGGCCCGGGCGGGTCATGACCTTGGCCGCACCCAGGCGGATCAGGAAATCGGGCGTGACCTCGGCCACCAGGTTGAACGAGGGCAGGGTGTCATCGTAGGTGCGGGTGGCGGTGGTGGAGGTGGTACCACTGGCCAGCGTCGACAGCCCGGTGGAGGTCTGCCTGGTGCGCACGTAGCGCACGCCGAAGTTGCCAGACAGCGGCAGCGAGCCGATTTCGGTGCTGAACTCGCCCATCAGGTAGGCACCACGGTCCTTCTCTTCCACGCTGCGCACGTTGTTGGCGCGCGGCGCGACGGCATAGATGCCGCTGTTGCTGTAGATGTCGAACTGGTCGGCGATTGCATCCAGGTTCGGCACCACCCAGTTGGACGGATTGCCATTGATGCCCTTCAGGCCGGCCTGGTTGATCATGTCCACGGGCACGATCCTGCTGCCGCTGGCGAAGGTCGGCACGGCCAGTTCGCTGGCACGGCGCAGTTCGGTGGTCTTGAACGTGTAGTCCTTGGCAAGCACGCCGCCCTTCAGGCGGAAGCCGGGGCTGATGTTCCAGTTGAAGTCGATCTGGCCGGTATCGAAGTCGTTGTCCACGTACTGCGGGCGCAGGCGGATTTCCGCCAGTTCCCAACCGTTGGGGTCGGTCGGGTCGATGCCGTAGTTGAGGATCGGGAAGCGGCTGTTGCCACGGTAGTCGTAGCTGTAGCCCTTGACGTCGTACTTGTCCATGATGACTGTGGTCTGCACCGGGTTCTCGTGCCTGGAGCGCGAGATGCCCAGCTTGCCGGACACGGTGAAGTCGTCGCCGAAACGGTGCTGGCCGTTCAGGCTGATCTGCTTGAACTCGGTGCTCCACTCGTCGTGGCGGTTCTCGGTACGGATGTCGACGTTGTCGAATTCACCGTACAGCAGCGCGCCGTTGCGGATCTCGCCGTTCCTGACGATGGTGCTCGGCTTGCCGACCAGGCGCGGGGTGCTGCTGCTGCCACGGCTGAAGGAAATCGCTTCGATGTACTGCTCGTCGCGGGTGGCATCGATCTTCGAGTACAGCATGTCCAGCGATATTTCACTGGCGTCGCTCGGCTTCCACTGCAGCGAGCCGGTCACGCCCAGGCGCTTCTGCTCGTGTTCCATCTGCACGTAGCGCGGGAAGCGCGGGTGGAATACATCGGCGGCGCGTGCGGCGGCGAACGGCGATGACGCAGCGAAGTTGCCATTGCTCGGGCCGTTGGCCCAGCGGCCGGTGTTGGAGCCTTCCTCCAGCGCCTGGCGCTCGGAGTAGGCCACCGACAGCAGGGCGCCGAAGGTACCATCGGCGAAGGTGTTGGAGACCAGCGCGGCCAGCCGCGGGTCGGCCTTTTCGGCCATCTGGTTGTAGCCGGCCTGGCCGCTTGCAGCGAAGGTGAAGCCGTCGTAGTCGAACGGGCGCGCGGTGCGCAGGTCGACCGTGGCACCCAGCGAGCCTTCCTCGACGTCGGCCGAGGCGGTCTTGCGCACCACCAGCTGCGAGAACAG
Source organism: Stenotrophomonas sp. FSL W7-1447 (assembly GCF_037966425.1). Taxonomy (NCBI): domain Bacteria; kingdom Pseudomonadati; phylum Pseudomonadota; class Gammaproteobacteria; order Lysobacterales; family Lysobacteraceae; genus Stenotrophomonas; species Stenotrophomonas sp. FSL W7-1447. Next base: position 33,469 of record NZ_CP150199.1, on the reverse strand, counting down.
GTCCGAGGCAAACACGTTGAAGTCGAAACCGCGGCCGCGGTTGGTACCGCCGCTCTGGTCACCGGCGCCGACGGTGGTCAGCGCTTCCATCCCATTGATGCGCACGCGGGTGAAATCCGGGCCCAGGCCGCGCACCGAGATGTTGCGGCCTTCGCCGGCTTCGCGTGTGATCACCACGCCCGGAATGCGCTGCAGCGATTCGGCCAGATTGAGGTCGGGAAACTTGCCGATGTCTTCGGCGACGATGGCATCGACCACGCCGGCCTCGCCGCGCTTGATGTCCAGCGCCTTTTCGACACTGGCGCGATAGCCTGTGACGTTCACCGTGTCCAGGTCGGTAGCGGTCTGCTGCTGGGCGGTCGCGTTTGCCGACAGGGCAAGTGCCACGCCCATCGCCAGCAAGGTAACCGGTGTCTTTTTTCCATGGATCCGAGATTGCATGCCTTTCCCTCTCCCAAAGGTCTGGTATCGCGGCTGTGTAGCGGAATGACACCGCTGGTCAAAGCCGACGTTAGCAGCACCACCGGGATCGGGCATCTTGCACCGCAACAGATCTGTAATGTCTCCAAGACGCTTGCAGGACAATGGTTTCGTCATGTCGATCGAGCACCTGCAAGGCGACTTCGGTCTAGAATGACACCGATGGTCAATGCCACGCCCCCTGCGTGGTCCACTTACATGCCATGCAGTGTCCCATGCCGGCGGCACGCGTGAAGGAGCTGAGATGGGTCGTATCGTGTGTTTCGGAGAGCTGTTGCTGCGCCTGGGCGCCCCCGGCCACGAACTGCTGCTGCAGTCGCCGCAGCTGCAGGTCCATGTGGGCGGCGCCGAGGCCAACGTCGGTGTCTCGCTGTCCCGGCTGGGACATCAGGTGAGGATGGTCGGCGCGGTGGCGGGCAACCCGCTGGGTGCGCACGCGCTGGGCGAACTGCGGCGGCACGGGGTCGATACCCGGCATGTGCGCGAAGTGCCGGATGCCCGCATGGGGCTGTATTTCCTCACCACCGGCGCGGTGCAGCGCGCCAGTGAAGTGGTCTATGACCGCGCGGATTCGGCGTTCGCACGCAGCACGGCGGCCGACTATGACTGGCCTGCGCTGCTGCAGGACGCACAGTGGCTGCATCTGTCCGGTGTCAGCCCGGCGCTGGGCCCTGACGTGGCTGCCGCCACGCTGGCGGCGGCGCGCGCGGCACGCCAGGCCGGTGTCCGCGTCTCCTTCGACGGCAATTTCCGGCCCCGCCTCTGGCAGCGCTGGGGCGGCGATGCCCAGGCGGTGCTGCGCGCGCTGTTCGCGCAGGCCGACATTGTGTTCGCCGACTACCGCGACATGGAGGTCGTGCTGGGTACGCGCTTCACGCAGCCGGACCCGGTGGAGCGGGTCGACGCAGCGGCGGCGGCCGCGTTCAGCGCCTTTCCGCAGCTGCAGTGGATGGCATGCACGCAGCGGCAGGTGCTGAGCGTGGACCATCATGCGATGGGCGCGCTGTTGCTGGGCCGCGGAGGGACACGCGCGCAGGCCCCGGTGCGTCACCTGCAGGGCATCGTCGACCGCATTGGCGGCGGCGATGCCTTCGCGGCCGGCATCCTGCATGGCATCCTGTCCGGCCTTGATGCCGACGCCACCGTGCGTTTCGGCCTGGCCGCCGGGGCGCTGAAGCACTCCATTCCCGGCGATTTCAATCCTGTCAGCGAAGCTGACGTGCTGGCCCTGATGGGCGAGGAGCAACTCGATGTCCGCCGCTGATCCGCGCGTACGCGCGGTCCTGAAACTGGCACCGGTGATCCCGGTGTACACCCCCGACGATGTGGATGAAGCGGTCAACGTGGCCCAGGCATTGTTCCGCGGCGGCCTGCCGGTGATCGAGGTGACGCTGCGCACGCCGCGGGCGCTGGACGCGATCAGGGCCATGGTCGAAGCCGTACCGGACGCGGTGATCGGTGCCGGGACCGTGCTCACCTCCGCGCAGATGCAGGCGGCGAAGCAGGCCGGTACCCGTTTCGCGGTGTCCCCCGGCGCCACGCCGGCCCTGTACGCGGCCGCGCGCGATGCCGACCTGCCGTACCTGCCCGGTGCGGCCACGGCCTCGGACCTGATCCTGGGCCTGGAACACGGCCATGACACGTTCAAGTTCTTCCCGGCCGTGCAGGCCGGCGGTGCCGCGCTGCTGGCGGCCTGGCACGGCCCGTTCTCCGAGGTGCGGTTCTGCCCGACCGGCGGCATCAGCGCGCAGACTGCGCCGCAGTTCCTGCACCTGCCCAACGTACTGTGCGTGGGCGGCTCGTGGCTGACCACCCCGGCGCTGCTGCAGACCCGCGACTGGGACGCCATCGAGCGCCTGGCCCGCGAAGCGTCGGTCCTGGCCAGCTGAACCCGGCGCACGGATCTTCAAAGGTTTGATCGTGATCAAAGCGCCGGCCTCGCGCCGGCGTCATTCTGTGGGCAAGCGCACTACGGAGATCCGAACATGAATTCGACCATGAAGGCCGCTGTCGTGCGTGAGTTCGGCAAGCCACTGGTGATCGAGGAAGTCCTGGTACCGCGCCCGGGGGCGGGCGAGGTGCTGGTCAGGATCGAGGCCTGTGGCGTCTGCCACACCGACCTGCACGCCGCCGAGGGCGACTGGCCGGTGAAACCGAACCCGCCGTTCATCCCCGGTCACGAGGGCGTGGGGCACGTCGTGGCCGTGGGTGGCGGGGTCGGGCACGTCAAGGAAGGCGACAGGGTCGGCATCCCCTGGTTGTACTCGGCGTGTGGCCATTGCGAACACTGCCTGGGTGGCTGGGAAACGCTGTGCGAGACGCAGCGCAACACCGGCTACTCGGTCAACGGCGGCTTCGCCGAGTACGCACTGGCCGATGCCAACTATGTCGGCCTGCTTCCGAAGGAAGTGGGCTTTGTCGAGATCGCGCCGGTGCTGTGCGCCGGCGTGACCGTCTACAAGGGCCTGAAGGTCACCGACACCAAGCCCGGTGACTGGGTGGCGATCTCCGGCATCGGCGGCCTGGGCCACATGGCGGTGCAGTACGCCCGCGCGATGGGCCTGAACGTCGCCGCCGTGGACGTGGACGACAGCAAGCTGGCGCTGGCGCGGCAGCTGGGCGCGCAGGTCACCGTCAACGCGCGCAGCACCGATCCGGCTGCGTTCCTGAAGAAGGAGATCGGCGGTGCACATGGCGCCCTGGTCACGGCGGTATCGCCCAAGGCGTTCGAGCAGGCGCTGGGCATGGTCCGCCGTGGCGGCACCGTGTCGCTCAATGGCCTGCCACCCGGCAACTTCCCGCTGGACATCTTCGGCATGGTGCTCAATGGCATCACCGTGCGCGGCTCGATCGTCGGCACCCGCCTGGACCTGCAGGAATCGCTGCAGTTCGCCGCCGAAGGCAAGGTCGCGGCCACGGTCAGTACCGACCGCCTGGAGAACATCAACGACGTGTTCGCACGCATGCATGCCGGCACCATCGAAGGCCGCGTCGTACTGGACTTCGCTGCCTGACCCTCCGTGCATGGCCGCCGTCGCTCCGTCCCCCTCTCCCACGGACGCGGCGGCCATGCCGATTCATCGGTAGTGCCGACCACTGGCCGGCAAACCCAGGCGGTTCGGTAGTGCCGGCCGCTGACCGGCAACGCGGGCACTCTGTGGCAGCCGTACAATGCGCGCATGCCCGCCATGCTCAAGATCCTGTTCCTGTCCATCGTTGCCCTGATCGGTGGCGTGCTGTCGCTTGCACTGGTCAGCAGCGTCGCCGGCTGGCTGCCGCCACTGCTGGACATGGCGCCTGGCGACAACAGCGTGCAGCTGGGCTGGGATCTCGCCTTCAGCGTGCTCGGCGGCATCGCGGGTATCGCCTTTGCCACCTACTACGCGCCCTGCTGGCCGCGTTCGCACGGATTCTCGATCTGGTCGCTGATCGCGCTGGGCTGCGGCTACGCGATGTGGACCACGGGCGCGGATTTCCCGTTCTGGTTCGTCATTGCGCTGCTGGCATCGCTGCCGTTGCAGTTGCTGGTGGGCTGGTGGTTCGGCCGCCGCCCCTCGCGCGACCCGCGCTGAGCGCATGCAGGGGGTGCCGGCCGCTGGCCGGCAACCTCCCATCCTGCAGCGGCCGGCACTACCGTTTCAGCGACGGCAGCGTCTGCTTCACCTGCGCGATGCCCTGCCATGGGTCACTGTCCAGCCGTTTGGCGCGGGCCAGCGCCTTTTCCATCGGGAACGCATCGGCCGCTCTGACCCGGGCCAGCTCTTCCCAGCGCAGCGGCACCGCTACGCCGGCACTGTCGCGCGCACGCAGCGACCAGGAGCACACGCTGGTGGCGCCGCGCGTGTTGCGCAGCCAGTCGATGAAGATGACGCCACCACGCTTGGCCTTGCTCATGGTCGCCACGTAGCGGTCCGGTGCCCACTCCGCCATCGCCCGCGCAAACGCCTCGCAGAACGCCTTGGCCTGTTCCCAGTCGCCCTTGGGCTGCAGCGGTACCACCACATGCACGCCCTTGCCACCGGACAGCCGCACGAAGCTCTCCAGGCCGACCTCCTGCAGGTGGTCACGGACATCGCGCGCGGCGGCTTTCACCTGTGCCCAGCTCACCCCTTCGCCGGGATCGAGGTCGAACACCAGGCGATCGGGATGCTCGGGATCGGCCACGGTCGCGCCCCACGGATGCAGCTCCAGAGTATTCATCTGCACCAGTTGCAGCAGGCCCCGTGCATCGTCGATGTAGACATAGTCCTCGCGGCCGCTTTTCTGCTGCAGGGGCACCGCATGCACGGCGTCGCCCAGCCCGGGGCCATGGTGTTTCTGGAAGAAGCAGGCCTTGCCGACGCCATCCGGGCAGCGCAGCAGTGACAGCGGCCGGCCGGCGATTTCAGGAAGGATCCAGCGTGCCATGCGCCGGTAGTAGTCGGCCACGTCACCCTTGCGCAGCTTCTGCCTGGGATACACGACCCGCTCGGGATGCGTGATCTGGACCCCGGACCCGGCGTCGGCCTCTGCTGCGTCCACGCCCAGGTCCTTTTTCTGCTTGTCGCTGCGCAGCCGCTTGAAGCTGGCCTGGCGCAGCAGGCCTTCCTTGCCCCAGCCACGGAAGGCCACCTCGGCCACCGCCACCGGTTTGACCCAGCGCACGCTGGCCGCGCGGAACGGGACGTGTGCCGGCAGCTGCAGTACCGGCGCCGTCACTGCCAATGGCTGCAAGGCCTGGGCCAGCGCGCGAAGGCTCTCATCGTCGAAACCGGTGCCGACCCGTCCCACGTAACGCAGCCCTCCCTTGTCCGGCGCCGCCAGCAGAAGCGAGCCAAATCCTACCCGTGAACCCTTGGGTGCAGTGTGGCCGACAATCACGAACTCCTCGGTGTCCTCGTGCTTCACCTTCACCCAGCTGCGTGCACGGGTGTTCACGTACGGGGCATCCACCTGTTTGCTGACGATGCCTTCGAAACCGGCCTTGCCGCTGGCGTCGAACACCTGCGGTCCATGGTCGATCACGTGTTCGCTGAACGCCAGGATGCCCGGCGCGGGCCCGATGAGATCCTTCAGCAGCGCCTTGCGCTCCAGCAACGGTGCACGACTGATGTCCGTGCCGGCCACGCCGGGCAGGTCGAACACGATATAGCGCAGTGGCTGCTTCGAACTGCCGTCGATCACCCGCTGCAGCGCGGCGAAGTCGCTGCGCCCCTGCTTGTCCAGCACCACCAGCTCGCCGTCCAGGCGCGCATCATCCACCGGCAGAGCCTGCACCGCCTGCGCCACTTCGGGGAAGTCGGCCGTCCAGTCCAGGCCGTTGCGCGAACGGAGCTTCACCTGTCCTTCGTGCAGGTCGGCCAGCAGCCGATAGCCATCCCACTTGATCTCATGCAGCCAGCGTTCGCCGTCCGGGGCACTGTCGCGGTGATCGGTCAGCTGTGGCTTGAAGTCGCGGGGATAGGCCGTGTCGCGCGCGCCTTCCAGCCCCAGCGCGCGGGTACGCCAGCGCGCTGAGGCCCTGCGGCTGCGGGCGCGCGCGGCCGGAGCAGCGCGAACCGCTTTCGTCGCAGCACGCTTCTTCGACGGTCGGGCTTTCGACGCGGGCACCTCCAGCAGGTCGTCCGCCTCCGCATCGCGTGCTGCATCGTCATCGCGCTTGATCAGCAGCCATTGCACCTGGCGCCCCTTCATCGCCGTGCGCACCAGCTTCCAGGCGCCTGCCAGGCGCTGGCCATGCAGCACGAAGTCGATCTTCCCTGCGGCGAGTGCCTCAAGCGGATCCCCTTCGCAGGCCCAGGTGCCCTGATCGAATACTTCGACATGGCCCGCGCCGTAGTGGCCTTCGGGGATATCGCCCTCGAACGTGGCGTAGGACAGCGGATGGTCTTCCACTTGCACCGCCAGCCGCTTCTCGCCGGCCCGAAGTGAGGGGCCCTTCGGTATCGCCCAGCTCTTCAGCACGCCCTCCATTTCCAGGCGGAAGTCGTAGTGGCGCGAACTGGCGTGATGCAGCTGGATGACAAAGGTCGGCCGGCGCTTCGGATCGCCGTGCGCGGGGATGTCGTCAGGCTCCGGCGTCTGCCCGGCGCCACCGCCGAGCCGGCGCTTGCGCCGGTACTGGTGCAGCGACATGGCTCAGCCTGCCTTGCGCCGGGGTGCGGACTTCTTTGCAGCTTTCTTCGTTGTCTTCTTTGCGGCCTTCTTTGCCGTCGGCTTTGCGGCTGCCTTGCGCGCCGCGGCCTTCTTTGCCGGCGTCCGCTTGTTCGCATCCAGGCTCTTCTGCAGCAGTGCCATGAAATCGACCACGTTGGTGCTGGCGTCCTCACGCGGTGCAGGTTCATCCTCCACCCGCGTGGTGCCGCCCTTGGACTTGATGCGCTTGTTCAGCACCTGCTGCAGGCGTTCGCGGAACTCGTCGTGGTACTGCGACGGGTCCCAATCACCGGACATCGACTCGATCAACTGCTCGGCCATCGCCGTTTCCTTGCTGCTGATGCGGTAGTCGGCGAGCTTTCCGGTGGGCAGCTTGTAATCCTCGGGATCCACCAGTTCCTGCGGATAACGCAGGATCATCAGCACCAGCGCGTCGGCATGTGGCATCACCGCGCACAGGTATTCGCGGGTACGCACCACCACCCGGGCAATGCCCACCTTGCCGGTGCTGCGCAGTGTTTCGCGCAGCAGCACGTAGCCCTTCTCGGCCTTCTTGCCGGGAACCAGCAGATAGGGCTTCTCGTAGTAGCGCGGGTCGATCTGCGCCGCGTCCACGAACGATTCCACTTCGACCGCCTCATGGCTCTCCGGTGCCGCCGAGCGGATGTCGCCTTCCTCCAGCACGACATAGCTGCCCTTGTCGTACTCGTAGGCTTTGACGATGTCCTTCCAGGGCACTTCCTCGCCGGTGTCGGCGTTGACGCGCTCGAAGCGGATCGGTTTGCGGTCGCGTGAGTCCAGCATGCGGAACTGCAGATCGACCCGGCGTTCGCCGGACATCAGCGACACGGGCACGTTGAGCAGGCCAAACGACAGCGTACCGGTCCAGATCGGGCGGGCCATGGACGCACCTTTGCTAGGGCAGGGTGCCCAGCGTGGCCCGACGGGCGTAAACCACCCGTGTCCGTGCCGTGCACGTGGGTTCTACGCACATGCGGTAGTGCCGATTGCTGGCCGGCAGAGCTCGCGGCCTGAAGTTTCCTGGGGTTGCCGGCCAGCGGCCGGCACTACTGCAGCAACGGCCTCACCGCCGCAGCGGGGATGTGGTCGAGCGCGCGCCAGGCATCCTCCACCACCGGACGCGCCTGCGACCAGCCCAGCCGCGACTGGCCGCGCATCTGTTCCCAGTGCTCGGCCAGTTCCTCGCAGGTATCGGCGGCATCCCCGCGCGGCCAGTCGGCCGCATGGGTGGTCAGCGCGAACGCATAGACCGGGCACAGGTCACGCCAGTTGCGATGGCCCTGGCCGCGGCGCTCCTCGTAATCGCTGAGCATGTACTGCAGGTAGTCCTGCGCCACCGCCTGCGGGTCTTCATGCCGGCGTGTGCGGCGTTGCGCGGTGCGCTGGCCGAGCGGATCGAGCAGGGCGTTGAACACGGACGGCGCGGGTCGTTCAAGACGGGGCATGGCCGGCTCCTGCAACGGGGGCGGGTGGGCAGGAATACGCGCGGTGCCGTTACCGGGGGGTGAGCGAGATGTTCATGACGCCAGGTTCGCAGCCGCTTTACCTGCGGCGCGGTGTAGTGGAGGCCCCAGCGCAGGTAGCCAGACCATGAGCCGAGAGACCTCCCGAGACCCGTTGCGGGAAAATCACCCGCCCATTCCCGGCGAGCAGCGTGGCAAGCGCGACGCCGACAACGCGGACTACCGTGGCACCGGCGCACCGTTCTTCGATGCCGAGCACGGGAGCGACCATCTGCCGGTGAAGCACGAGGCTGAACAGGCGGCCCAGGACCGCAAGGATGGCGGCGACCGCCATCGTGGCGGCCAGGAAAGCCCGCTCAAGCGCCGCGAACGCAAGCAGCGCGCGAGTGACAACCAGGACGAAGCGCTGGAGGAGACCTTCCCGGCCAGCGACCCGACATCGCCGTTCGTGCCAGCCAAGGCACCGGACTGACCGGCAACCGCCAGACGTCCCGAGCAGCGCGCTGCCGTCCAAGGCCCCCAGATTTGCGGGGTAGTGCCGGCCGCTGGCCGGCAACCTCCCCAGACGTCCTGCGCAGCGCGCTGCCGTCCAAGTCCCCCCGGAATTGGGTAGTGCCGGCCGCTGGCCGGCAACCTCCCCAGACGTCCCACGCAGCGCGCTGCCGTCCAAAGCCCCTTCAGCGCCACGACCATTGCAGGCCGACGTTGGCGCGCCGTCCCGGGCCGGGTTCGTAGAAGCGCCCGTTGCCGTCGTTGACGATCACCGAGCCGATGTAGGCCTGGTCCAGCACGTTCTCCAGCCGGGCGAAGGCGCGCAGCTCGCCGCCCGGCAGGCGCCAGCGGTGGCCGGCTTCCAGATTCAGCAGTGCGTAACCCGGTGCACGTTCGGTGGCCACATCGTTGACCACGGTGTCGCTGCTGGCCGACGCCTCCAGCGCCCACTGCCATGGACCGGGGCTCCATTGCAGCCGGGCGAAGCCCTGTTGGCGCGGAACGCCAGGCAGGCGGCTGCCGGCGGCGACCACGCTGTTGGAGGTCAGATACGGCGATCGCACCTGGGCCTGCAGCCAGGTCCAGGCCAGCTGCAGTTCCAGCTGCTCGCCCAACGGCTGGCGATACTGCAGCTCCGCGCCCTGGCGGCGGGTGCGGCCGATGTTCCGATACGTGCTGCGCCCTGCGCTACTGCTCGCAACTGCCAGCTCGTTGTCGGTATCTGCGCGGAACACGCTGATATCGAGCTGGGTTCCCTGCTGGGTACGCCACTTGCTGCCGACCTCAACGTTGCGGCTGCGCGCTGCTGCCAGATCCAGCGCCAGCCCCGCCAGGCCATCTGCGCGATAGCCCAGCTCATTGAAGGTGGGGGTCTCGAAGCCACGGCCGGTGGCCACGTGCAGCCGCCATTGCGGGCTGGCCTCGAAGCTGACGCCGGCGACCGGCGTGGTGGCCGGGTAGCGACGGTGGCCGCTGTCGTCCGGGTTGCGATCGGTGATGTAGCGATCGTCCGATTCGAAGCGCACGCTGCTGTGGCGTACGCCCGCCAGCAGCGACCAGCGCGGGCTCCATTGCCACCATGCCTGGGCGAACTGGTCCACGTTCTGCACGGTATCGATCTGGTCACGGCGCAGGCGCCCGCGCACCCCCAGGGCGCTGCCCACGAAGTTCTCGTAGCCGGTGCGGTGCTGGCGCTGGCGGTCGGCGCTGAGCCCGGCCACCAGGTCCAGCGGCCGGCCGGCAAGATCACCGTGCCAGCCCCAGCGCGCGTCCAGCCCGCCATAACCGCCCTCCAGGTCGATCACCCCACCGGCATGCAACGGGTTGGCCTGTGCGGTGGGCGGAATCGGCAGGTACTGGGTCACCGCGCGCTGCCCGGCATAGCCCGTGACCTGCCAGCGCTGCGCCCCGGTTTCGCGGCTCCAGCGCAGGCCAGCCTGCTGCTGGCGCACTGATTTGCGCGTGTTGTACTGGTGCGCCACGGCGGTGGCCTGGCGCGGATCCGCCGCGACCTGGGCACGACTCAGCCCCAGCGGGTCCTGCGCGTCCGGGGCATCCAGTGCATTGAGCAGCAGCTCCAGCCGGCCTCCGCCCAGCTCCCCGCCGATGCGCGCATTGAGCGATTCACGGCGCGCACGGCTGTGGTCGCGCCAGCCATCGGTACGGAAGTGGTTGGCGGCAATGTTGTAGTCCAGCGCAGGGCCTGCGCCCTTCAGTTGCGCGCCGATGCTGAGCGTATTGTCGGCACCGGCGTTGAGCCGCAGCCGCCACGGATCCCCGGCCTGGCCCTGTGCACTCCAGACCTGCAGAACGCCCCCGGAGGAATTGCCGTACAGCGCCGAGAATGGTCCGCGCAGCACCTCGATGCGCTCGGCACCCAGCAGGCTGGCGTGCGACAGCTGGCCCTGGCCGTCCGGCATGGTCGCCGGCACGCCGTCGATCAGTACCCGCACCCCGCGCACCCCGAACGTCGAGCGCGCGCCAAAGCCACGGATCGACAGCTGGGTGTCCTGGGCGAAGTTCTGACGGTCGCGCGCGACCAGCCCCGGCACGCCGGCCAGCGCCTCGGACAGCTGCACGCCGGTGCCGGCACGGCTGGCGTCGATCCATACCGTGTCCTGGCTGGCCGGCAGCGCGAACGGGTCGATGCCCGGCACCCTCGCAGCCTGCACCTGCACGCTGGGCAGGGTGGTCGGCGCGGGCGCGGCCACCACCGCCCAGGGCGGCAGCAGCAGGACGGACAACGGCAGGCAACGGCGGCGTGCAGCAGCATTCATGATTCAGGTTGATGGATCCGGTGGCAACGCACGCCATGGTACGGGGCCGTGGATGACGATGGCGGCGGCCAGCCCCGGCAGGCTTTGTTACGATGGGCTGTTTCCGGCCGAACGGCCGCAAGCCGCGTAGCGCACTTCCTCCCCCTTTCCGTCTACCGAACGAGTACCGCCGTGTCCTTCTTTGCAAACGTGGAACTGGTCCCAGGCGACCCGATCCTGGGCCTGACCGAGGCGTACAACGCCGACAGCCGCCCGACCAAGGTCAACCTGGGTGTGGGCATCTACTACGACGAGAGCGGCCGCATTCCGCTGCTGCGCGCCGTCAAGCAGATCGAGCAGCAGCTTGCCGCCGAAGCCAAACCGCGCGGCTACCTGCCGATCGATGGCCTGCCGGCCTATACGCAGGCCACGCGTGAGCTGGTGTTCGGCAAGGACTCGCCGCTGCTGGCCGCCGGCCGCGTCACCACCGCGCAGACCGTCGGTGGCAGCGGTGCGCTGCGCGTCGGCGCCGACGTGCTGAAGAAGCTGCTGCCGCACGCCACCGTTGCACTGAGCAACCCGAGCTGGGAAAACCACCGCGCCGTGTTCAGCGCCGCCGGTTTCGAGGTGCTGGATTACACCTATTTCGACCCGACCACCCATGGGGTTGATTTCGACGGCATGCTGGCCGACCTCGGCAAGCTGGAAGCCGGTACCGTGGTGCTGCTGCACGCCTGCTGCCACAACCCCACCGGGGCCGACCTCACGGTCACCCAGTGGACGCAGGTCGCCCAGCTGCTGAAGGACAAGCAGCTGTTCCCCTTCATCGACATGGCCTACCAGGGCTTCGACAAGGGCATCGAGCAGGACGGCGCAGCCGTGCGCATCATCGCCGAAGCCGGCATCGACAGCTTCATCGTCGCCAACTCGTACTCCAAGTCGTTCTCGCTGTATGGCGAGCGCGTGGGTGCGCTGTCGATGGTGGCGCCGACCGCCGCTGACGCCAAGGCGGTGCAGTCGCAGGTCAAGCGCGTGATCCGCACCATCTACTCCAGCCCGTCCACCCACGGTGCTGCGCTGGTGGCCGGCGTGCTGACCCACCCGGAACTGCGCGCGATGTGGGAGCAGGAACTGACCGAGATGCGCGAGCGCATCCACGCACTGCGCCAGGGCCTGGTCGAGAAGCTGGCCGCCGCCGGCGCGCCGCAGTTCGGTTTCATCAACGAGCAGGCCGGCATGTTCTCCTACTCCGGCCTGAGCCGCGAGCAGGTCGAGCGCCTGCGCGACGAGTTCGGCATCTACGCCGTCGGCACCGGCCGCATCTGCGTGGCCGCGCTGAACCAGAACAACCTGGAATACGTCGCCAAGGCCGTGGCCACCGTCGCCAAGGGCTGAAACAACGCTCCAGTGGTTTGAAGACAAAGGCGCCGAAAGGCGCCTTTGTTTTTTGGGCCCTGGTCTCTGTAGAGCCGAGCCTACGCTCGGCTTGTGCGGCATGAAGGACGAAGCGCAGCCGAGCGCGGGCTCGGCTCTACAGAAGCAGGGCGCCCCGCTTCTGCGGCGCAACGCATCTGGAAACGATTACGCCTTCCCGCGCTCACGCACGCCCCCGCCAGACGGGCGACAATAGGCGTTTTCCCGCTGCCGAGACCTGCCCGCCCATGTCCCGTACTTCGTTGACCCGCTTCCTGATCCAGGAACAGCACGCCGGCCGCATCAATGCCGACCTGCGCCAGCTGATCGCCGTGGTCGCCCGCGCCTGCACCAGCATCTCCATCGCCGTCAGCAAGGGCGCCCTCGGTGGCGTGCTCGGCGACGCCGGCACCGGCAACGTGCAGGGCGAAGCGCAGAAGAAGCTGGACGTCATCAGCAACGAGATCCTGCTGGAGGCCAACGCATGGGGTGGCCATCTCGCCGCGTGTGCCTCGGAGGAAATGGACCACAGCCAGCCGGTGCCGGACATCTACCCGCGCGGCGATTTCCTGCTGCTGTTCGATCCCCTCGACGGCAGCTCCAACATCGACGTCAATGTCTCCGTCGGCACCATCTTCTCCGTGCTGCGTTGCCCGACCAACGTCGAACTGCCGGGCGATGACGCGTTCCTGCAGCCGGGCAGCAAGCAGATCGCCGCCGGCTACTGCATCTACGGGCCCAGCACCCAGCTGGTGCTGACCGTCGGCCACGGCACCCATGCCTTCACCCTCGACCGCGAGAAGGGCGAGTTCGTGCTGACCACCGAGAACATGCAGATTCCGGCGGCCACCCAGGAGTTCGCCATCAACATGTCCAACCAGCGTCACTGGGAAGCGCCGATGCAGGCCTACGTCAGCGACCTGCTGGCGGGCAAGGAAGGCGCGCGCGGCAAGAACTTCAACATGCGCTGGATCGCCAGCATGGTGGCCGACGTACACCGCATCCTGACCCGCGGCGGCATCTTCATCTACCCGTGGGACAAGAAGGATCCGTCCAAGGCCGGCAAGCTGCGCCTGATGTACGAAGCCAACCCGATGGGCCTGCTGGTCGAACAGGCCGGCGGCGCCGCCTCGACGGGCCGTGAGCGCATCCTCGACATCCAGCCTGATCAGCTGCACCAGCGCGTGCCGGTGTTCCTCGGTTCGCGCGAAGAAGTGGCCGAAGCGGTGCGTTACCACCACACGCACGACGAAGCGAAGGGCTGACGGCTCGACGCCTGACGACGGTCATGGCAGTTCGATGACATGACCGCAGGGTGACACCGCGGGCGGCAAACGGCACCATCAAGCCGTTGCCGCCGAAGGAATGCACGCATGCACAAGCAGGGCCCGGTCGATTTCATCGAAGTCATCCACAACGCCGTCCCCAGTGAGGTCTGCGCGGCCATCGTCGAGCGCATGCGTGCCACGCGTGGCCTGCTGCCCGGTGCCGTGGGCAGTGGCGTGTTCCCCGAACTCAAGCACAGCAAGGATCTGCGCATCAGTGGCCTGGACGGCTGGCAGGACGTCGACCAGCAGCTGCAGATCGCCGTGTTCAACGGCCTGCTGACTTATCTACGCCGTTATCCACAGGCCTTGATCGCGCCGCTGATGTTGCAGATCCAGGACAGCAACGGCCAACCGCGACGCCTGTCTGCCGAGGACTTTCCCGACATGCCGCCGCAGCAGCTGGCCGACCTGGCCCGCACCTGCCTGCGCCCGGGCGCGATCAACCTGCAGTGGTATGCGGCAGGCGAGGGCGGCTACCCGTACTGGCACTGCGAGCTGTACCCGAAGGATGCGCAGGCCGAGACCCTGCACCGGCACGTGCTGTGGACGCTCTACCTCAACGACGACTTCGACGAAGGCGAAACCGAGTTCCTGTTCCAGGGCCGCAAGATCGCGCCACGCACCGGCAGCCTGCTGATCGCGCCGACGGCGTTCACCCACACCCACCGCGGGAATCGGCCACAGGGTGGCGACAAGTTCATCGCGACGAGCTGGATCCTGTTCCAGAGTGCGCAGAGGTTGTTTGGAGGAGGGTGAAGCAAATTGGTCACTCGAAGTTCTCAGCATCTTGTCCGGATCATGAAGCAGGCCCCGAGATCCTGTGCTGTGGTGCGAGCGGTTAGTGTTATCTCCTAAGGCAGACCGCCATCGGGGCTGCCCTCGCTGATAAGAGAATCTCCGGGGGCTGGCACGCCTTCCCATGCGCCCAGCTGACCCAGCGGCCTGCGGATGGCATTCAGTTCATAGCTGAGCTCGCGCACCTTGCAGTGGTCCTTCCAGCCCGCGGGGCTATCGAGATCAAAACGCGCGTTGATGCGAAGCTGCATCAGATCATTGGATTTTCTGAGGATCTCCACGCTGCCTGAAACTGCCTTTCCGTAGCATCCAGTGCTGCCAGGTTTCAGGCTGAGGCCAGTGCTGTAGAACGCCCTGGTATCACCCTCCGTCAAACTGAAGACATCTCCCTCCGCCAGATTCGGGGGAAGGATCAATGTCAGCTTCTTGCATCTTTCATTATCAATCTTGGTCGCTGTGTACTCGCGCAATGCCACTACAACATTGTCGCCATCAACAATCCGATGGCACGCAAGTGAAATTTCCCTGTGGTCAGACCTTTCGCAGCCGGTCACATCCGAGTCGGCGTTAGACACGTAGAAGGCGCTGATCTTATGGCTACCAGGAAGCAGCGACGCGCACGCGCTGCAGCTCAAGCCTAGAACAAGCGCAATCAACAACCTCATTCGCACAGTCGCGCTCCCCAGAAGAATCTACTCGTACGGTGCGAGTGTTTATATCGCTCGCGTCGTAATCACGGCGGTCGACACCGACCAGCTCGCCCCGGAACCACCGGCTCAGAATCAGGGTCTCGGCTTCTTACCTGGCCTGATCAAGGTCTTGTACATCACCCAGGCGATCCAGCCGCAGACCAATCCGATCCCCGCGACAATGATTTCCTCTTCCTCGAAGGCAGTTCCATTTAGCCCTTGATAGGCGACGAACGCGATTGCTCTCAATGACAGCAAAGCAAATACAACAACAGGTACCCAAAGTAGAATCTTCATCACTCTCCAAATCGCGATCGCATAAAGCAGTGCTGGACGACTGGCAATCCTGGATCTCTTTTCCTGCTTTTTCGCGGTGCCATAAGTTCCTCGCACAGTCGCCTTACCGCGGATGATGTACCCAGTGCCTTGAATCCGCCGCGAGCGGTCGTCCAGTCAGAAATGATTCTGACTGCCTTAGCTCTGTGATGCCCCAGGAGAGCTCCGCCACTCTTCAAGGCTGCCATGCCAGGACCTCCAGTCAATGCTTTCTCAGCACTGGACCTGGACCATGGTCGAACGAACTCACGTCTACCGAGGGCGGCGGCGATAGAGAATCCCTCCCGCCATCAGACCAAAGAGGGCGACGCCGAAGCCCACGATTTCTTCGTTCCCAAGCGCGTTTCCTGACATCAACTTGGCAGTCGTCAGCAGAAGAAAGTTCAATGGAAGCATCCAAAGGAACGCGATGCCGAGCCAGTGGATGATCTTCATTTCAGTTATCGCATTGTTCCAGATACATCGAATTAAGCCAGTAGTGGGTAAAGGTTGATCCGCTCGATTATCTGGCAGGACCAAAGGATCCCAAGAGGTTGCCGTTGCCGCCTTGCCAGGCACTGAGCTTCTCGACAGGGATCTCCTCGAGTTGACAGGTGATCTGGAGATAGAAGGAACGGTCCTCCTTTCGATAGCTGTTCCACCCAACAGCCGTCACTTTGACTTCGATCCGACTGTCGCCCTTGTGCGGCCGATGTAGTTCGATATCCGCTGAATCGGACAACCAGTAGTCTCCCTTGTGCGCGAAGCCCGCACTGCCACTGCTCAGGCGTGCGCCGAGCACAGCCGGAATCCCTTCAGAGGACGGAGTGTATCCAGACAGGGTGCCGGTGACCTTGGTGAACTCTTGGGAATCCATCACGCCCGGTGATTCCGAGAACAGGCGAAGCAGAAGAAGGGTGTCAGTGCCCTTGCTCACCACCTGGCCTGCATTTGCTGTCCACAAACGTTGTTCGAACTCGTCCAGGCCAGCCGGCATGTCAGTGACGACCGCGGCCTGCGGAACAACGATGCACTCGTGCAGGGCGCGGGCCTGGACTTGCAGGGTCGCAAGGCAGAGAAGAAGACCACTGGCACGGAAGCAGTGACTGCATTTCATCGTGTACAACACCAGGCGATGCGGCAAGGTGTGGATTGTTGCCGGTGGATCGCGCTGCGGTCCAGAGCCCTAGAATAGACTGCCCTGCGGCGACTCCTTCTTCGGCGGCAGCGGCTTCTGGAACCGGCTGCAATCCAGCTTCGGCCAATGGCTGTTCTGCGCATTGAACCCAAGACGCTTGCGCGCCAGCTTGAAGCGGTTGCTCAACAGATCGGCATACACGCCCTGGCCCCGCATGCGCGTGCCGAACTGGCTGTCGTAGTCCTTGCCGCCGCGCAGCTGCTGGATGGTGCTCATCACATGCGCGGCGCGATCAGGATGGTGCGTATCGAGCCAGTCGCGGAACAGCGGTGCCACTTCCAGCGGCAGGCGCAGCAGCACGTAGCCGGCGGTGCTCGCACCTGCGTCGTGTGCGGCCTCCAGCACGGCTTCCAGTTCGCTGTCGTTGATCCAGGGAATCACCGGCGCCACCATCACGCCGACCGGAATGCCGGCTTCATGCAGCCGCTTCATCGCACGCAGCCGTGCGTGCGGTGCCGATGCGCGTGGTTCCAGCTTCGCGGAGAGATGCGGGTCCAGCGAGGTCACCGAGAAGTGCACGCTGACCAGGTTTTCCGCCGCCAGCGGCGCAAGCAGATCGATATCGCGCTCGACCAGTGCGTTCTTGGTGATCAGCGAGAACGGATGCCTGGTCTCCAGCATCACTTCAATCAGCTGGCGGGTCAGCTTGAACTTGCGTTCGATCGGCTGGTACGCATCGGTGTTGATGCCCAGTGCGATCGGTTGCGGCACGTAACCGGGTTTCGACAGCTCCTTACGCAGCAGCTGCGGCGCATTGGTCTTGGCGAACAGCTTGGTCTCGAAGTCCAGGCCCGGCGACAGGTTCAGATAGGCGTGCGAGGGACGCGCGAAACAGTAGGAACAGCCATGCTCACAACCGCGATATGGATTCACCGACTGGCTGAAGCCGACGTCCGGCGAAGTGTTGCGGGTGATGATGCTGCGCGCGGTCTCGGCGCGTACTTCGGTGCGCAGGCGCGGGGCGAGGAACTCTTCGCTTTCGTCGACCGCCCAGCCGTCGTCCACCGCCTCGCTGACGGTGCTTTCGAAGCGCCCGGCAAGGTGGGACGTGGAACCTCGGCCCTTGATCGCAATACCCATTGCGGCAGGGTACGTCGTGGCCGTCTCAATGGCTGCGACGGCCGCATGAAGGGTTCAGGGCTCGGCCCTACAAGGCAACCCGTGTCCCTCGCATCCGTCGGTCACAGCAGGGCCAGATAGCCCCGCACCGTGGCATCCAGCCCGTCATACAGCGCCTCGCCGATCAGCGCATGACCGATCGATACCTCCAGCACGTCCGGCACATGGGCCAGGAAATCGCGCAGGTTGTCCTGCGACAGGTCGTGCCCGGCGTTGACGCCCAGGCCCACCGCCTGCGCCCGCCGCGCCGCAGTGGCGAACAGTTCCAGCATCGCCGCAGCGTCGCCCGCCGCGTGCGCCTCCGCGTAGGGGCCGGTATACAGTTCGATGCGATCGGCACCGACCTCGGCTGCCCGCTCCAGCAACGGGTTGCCCGCGTCGACGAACAGGCTGACCCGGCAGCCCATCACTTTCAGCGCCGCCACCAGCGGACGCAGGCGCCCGGCGTCCCGCTCGAAATCGAAGCCGTGGTCGGAGGTGATCTGGCCGTCGCCGTCGGGCACCAGGGTGGCCTGCGCGGGCCGGGTCTGTTCGCACAGCGCCAGCAGGCCGGGGTAGCCCTCGCGCGGCGGCGCGAACGGATTGCCTTCAATGTTGAACTCGACGCCACGCGCGCGGGTCAGGGCGGACAGGGCCAGCACGTCCTCGGCGGTGATGTGCCGGCGGTCCGGCCGCGGATGCACGGTGATGCCATGCGCGCCGGCATCCAGGCAGGCCTGGGCGGCGCGCACCACGTCCGGTTCGGCGCCGCCGCGCGAATTGCGCAGGACGGCGATCTTGTTGACGTTGACGCTGAGCTGGGTCATGGAACGGAACTACTTGGAAAGAGGGGACGGGTCGTGGTCGTTGTGGTCGTCAGTGCGGCGGGCCTGGGCCTGTTCGCGCAGGCGGCGCAGTTCCTCGGCATCGATCAGCGTGGCCGGGTCGCGCTGCAGGTCGCCGAAGCGGGCCACATAGCGGCCGCGCACCCAGGCCAGCAGGAAACCGAGCGCCGCCAGCAGGCACAGGGTCATCAACCCCGCGCTCGGGGTCTTCAGCGCGAAGGCAAAGCAGCCCAGCGCCAGCAGCAGGTACAACCAGTACATAGTCGGGCTCCCCGGATGATCGCCGCAGTGTAGCGCTGCGTCACAGCAGCGGCGAGGCCAGCCGGGCGAACGCCTCGGGCAGGCGGTGCAGCCACAGCGAGCGGCCGGCCTGGTCATGCACCCGGGTGGCGCGGTCGAACTCGCCCTGCAGCAGCTCAGCCAAGGCGGCAACGCGGCCGCGGTCGCTGATCATCATCGACAGCTCGAAATTCAGCCGGAAGCTGCGGTGGTCGAAGTTGGCGCTGCCGACGATGCAGACATCGTCATCGGCAATGAAGGCCTTGGTATGCAGCATGCGCGGCCCGTACTCATAGATCTTCACGCCGGCGTGCAACAGCTCATCGAAGTAGGAGCGTGCGGCCTGGGTCACGAACCAGGAATCGCTCATCTTCGGTACCAGCAGGCGCACGTCCAGGCCGCCCAGCGCGGCCGAGGTCAGCGCCATCCGCGCCGCTTCACCCGGCACGAAATAGGGCGTCACCAGCCACACCCGCTCGTTCGCTTCCTGGATCGCCGCCACATGCAGGCGGTGGATGGTCTCCCAGCCCGAGTCGGGCCCGGAGACCAGCACCTGCGCGTTGATCGGTCCATCCGCGCGCATCGGCACATCGGCCGGCCACAACCGGGCGATGTCGAATCGGGAGTGGTCCTGGCCGCTGGCGTACAGCCAGTCCTCGGCGAACACCAGCTGCAGGCTGCGCACCACATGGCCGCGGATACGCATGTGCAGGTCGCGGTAGGCGTCGGGCCTGCGGCGCTCGTCCTCTTCGTCGGTGATGTTGATGCCACCGGTGAAGGCCACGCGGCCATCGACGATCACCAGCTTGCGGTGCGTGCGCAGGTTCAGCCACGGACGCTTGAACGGCTTCAGCAGTTGCCGCGGATGGAACCAGATCGCCTCGCCACCGGCGTCCAGCAGCGGTTGCAGGAAGCGGCGGGGCAGGGCGGACGAGCCGACCGCATCCAGCAGCAGGCGCACCTGTACGCCGGCGCCGGCGCGTTCGACCAGCGCGTCGCGCACCGCGGTGCCGGCGTGGTCGGGGTTGAAGATGTAGTACTCCAGGTGCACATGGTCGCGGGCCTGCGCGATGGCGTCGAGCAGCGCGTCATAGGTCGCGGCGCCGTCCACCAGCCAGGTCACTTCGATGGCGCTGCTCGGTGCCAGCCCGGTGGTGGCCTGGGCGACCTTGGCCAGCTCGGTGCAGTCCGCATCGGGCGGGCAGACATCGCTGTAGTGCTCCATGCCCGAGCGCGCGCGGCCGCGACGCAGGCGCTGCCGCTTCACCTTCTGCGGGCCCAGCAGGTAATAGATGAAGAGCCCCAGGTAGGGCAGCAGTGCCAATGACAGGATCCAGCTCAGCGTGGCCACCGGCTCACGCTTCTGCAGCATGATCCAGCCCGCCAGCGCGAACAGGTACAGCAGGTAGGCCACCGCCAGGATCGAGCCAAGGTGGGCGACGCCGTCAAGCCAGTGGCGCAGGGAGTCGAAGAGGGCGAGCATCCGCCGATCATAGCGGCGCGTGCTGCCGGATGGGGTCAGATCCCTTTTTGCTCAGGAAAAGGGATCTGACCCCAAGCCGTGCGCCACGACGAAAACACAAAAAAACGCCCCTGTCTCCAGGGGCGTCTGCAGTCGCGTCATGACTGTTGTGTTGCGGTGTAGCGATTACTGCTGCACAAAACCGATCTTCTTCATCTGAGCGTTCTTCGCGGCGGCCAGAACCTTGGCCATCACGTCGTACTCGGAATCCGGGCTGGCGTCGATGCGCAGTTCCGGCTGGTTGGTCGGGTCACGCTGGACCTCCTGCTCCATCCGCTGCTGCAGCTCGCTGGTATTGATCGGGCTGTTGTTCCACGAGACCTGGTTGCTGGCGTCGATCTTCAGCTCGATCGGCGGCGGCGGTTCGACCAGCTGCGGCGGTGGGTTGAGCACGCGCTGCGGCAGGTCCACGGCGATCGGGTACGTCATGATCGGCGCGGTCACGATGAAGATGATCAGCAGAACCAGCATCACGTCCACGAGGGGCGTGACGTTGATGTCTGCCATGGGGCCCTTGCCACCACCACTACTGAATGCCATGGCTTATTGCCCCTTTTCTTTGGTTGCAACGAAGCCGACGTCCAGCATGCCCTGTTCCTGCGCGACCTTGGTCAGGTCGTTGATGACGCGCATCTTGGTGGTGCGGTCACCACGCAGGTTCAGCGGCGGCTGCGGGGTCTGCTGTGCGGCGGTCGCCAAGCGGGACTCGAGAGTCTGCTTGTTGATTTCTTCGTCGTTCCAGTAGATCGAGCCGTCTTCCTTGACTGCCAGCGTGATCGGGTTCGGACGCTTTTCAGCATCTTCCGGCTTCTGGATCAGGTTGGCTTCCGGCAGATCCACCTTGACCTTGTGGGACATCAGGGGCGCCGTGATGATGAAGATGATCAGCAGCACCAGCATCACGTCCACGAGGGGCGTAACGTTGATGTCGGCCATGGGGCCGCCGCTGTTACCACTACTGAAAGCCATAACGGGCTCCGTCTAGATCTTGGTGACTACTTACTTCGTCGCTGGGTGACGCGCGCCGCAATTAGCGGACGCGCGAACCGGTGGCGAAGAAGTCGTGCAGGTCGTGCGCGAAGGTATCGAACTTGCTGATGGTCGCGCTGTTGATCTTGCTGAAGAAGTTGAAGGCGAACACGGCCGGGATTGCGACGAACAGACCGATCGCGGTCATGATCAGCGCTTCACCCACCGGGCCGGCAACGGCGTCGATCGAAGCGGAGCCGGTGGCACCGATCTTGATCAGCGCGCCGTAGATGCCCCACACGGTACCCAGCAGACCGACGAACGGAGCGGTTGCACCGACGGTGGCCAGCAGGGTCATGCCCGACTGCAGCTTGTTGCTTTCGCGGGTCACGGCCTGGCGCAGGGCGCGGTCGACGAACTCCGAACGGCTCAGGTTCTCACCGACGCCGCCGGTAGCACCGCCTTCAGCGCGCTGGTGGTGGGCAGCGGCCTGGGCAGCGTCCAGGGCGATCTTCGAGAACGGCTCCGAAGCCGGCTGCTCTTCCATCGCACGGATGGCGTCCTGCGCGTTCGGGGTGTCCCAGAACAGGCTGACGACGCGGTCAGCGGCGCTCTTCAGGCGGGTAGCACGGAAGATGTTGATGACGGTCCAGTACCAGGACATGGCCGACATGGCGATCAGGGTCAGCAGCACGACCCAGGAAACCGCGAAATCACCCGGCTTGGTGGTCATTTCGTGGATCAGGTGCTCGAAGCCCATCTGCGACAGGGCGTTGGACGGATTGCCCCCGGCAGCAGCGGCGATGAAAATTTCCTGCAGCATGACGCTTACCTTTGTTGTGTGTGGTGATAAAGGGTGTAGCTAAGCTAAACAATCGAACCGGGAGCGGGGGTGGCCGGAGGGCCACCCGGACGCATCAGTTCAGCGCAAAGTTGACCGGGACGCGAACGCGACCTGCCGCCTTCTTACCGCCAGATTCAGCGGCGTTGAAGCGCCACTTGCGAGCTGCTTCCATCGCAGCACGGTCCAGGTCGCGGTTACGGCTGGACTTTTCCACCGTGACATTGGTGACGTTGCCGTTGGCATCGACATCAATGATCAGGATCACTTCGCCCTGGATACCCGCGCGGAAGGCGGCCGGCGGGTAGCGCGGCGGATTCATGGCCTTCGACGAGATGTCCACGCTGGCCTCGATCTGGGTCGGCGGAGCCGGCGGCGACGGGGGCGACGGCGGGGTGACGATATCGTTCGGGCGCGGCTCCGGCACGTCCACGACCGGCGCCTGCGGCGGCGGCGGTACGGGCGACGGCTTCGGCGGCGACAGATTCTTCACCGGCGGTGGCGGAGTATCCTGCGGCGGCGGCGGCGGCGGCGGCGGTGGGGGCGGCGGCGGCGCGTCGACGATGGTCACCATGACGTTGCGCTCCTTCTCCGCGACGGCCTTGGGAGCCACGGCGGGAATGAGGAGCATCATGAAGGCGGCCAGATGCAGGGCAATTACAAACGCGATACCGACGATGCGAGGCCAGCTCAGCCCCTTGTCATCGGGTTGTTCGTACCGGTGAACGACTAGTTGTTCCGTCATGCGCCAAGAGCTCAATAGTGGGGCCGGGATGCCGGGGGCGGAATCCCTGATCAGCGGTGCATGACACCGCAGGAACCTCCAAGCTTATACCAATCCTGAGCGCCTGCGCATCAACTGAGCAGGCGTTCAGGCGTTATTCCTACTTACTTCAGGTTGATGATTTTCTTGGCATCAGCCTGGTTCTTCACACCCTTCGCCAGCGCCTGCTGGGCGGCCTGCTTAGCCTCCGGGATGCGACCTTCGGCATGCAGGACGCGTGCCAGGTTCAGGTAGGTCTCACCGTCCTTGGAGAGCGGGGCGGCCTTCTGCCACGCGTCGATCGCCTGCGGCACCTGGTCGGAGTAGTAGTAGGACTGGGCCAGCGCCAGGTAGACCTGGTAGTCCGGCTTCAGGATGCCCTTCTGCAACCCTTCGTTGATGACCGCGATGACGTCCTTTTCCTTGTTCTCGGTGTTGGCATAGATCGAGTACAGCTGCTTGTACTCGCGCTCGTCGGTGAGCTGGCCGCTGCTGCGCAGCTTGTCCATCACCGCGGCGGCCTTCGGCATCTGGTCAGCCTGCATGTACATGTTGGCCAGGTTCAGCTGGGCCTTCTTGTCATTCGGGTTCTTGGCCGCCAGCGCTTCTGCGGCCTGCACCGCCTCACCGGTCTGGCCGGCTTCGGACAGGGCAGCCATCAGCAGCTGGTTCCAGTTGTCCTTCGGCTCGGTGGCACCGGCAATGGCCTGCTTCAGCACCGGGATCGCTTCCTGGTAGCGCTCCAGCTGGTACAGCGCCTGGCCCTTGGCGATCAGCTCTTCCGGCTTGGTCGACTTGCTCTCGGCGAAGTACTTGTCCAGGGTGGCCAGGCCTTCGGCGGTCTGGTCTTCCTGCAGCTGCAGCTGGCCGAGCATCAGCATCGACTGGAAGTGACCGTTGTTGTCCAGGCCGTTGAACTGGATCGCCTGCTTCAGGTACGCGATCGCGCCCGGCACGTCGTCGGTCTGGTACGCCGCCTGCGAGGCCAGCTGCGCGGCCAGCGACTTGTCGTACTCGTTGGACGCGCTGTCGGCCAGGATCGCGTCGGCCTGCTCACGCGTTTCCGGGAACTTTTCCTTGTTGTAGGTGTCAATCATTTTCTGCAGCTTGCTGCCCATCTTGGCCGAGGCCTTGGCGGTCGGCTCCTGGCGGGTCGCATTCGGGTACAGCGGTTCGGCCTTGGCCTGCTTGCTGCTGCCGCCGCGGCTGCCACGGTCGGAGGAACGCGAGGACTGCGCAAAGGCATCGGTGACCACGGCGCCGGTCAGGGCGGTCGCGACGAGGACGGAAAGCACAGCTTTGTGGTTACGGAAAATCATCGTTCACCTCGATCGAACCGCCGGATAGCGGCAAAGTCGGACTGTCAGAAAAATCTGAGCCGCCAAACGTATCAGAAACAGATGGCGTGAGAAATCGTTTTATGTGCTGCAATACAGCATAGAACTGCGCACTCATCCGCACTTTGGCCGCAGCCCGGCCGCCTGCGCCTGCTGGTACACCGGCGTCAGGCCCGGTGCATCACGGCGCAGTTCCTGGATCCGGTTGGCCGGATCGGGGTGGGTGGACAGCCACTGCGGGCTGCGACCACCGCTGGCCGCCATCATGTTCTGCCACAGATCGACCGCCTGCGCCGGGTTGAAGCCGGCCTGGGCCATCAGCCGTTGGCCGATGACATCGGCCTCGCTTTCCTGGGTCCGCGAGCCTGGCAGCAGAAAGGCCGCCTGCGCACCCATGCCACCGAACTGGTTCAGTGCGTTGGCTGCCGACTCACCTGCATAAGCTCCAACCAAGGCACCGGCAACAGCCAGGCCGGTCTGCGCGCTCATCTGGCGCGTAATGCGCTCTTCGTGGTGGCGGGCGATCACATGGCCGATTTCGTGGCCGATCACGGCAGCCAGCTGATCCTGGTTCTTGGCGACGGTGAAGATGCCGGTATTGACGCCCACCTTGCCGCCGGGAAGGGCGAACGCGTTGGGTTCCTTGTCGACAAAGACCGCCGTCTCCCACCGTACGCCACGGTACTGGGGCGGCAACTGCGCCACCAGCGCGTTGACCACGCACTGCACGTAGCCGTTCTGGCGGCCATCGGTGCTGATCTTCTCTTTCTGCTTGGTCTCGGCAAACGCCTGCGCGCCGAGCTGGTCCAGCTGTGCCTGCGACACGCCGCCCACCATCTGCCGTCGTCCGGTAGGCGAGGTCGTGGTCGCGCAGGCACTGACGACGGTGGTGATGACTAGAGCCAGCAGCAGTTGTTTCATGGGTCCGCCCCCGTGTTCATGTGCGCAGTGTGTAGCGTACCTGCTTAATCTTTCGTCAAGCGGGCACAGCGTTACGTTGACCCCAGGAACACCATTGCGGCCAGCGCCACCGCGTTGTTCAGCGCATGCGCGGCGATGGCCGCCCACAGGGTGCCGGTACGCCGGTACAGCCAGCAGAAGGCGGCGCCCATGCCGCCGTAGACCAGCCACAGCTGCGCCATGCCCAGCAGCGAGTTCTTGCTGACACCGGGCACTTCATGGACCAGCGCGAAGGCCAGGCTGCTGAGGACCAGGCCCAGCCAGGGGCGGCCGGCCTGCCACAGGCGCCCGAACAGGACGCGGCGGAACAGCAGTTCTTCGTACGCCGGCGCGAGGACCACCGCAAACAGCACCAGGAACAGTGGGAAGCGCGCGATCGCGCTCTGCATCAGTTCCACGTTGGTCGGCACCGGCTCGATCCCGAACTGCCTGGAAAGGAAGGCGATGCCGTTGCTGCCGAGTACGATCAGGGTCGCCATCAGCAGGGTCCACCCCCACGTGGACGGCCTCAGCAGCGCCTGCCGCGAGGCCTGGCGTTCACTGACGCTTGCCGGACGCCGCCAGAAGTACAGCAGCAGTGCCGCGCCGCCGGTAGCGATCAACGCCATCAGGATCTGCGCCAGGGCACCGGGCTGGCCGACCGCTGCGCCGACGGCATCCGGCGACAGCGCGCCGCCGTTGGCATCCGCATTGGCACGGCTGACCATGATCGCGCGGTAGAAGCCCCAGAACAGGCCACTGACCATGCTCAGGCCGATCACGGTGATCGCGGCAATACCCAGGTCGATGAAGAAACCTGCCAGCGGGGCCACGGCACGCGGCGGGACAGACGCGGGCGGAACCGGAGGCGGAGCGGAAGCCGGGGCGGAAACGGACATCAGATACCTGCGTTCAAGGGACAGAGGCCGGTGCGCCTCCCCGCGCACCGGCCGGCTGCCGATTGTGTCAGATATCCAGGTTGGCGACCTTCAGCGCATTGTCTTCAATGAAATCGCGACGCGGCTCGACGACATCGCCCATCAGGGTGCTGAAGATCTGGTCAGCTGCGACGGCGTCTTCGATGCGAACCTGCAACAGCCGACGGGTTTCCGGATTCACGGTGGTGTCCCACAGCTGCTCCGGATTCATTTCACCCAGACCCTTGAATCGCTGGATCTGGCGACCGCGCTTGGCTTCCTCGAGCAGCCAGCTCTGCGCCTTGGCAAAGCTGTCGACTTCGATCGACTTGGCGCCGCGGGAAATCGTCGCGCCCTCGCGGACCAGGCCGTGCAGCAGCTTCGACGCCTGGTGGATGGCGCGCAGTTCACCACTCTCGAACGCCGACATCGGCAGCACCTGGATGTGCTGCTCGCCCATGTGGCGACGGGTCACCAGCACGGCGGCCGGACGCTCATCGTTGGCTTCCTGCAGCTCCAGGCTGAAGCGCGGGCTGCCCAGGCTGCCCTGGTTGAGGCGCTTGGCCAGCGCTTCCAGGCCTTCGCCGTCGCCGGCACTGCGCAGGCTCTCCATGTCCATCGGCACGAAATCAACCAGCGCCTCGAGCAGGTTGCGGTCGTAACGGTGGGCGTTGCGCTCGATCGAATCCTGCGCGGCGGCGTAGGCCAGCAGCAGTTTTTCCAGCGCCAGGCCTTCGATGCCTGGTTCGCCGGTGGCCGGCACCAGCGTGGCGTTTTCCACCGCACTGCTGGCCAGGTAGCTGTCCAGCGCGGGGTCGTCCTTCAGGTACAGCTCCTGCTTGCCCTGCTTGATCTTGTACAGCGGCGGCAGGCCGATGTAGACGTAACCGCGCTCGATCAGCTCCGGCATCTGACGGTAGAAGAACGTCAGCAGCAGGGTGCGGATGTGGGCGCCGTCGACGTCGGCGTCGGTCATGATGATGATCTTGTGGTAGCGCAGCTTGTCCGGGTTGTACTCGTCACGGCCGATGCCGGTGCCCAGCGCCGTGATCAGCGTACCGACCTGGTCGGAGGACAGCATGCGGTCGAAGCGGGCACGTTCCACGTTGAGGATCTTGCCGCGCAGCGGCAGCACGGCCTGGTTCTTTCGGTTGCGGCCCTGCTTGGCCGAGCCACCTGCCGAGTCACCCTCGACGATGAACAGTTCGGACAGCGCCGGATCCTTTTCCTGGCAGTCGGCCAGCTTGCCCGGCAGGCCGGCGATGTCCAGTGCGCCCTTGCGGCGGGTCAGGTCGCGGGCCTTGCGCGCGGCTTCACGTGCACGCGCGGCGTCAACGATCTTGCCGGCGATCGCCTTGGCTTCGTTGGGGTTTTCCTGCAGGAACTCTTCCAGGCGTGCACCGAAGGCGTTTTCCACTGCCGGGCGCACGTCGGAGCTGACCAGCTTTTCCTTGGTCTGGCTGGAGAAGCTCGGGTCCGGCACTTTCACCGACAGCACCGCGATCATGCCTTCGCGCATGTCGTCGCCGGTCAGGTTGATCTTGGCCTGCTTGGCGATGCCGTTCTGCTCGATGTAGTTGTTGAGCACGCGGGTCAGCGCACCGCGGAAACCGGCGAGGTGGGTGCCGCCGTCCTTCTGCGGAATGTTGTTGGTGAAGCAGTACATCGTCTCCTGGTAGGAGTCGGTCCACTGCAGCGCCACATCCACGACGATGCCGTTGTGCTCGCCGGTGACCGAGATGACGTTCGGATGCAGCGGGGTCTTCAGCTGGGCCAGGTGCTCCACGAAGCTGCGGATGCCGCCTTCGTAGTGGAAGTCGTCGCGACGGCCATCACCGCGCTCGTCGGCGAGGACGATCTTGACGCCAGAGTTCAGGAACGACAGCTCGCGCAGGCGACGGGCCAGGATGTCGTAGTGGAATTCCACGTTGTCGTGGAACGCAACGGTCGACGGCCAGAAGCGCACGGTGGTGCCGCGCTTGGTGGTGGTTTCCAGCTTGGCCAGTGCGGTCACGGCGGCGCCGTTGCTGAATTCCTGCTGGTAGTGGAAGCCGTTCTGGAACACATCCACCAGCAGCTTCTGCGACAGCGCGTTGACCACGCTGACGCCGACGCCGTGCAGGCCGCCGGACACCTTGTAGCTGTTGTCGTCGAACTTGCCACCTGCGTGCAGGACGGTCATCACCACTTCGGCGGCGGACACCTCGCGACCCAGCTTGGCACTCATCTGCTCGTGCTTGCCGGTGGGGATACCGCGACCGTTGTCGGATACCGAAACCGAGCCGTCGGCGTGGATGGTCACTGCTACGTGGTCGGCGTGGCCGGCCAGCGCTTCGTCGATCGAGTTGTCGACGACCTCGAACACCATATGGTGCAGACCGGTGCCGTCATGCACGTCACCGATGTACATGCCGGGACGCTTGCGGACAGCCTCCAGGCCTTCCAGGGCGGTAATGCTGTTGGCGTCGTAATTGCCGTTGTTTGCCGGGGTGTTCTGTTCGTCGCTCATTGCGCTTGCCGTAGGCTCCGCAGGTCGGCCACCGCCGGGAGCGATGTGCCGAGAATGAAAGGATTCCAACCCGAATTATACCAGCCGGGGTCGAGCGGCCCTGGTGTGCCCACTATGGCACAGCCACGATCTGTGCATGTTCCACGTGGAACCGGGCAATATGGGTCAGCTCCTGCAGCGCTGCCGGGGTTTCGGTGGCAGTGACAAAGATCTGTGCCGGGCCGCTGAGCAGGCGCTCCAGTACCCGCGCCTGGTGGGTCCGGTCCAGCTCCGAAGCCAGATCGTCGAGGGCAATCACCGGCCACTCGCCGCGCTGCTCCGCGTAGTCCTCGGCCTGTGCCAGCAGGCACGCCAATGCCGTCAGCTTGGCCTGGCCGCGAGACAGCGCGTCACGACCGGGAATGCTGTGGAAATCCACGCTCCAATCGGCCCGGTGCGGCCCGACCGAGGTGTAACCGGCCTGGCGGTCACGTTCCCGTGCCAGAAGCAGGGCATCGGCCAGAGGAAGCTCATGCCGACGCCACCCCGCACTGAGTTCCAGGCCCTGGATGCCGAGCTGCGGCGCCAGGCTGGCAGCCAGCGCCACGGTGCGCTGCTGCAAGCGCTCCAGGTAGTGCTGGCGACGACTGGTCAGAGGTTCTCCGGCCTCGGCGAGCTCATGATCCCAGGTATCGAGCATCCGTGGCGGCCCCCCTTGCTTGAGCAGGGCGTTGCGCTGCTTCAGCGCACGCGAATAGCGGCGCCACAGGGACAGGAAATCAGGTTCCACGTGGAACAAGCCCCAATCGAGGAAACGGCGACGGGGTTCACCGCCTCCACTGACCAGCGCGTGGCTGCCGGGCTCGAACGTCACGACGGCCAGCGCTGCGCATAGATTGCCCAGCTGGGCCACGTCCTCACCGTCCAATCGTCCCTTCCAGTCCTGGCCACTGTGGCGCAGGCCGGCCTTCCGGCGGTGCGGCGGATGGTCCGCGCGTTGTTCGTCCCATTCGACGAAGATTTCCAGGGCTTCCTGGCCCTGGCGCACCAGACCATCGCGTACCCGGCCTCGGAAGCTCCGCCCGTACGCCATCAGATGCAGGGCCTCCAGCACGCTGGTCTTGCCGGCACCGTTGTCGCCAGTCAGCAGGTTCAGTCCCGGCTGGGGCGAAAGGTCCACCGCACTGAAGCGACGCAGTTGGTGCAAGGCGAGGCGGCGGATAAGCATGGGGCGCGAAAGACCATCCGCACGGGGCGGTAGAGGGGGCGGGGAATCCATCAGCTTACTGCATCGGTCAAGCCGGGGCCGACGGCACCACGTACCGCGTGGAGCGGGGTAGTCCAGAACGATGCCCTGTTCCACGTGGCGGCAATGGCGTCGCGGGTTACCTCGAAATCCTTCGATTCTGCACCGCGATGGCGGGAGCAGCCGCCCAGATCTCAGCGAAATCAGCGCGTCTACGGAGAGCGGTTCGTGATAACGGACGGAGAGCCCGCGACCGTTCCTGCAGATTGCTTCAAATCTGAGACCCAAGGTCCTGGAGGGTTCCACAGATTTCAAGAAATTCGCGCCGATCGTTTCACGCTGTCCACAGCGGCACTGTATGACTTATACACAAGATATGGGCAATCTGTGGATAAAAAAGCGGCTTTGCACCGGCCTCGAAACTATCCACAGGTTCCCCCCCAGGCTGTGGGGCCTATATACAGGGGGTTTCAGCCCTAAAAAGATCTTTTAAATCATAAACATAGCCTGTTTTTCCACCAGATCTGGAGCTACCATCACCACCATGCTTTAGATTTATACCCAGATTTAGAAGCTAGGCGAGCCCCAATCTGCCGGAAATGCAGCCTGTGGACAGGGTCGTTTCGCAGAGGCGCGAGCACCGCGATGTCGGCTGCCTTCACCTGCGTCAGCGCCTTCCGCTGGGAAACCCGACCGGCTGAGGAAAGAGCACTGAGTTCTTGATCGGGCGGCCGTCCGACGAACCGGAGTCCTGGCCAGGGGCAAGCGATTGCCTGGGACACCTACCGCCTGTTTCACTCCGATCCGAAGCTCGATAAACCGGCCACACAGACCGGCGCAGCGGATGCACGTTTCGATGCTCCACGTGGAACCAAAAAAAACGCCCGGGAATATCCCGGGCGTCGTCTGGTTCCACGTGGAACAGGACCGCTGTCAGAGCCGCAGCGGCATCACCACGTGGCGCGATTTCTCGCTGCTGGATT
Source organism: Stenotrophomonas sp. FSL W7-1447 (assembly GCF_037966425.1). Lineage (NCBI taxonomy): Bacteria > Pseudomonadati > Pseudomonadota > Gammaproteobacteria > Lysobacterales > Lysobacteraceae > Stenotrophomonas > Stenotrophomonas sp. FSL W7-1447. Next base: position 2,658 of record NZ_CP150199.1, on the reverse strand, counting down.
CACGTACCAGGGCCGAAGAGTTGGAATCGCGCAGCTGGATGATGACTTCCTCATCGCGCAGGGCCGAAAGGGCATCCAGCAGGTAGTTCACGTTGAAGCCAATCGCCAGGTCGCTGACGGTGGTGTCGGCTTCGATCTCTTCCTGCGCCTCTTCCTGTTCCGGGTTGTGCGCACTGATCTTCAGGTTGCCCGGCGAGACTTCCACGCGGATGCCGCGGTACTTCTCGTTGGAGAGGATCGCCGCACGCTGCAGCGACGCGCGCAGCGCCTCGCGATCGACCTTCACTTCGCGGTCGGCACCGATCGGGATCACCGCTTCGTAATCCGGGAAGCGACCGTCGATCAGCTTGGAGGTAAAGGTGACATCGTCGCGCTTGACGCGGACGTGGCTGCGGCCGACTTCCAGCTCGATCTCGCGATCGCCGCTTTCCAGCAGGCGCTGCAGTTCGGTCACGCCCTTGCGCGGCACGATGATCTGGCGCTTGGAACCGCTCGGCTTGGCCAGATCGGTTTCACACAGTGCCAGGCGATGGCCATCGGTCGCCACGGTGCGCAGCGCATCCCCGCGCAGGTCGAACAGCAGGCCGTTGAGGTAATAGCGCACGTCCTGCTGCGCCATCGCGAACGCGGTGCGCTCGATCAGCTCCTTCAGGGTCGCTTCGCCGATGGCGACGCGCTCGGTGGCTTCCACTTCATCCACCGACGGGAAGTCGTTCGAAGGCAGCGTGGCCAAGGTGAAACGGCTGCGACCGGCCTGCACGGTGATCTTGTCACCGGTCTGCGAGACGGTGATCCGGCTGCCGTCGGGCAAGGCGCGGATGATCTCGAACAGCTTGCGGGCGGGAATGGTGGTTTCGCCGTCCTGGGCATCTTCAACCGCGATCCGCGACACCATCTCCACTTCCAGGTCGGTACCGGTCAGCGACAGCTGGCCGTTCTGCACCTGGACCAGGAAATTGGCCAGAACCGGAAGGGTCTGGCGGCGTTCGACCACGTTGACGACCTGTGCCAACGGCTTGAGAAAGGCTTCGCGCTGCAGTGTGAAACGCATGTGGTTCCGTGCCCCTATGCTTTAAAAAATGTGGAATAAATCAAAAGCTTGGTGGTGCTGGTAGAGACAGAATCGCTGGAAAACAATGCTAAGTCTTTGTAATTAAAGGTATTTCAGACCTCGAAACCCTCTGCATTACCGACCCCCAAGGGGTGGGGAAAGCTGTGGATAAATCTGCTGCGATTTCAAACGGCATTTTTATCCACAACGTGTCCCGCGCTTGCTACCGGATTCTGCACCGTTTTGTGCGATGACGCCTCATCGGCATCCGTGCATCATTCGCTCAGCTTCCGGATCAGCTTGTCCCAGTCCTCACGGAGCTTGCCGTCGGTTTCCATCAGGGTCCGGATCTGGCGGCAGGCGTGCAGCACCGTGGTGTGATCGCGACCGGCAAAGGCGTCGCCGATCTCGGGCAGGCTGTGTTCGGTCAGTTCCTTGGTCAGCGCCATGGCGACCTGACGGGGGCGGGCCAGCGAGCGGGTCCGGCGCTTCGACAGCAGATCCTTGATCTGCAGGCCGTAGTAGTCGGCAACGGTTTTCTGGATGTTGGGAATGCTGATCGCCTGCTGCTGGGCGCGCAGCAGGTCGCGCAGGGTTTCCTGGGCGAACTCGGTGGTGATCGCGCGGCCGGTGAAGTTGGCGCGGGCGGTCAGGGTATTCAGCGCGCCCTCGAGGTCGCGCACGTTGGAGCGCATCTTCTTGGCGATCAGGAACGCAACATCATCGGGAATCTCTGCACCACGTTCGCGTGCCTTGGCCAGCACGATCGCGGCGCGGGTCTCGAAGTCCGGCGGTTCGATCGCGACCGACAGGCCCCAGGCAAGACGCGACTTCAGGCGCGCTTCCAGGCCCTCGACTTCGCGTGGATAGCGATCGCAGGTCAGGATGATCTGCTGCTTGCCATCGAACAACGCGTTGAAGGTGTGGAAGAACTCTTCCTGCGTGCGGTCCTTGCCGGCGAAGAACTGGATGTCATCGATCAGCAGCGCGTCGACCTGCTGGAACTGGCGCTTGAACTGATCCATGGTCTTTTCCTGCAGGGCCCGGATCATCGCGCTGAAGAACTGTTCCGAACGCAGGTACAGCACCTTCGTACCTGGATTGGCCTGGCGCATGGCGTTGCCGGCGGCGAACATCAGGTGGGTCTTGCCCAGGCCGGTGCCTCCGTACAGCAGCAGCGGGTTGTGCGCGCGATCGCCCGGTTTCTGCGCTGCCTGGAAGGCGGCGGCCAGACCCAGCTGGTTGCTGCGGCCTTCAACGAAGTTGGCGAACGTGTAGTGGCTGTCCAGATTGCCGGCGAACGGCACCTGCGGCTCACTGGCGATGTGCGCCGACGGCGCGGAAACGGCCGCGTTCTGCGCTTCCACCGGCCGTGGGCGCGAGCCGATTTCAAGAAAAACGTCGCTGAAGCCGGCGAAATGGGCCAGCAGCTCGCGGATACGGGCCAGGTACAGCTCGCGTACCTGGTCGACGATGAAGGCATTCGGTGCATACAGCACCAGGCTGTCCGCGCGCAGATCGGCCTGCAGCGGCTTCAACCAGGTGTGAACGTCTTCCGGCGGGAACTCCGCTTCAAGGCGCTCGAGACTACGGGACCAGGCATCCAT